>CAJTLE010000162.1 GCA_910577085.1 uncultured Allobaculum sp. | reverse complement strand
CACCAACTTGCAGGGCTGATTGCGGGCGGCATTCACCCCCGACTGAATGGCAAAAAAACATCAAAAATCATTTCAAACTCTATATTATTGAGCCAATCAGTCGGGGTACTCTGCCTTTAAGAATAGACTGGTTGATGGCATTCGTCACCGCCCGATGAAACTCTGCTTCTTTGATCACTTCTCCGTTACAGACTTTTGGACCTTGAAGTTAGAAGAACTTAATACGATGTTGTCTTATTGAGAACTAGCTCCTGCTTCTTCGCTTTCAGTCATAAAAAGAGAATAAGCTTTTTCTTTCGTGACGGTATTGGGATTTGAATCTAAGTCAATCGTTTCGATAGGCGTATTCAGATCATCAAGTGAAAATATTTGGACTTCACCTGAACCGATAAGAAATCCTCCATCTTCTAAAGGGAGAATATTATCAGTTGCCTTCAAGTTCTCAAAAGGATTGTCACTATCGATATTTTCGCTGTCAATATCTTCACTATCGACATTCTCGCTATCGATATTTTCACTATTGATATTCTCAGCATCCATTTGAGTTGCTTGGTTCGTACTTTCGGACTGTCCCTCAGTTTGGGGAGCTTCGGCGGCAAAAATTGAGCAAATACCGATACATGAAAAAGCAATAATAGCAGCAAGTGACATCTTCAGCCAATGGCCTGAATTCTTCATAAAACCCTCCTTTATCAAGAATGACTTAAAGCAAGCATAAGCCAATATTTGACTTTACTCTACCGGGATGAAGTTAGATAATCAAATCAAATTTTACTTATATCATTTAATTAAGATCATTGCAGTTGCTTATAGCCACCTATTTTGAAAGGTGACATACAAAACAAGAGTAAACCAGTTTTGGAGCAAACCAATCCTTCTACTTTCGATTATTGAACAGTATGGATTGAACATCATCAAAAAGTATCGCCCAGAGATTTTGATTTCTCTGGGCGATACTTTTGGCTACTTTTTCTTATTCTTCTTGGATTGTTTCAACTCTAGAAGAGCTTTTTCGTACGGATTCAGTTCCTTTTTCGGTTTCTGAACGCCTTTTGACGAACTCTTCTTCTCAAAAGTCTTTGGTTTTCCTTTGGCTGGTGTCAGCAGACACAGACTCTCAACATGGCTTGTATTGGGGAACATGTCGACAAGTTCCATTGTCTTGGTTTCATATCCGGCTCTGGCAAACTGGCGCAGATCGCGTACCTGAGTTGTCGGGTCACAGGAGATGTACAGGATTTTTTCCGGATGCAAAGAGCAGGCTGAAGTGATGAATTCCTGGGTGGTTCCTGCACGGGGCGGGTCCAGGATGATGGCATTGTATGATTTATGGTTTCTTGCCACATCCTTCATAAACCGGGTGGAATCCATTGCGATAAAACGGACGTTATCAATATGGTTCTGCTTTGCATTGAAGCGCGCGTTTTCAACGGCTTCTTTGTTGATTTCAACGCCAGTAACCATACGACAAGAGTCCGCCAGGGAAAGACCAATCGTACCGACACCGCAATAGGTATCGAGGACTTCATCCTCTGGTTTTAAATCCAGCATGGATTTTGCCAGACTGTACAGTTCTTCGCACTGGTCATGATGAATCTGATAGAACGAAGAAGCGGTAAAGGTGATATCCAGGCCGGCAAGCTTATCGGTAATCGTACCATTGCCATATAAAACCAGAGTCTGATCCTGCAGAACAATCGAAGTATCTCTTGGATTGATGTTCTGAAGAATGGTTTTAATCTGTGGGAACTTTTCGCGCAGTGCATTGACCAGGTTCTTGCGAGATGGAAATTCACGGGTTGAAGTGACAAAGACAACCATGACCTGATCCGTTGCTTTCGCATAGCGGATCAGAACATGACGAAGAAGTCCGGTTCCAGTTTTCGGAGAATAAAGCTGGATCTTCATGGAATCTACCAGATGAGTAATGTATTCAAGAATTTCATTAACCAGATCAGGCTGCATTTTGCAGCCTTTCGTATTGATAACACGGTGAGATTTTGGTGCATACAGACCGCTGTATACTTTTTTATCTTTATCTTTGGCAAATCCATAAATGACTTTATTGCGGTATCCAATTGCGCTCTGAGCCATATGGACTGGCTGGACTTCAATTTTCAGTTTGGCCTCATCGACCAGTTTCTGTACTTGCTGCTGTTTCATTTCACCTTGTTTTGCGTACGATACTTTGAGCAGTTCGCACCCTCCACAAAGCTTTGCTACAGGACAATTCATAAAAAACGCCTCCAGATCTTGGTTTTATTTTGACATATCTTTTTGGCTTCGCCAAAAGCAGACACCTGACAACCTGACCGATCAAGGGCACAAATAAACCCAAGATGGCTCCATGCCAGGCAAAAGCCAGATTCTTTTCGAACCAGGAAGCAAAGAATTATCTTTGAGGTCCATTTTTCTGGTCATTCTTTTCATTGTGTTGAAATTCTGGTCAGCTTTCATGTTTTGTATCCGCTTTTCAAGGGTCCTGCCTGCTTTTGGGTTATTTTCAAACCGTCTGATCAGACAGATGATGTACACTGAAAATGGACTGAGTATAGATTTCGAACAGTTCGTACGATTTGATTCGTATATTTGTTGTCAGAAAGAAGGTGGACTGATGCTGGAATACGCACGAACAGATACAATCAACGCGATCGAAGGAACCAGTAAAGCCATTGAAAAGAACGAAAAAAAACTGAATGAATACCGCCATAATCTCGATCAGGAGCGATCTTTTTTCCAGAAATGGCTGCGCTATTTTCAGATTCAGCACACCATCAGCACCATCAATACCAAGAAAGCGGCTTTAAGGGACCTTGCCTTAAATCTGCAGTCTATCGATGAGGCCATGGAATCCCAGCATCGGGATAATGAGATTCTCCGCCACAATGAACGGCTTCCTTTCCCCAAAGAACTTGCTGAGCAGCTCACTGAAATTGATCAGGTTTCTACCAAGCTTCCGGAAACCGACTGGGGGTCAGGCCTGGTTTGCACCATTAATAATATCGTTGCCAAAACCGGCAATGCGCTCTTTAAGCCCAAAAACGATTCCAATTCTAAGGCTACCCAGAATTCTTCCGACAATTGAGGTTTCCAGACCCAATATCATCTCAAACTGTACCAGTGGATTTTCCACTGGTTTTTTCGTGGACCAACAATTATCCTTCAAGCTTTGCCATGAAAAGACCACTTTCCTTTTCTTAAACAAATTTGCTCCTTACGCTTGCGAAGTTAGTTTAAACTAACTATAATACAGACATTCAAATCAGACAGAGATCCACTCAGAATTGCATAAAGACAACCAGTCTCTTTGTTTTCTTCCTGCATTCTCGATACCAGCGCCTTTTTTCTGGTGATGGTCTGGAAATGCTACTTTCAATTTTCTGGCCTTTCGAAGTTCACCGACCAGTTGTTTCTTCTCTTCGATTCATATCTCTGTCTGTATTATGACAATCCATTGATCCTGACATGCAATCAAAACAAAGAACAGACAAGTCAGATCAATTCGTATAAATGAAATACATCCGCCTGATTCAAAAACAGGCTCTGGAAAGGAACTTAAGACAATGGCAAAACGTATGATTCTCGCCAGACTTTGCACACTGGCCCTGTCTGGACTAACTGTTTTTGGTTTCTCCTTATTGTAGAAGCCATTGACCATCCTGACTCCATTTTGACTCTCAATAAAGACCGATCTGCCTGGTTCAGATCGGTCTTTATTGTTTTGATTGGGCTGAAATTCGTTTTCTGTCTGACTTTCAAAGCAGCTGAAAACCGAACAGACCGGGATTGCCGGTGTTGAAACCGCTTCTTTTGCCTTCAAAGCAGAAACTGGCAGGAAGTCAAAGGCGTGATGCTCGTACTCCAGTCTGTCCTCTGTTCATTCTTGCAATGGCCCGGCTTCAGGCGGTTCAAGATTTACAACAATACGGGCAGCAGCATTTCCCTCAAACGATATAAAGCTAAATCGTGATCAAGAAAGTTCAGACAAGATGCATTTCTTTCATCTCTTCCAGAATTCCATCCGGAAAAAGGGCGGTCACTTGAAAGACAGGTTCAAGGCTGACCACAAAACCGCAGCCATTCATCATCGGAATCATTTCCGGCAGTCCTTCCGTTTTAGGCAGCATGGCATAAAGCAAAGTCATCAGGATGGAATGAGACAGGACAATGATTTTTTTGCTGCCGGTTTGGCCCAGTCGTTCAAGTTCTCGAACAATTCGCTTTTGAGCGGATTCAAAAGATTCGGCATGCATGGCCTGCCAGTTTTCTTCATACTCCTGAAAAGCTAACGCTTTAGCTTTTCCTGTCCAGTCTCCAACATCCAGCTCGTTCACATCTTCAGAAACCTCCATAGGCAGCGAATTTTTGTAAACACTGTTGATGATCTGTGCACTCTGTCTGGCCCGGATCAGGGGACTGGCCACAATTCGGTCTGGAAGCGAGGTCTGGGTTGATAATAAAAGGCCAGTCATTAACATTTCTTTCATCCCTTCCTCAGACAGACTGACATCGCTTCGACCTTTGATTCCCTCAATTGTTGATTCGGTATGTCCATGACGAATAAAAATGGCTTCTGGCATTCTCTTCTCCTTTCAAAATTCAAGTTTCAAATTTCAAACTTCAAACTCCGCTGGTCCGCGCCTGCTTTGCTGCGAAGCGGACCCACCAGCCGGCAGATGCAGAGCATCGATCCTTCGCAGATGCGGATATTTCGGTATCAATTTGAATGTTTTTTATGAGTGTTTTCTTTCATTATAAGAAAATTACGCATGAAGCAGCACCTGAATTTTAAGCGGGCAACATCAGTTGTTCCAGAACGTGATCAATCCGCCTTTTTTCTGTAACCCCTGTATACATTATTCCTAAAAAAGCGCAAAAAGCCCCTATCAAACAAATTAGATATCATTTCTAGCTATTTATGCATCTAATATAGCTAGCTGATCTGGCGTCAAAGTTA
>CAJTLE010000161.1 GCA_910577085.1 uncultured Allobaculum sp. | reverse complement strand
TTCGTGCTCAACGCTCCGTTTGAACAAGAAAATCGGCTAGAAATCACATTCATGTGATTTCTAGCCGATTTTTAACTAATCAACCGAATTCGGGCTTTTCGAAAAAGCTACTTTATCAGCAGCCTCAGTGATTCTGTAAATCAGGATGAGCTGCTAACCTGGAGCCATGATGAACATTGACTCTTTTCGAAAAGGTCTGGACCGGGCGTTTCTGGAGGCTTCCATTCCGGCCAGCCAGAAGCTGACCCCAGATCTTCTCTATAATGATGCGAAAAATGGCCAGAAGGTTTATCTGGCACTGGAGCAGGAACTGCAGACTTGTAAAAGTTTCAGTTTTTCGATTGCCTTTATTACGCAAAGCGGACTGCAGCTGCTCAAGCCAATCCTGCGAAAACTCGAAGCCAGAGGAATTCCTGGCCGGATTTTGACGACTGATTATCTGTGTTTTACCGAACCGAAAGCACTGGACGATCTTTGTCAGCTCAAAAATATTGAACTGCGGCTCTATCAGTGTGAAAACCTGGATGGCTATCACACCAAAGGTTATTTCTTTGAACACGATGCCTATCTCAGCCTGATCATCGGCTCCTCCAATCTGACGGATTCAGCTTTATGTACGAACCAGGAATGGAATGCCAGACTGATTTCCAGACCGGGCGGGGAAGTGGCCAGATCGTGTATGGAGCAGTTTGACAAGCTGTTTCATTCCATACAGGCAGTTGACTATCGAAAAATCAGAGAGATGTACCATACCCAATACGAACTCGTCCATGCCCAACGCCAAAAAGCCCGGGCTCAGCTGGAAAAAAAGATCACCGGAATTATCAAACCCAATCTGATGCAAGTCGAACTGATTGAAAACCTGCGCCGGCTGATTGATCATAACCAGCACCGGGCACTGTTGATTTCGGCAACAGGAACGGGAAAAACGTACGCAGCCGCTTTTGCGATGCAGGCCTTCAGGCCAAAACGCATCCTGTTTCTGGTGCACCGGGAACAGGTTGTCCGTAAAGCCAGAGACTCGTTTGAAACCGTATTGGGGGATGAGCATACCTATGGCATTCTGGCTGGCAGCCAGAAAGATCTGAAGGCTGACTATCTGTTTTCGACTGTCCAGTCGTTTTCCCGCTCGCAGATTTATCAGCAGTTTGACCCCCAGTCCTTTGACTGGATCATTATTGATGAAGTGCACCGGGCGGCAGCCGACAGCTACCAGCGGATTTTTGAGTATTTCAAGCCGAAATTCTGGCTGGGGATGTCGGCTACCCCATCCCGTACGGATGGACAGAATATTTTTGAACTGTTTGATTACAATGTCGCCTGCAAGGTCAGCATCCGTGATGCCCTGGAAGAAGATTTACTTTGTCCATTCCATTACTACGCGATTGATGAGCTGGAAATTGACAATGAAAAAGCTGAAGATCTGTCCAGCTTTAACCAGCTGATTGATCAGGAAAAACTCGAACACATTTTGCGGGAGACTGAATATTATGGCTATTGTGGAACCCGACTCAAAGGACTGATCTTTGTTTCAAACCGTCATGAAGCCAAAGCTTTAAGTCAGATGCTTAACGAGCGTGGGCTGCGCACCCTTGCATTGGATGGACAGGATTCGATCGCCAGACGTGAAGAAGCCATTGAACGGCTGACCAAAGATGAAGGCGATGATCTGCTCGACTATCTGATTACGGTCGATATCTTTAATGAGGGCATCGATATTCCGCAGGTTAATCAGGTCGTTTTGCTTCGCCCGACCCAGTCCGCTGTGATTTTTATCCAGCAGTTAGGGCGGGGTCTTCGTAAAGCCAAGGGCAAAGAGTATGTCGTTGTTCTCGATTTTGTCGGCCTGTATCAGAATGACTATACGTATCGAATTCCACAAGCCCTCAGTGAGGATGTCAGCGGCAAGAAGGATGTTCTGCGCCGGTTTGTGGTCGAAGGCAACAAGACCCTGCCTGGCTGTTCGACAATTCATTTTTCGGAACAGGCCAAATCCCGGATTTTCAAGTCGATCGAAAAGGCCACAATGAATTCGGCGGCTGTTTTGATGGAAGGCTGGCAGGCTTTAGAGCAGCAGTTAGGCCGCACTCCCAAACTCGTTGATTTTGACCGGAATGAGGCGATGGATCCGCTGCTGATTTTCTCAAATTCCAATTATGGCTGTTATGTCGACTTTCTTAAAAAGAAGGCGAAAGTTGCCGATCTGCCGAAATTTACTGATCTTGAACTGGACTTTCTGCGCTTTATTTCCCGCAAGTGGGCCAATGGCAAACGACCGCATGAGTTGTGGATGCTTGAAAGCATGCTGGAAGATCCCAAGAACTGGAAACAGAGCTTTGAAAAAAAGCTGGAGACTGCCGGGTATCCATTATCCGAAAAGACATGGGTCAACGTGAAAAACCAGTTTAAGCAGGAATGGATTCAGGGGCAGGAAAATGAAGTGCTCCGCGATAAAGGCGTGATCTTTTTAGAGGAAGATGACGATGGATCCCTCAGATTTCATGACTCATTTCAAACGGTTTTGAACAGTGAAGCTTTCCAGGAACAGCTCAAAGATCTGATTGATTTTGGTCTGCAGCGCTGGAAGCGGGACTATACCCATTTTGTCGATGACACCTGGCTCAATCTCAACCGGACGTATACGTATGCGGACAGTTTCCGGCTGCTTGATTTTGAAAAGAGCATGGTAGCGCAGAATGTCGGCGGGTATGTGCATGAAAAGATCAATAATGTCTTTCCGGTCTACATCAACTACGATAAAGCTGAAACCATTGCGGATTCGATTGCCTATGAAGACCATTTTGAATCCCCAGACCGGCTGATTGCCTATTCCAAAGCCAGACGGTCGCTGGGATCGGCTGATGTTAAAGCCATTGCGGCAAGTGAACAGACAGGGATGAAAATTCCATTGTTTCTGCGCAAGAACACCAATGAGCAGGGCAAGGAATTTTATTATCTGGGCCTGATGAAACCCGATGGACATTTTGAAGAACAGATCATGCCCAAAGCCAATGCCCGCGTCGTTCAGATTGGCTATCGGCTTGAACATCCGGTTCGTTTTGATCTGTATGATTACTTCACTACGACCTGATTGCGCTGAGCGCATCAGACAGGGAATCTTCTTTGGATTGCTAGAATGAAACAAAGAAGGTAATCACATGAAAACTGCTCAAATGTTAAAAAGTGAAATTCTGCGTGTCGATGGCCGCGGCTATCCGGCCTATCGGGATCTGAAAGGCCAGTGGGACTTTGGATCTTATGTTCTCTCCATTGATCATGTCCAGTCCGACCCCTTTGCTTCTCCTTCGGATGTCTCGATCCATGTCCCAAACCCAGAATTTCCAGAACACCTCTATGAAAATAAAGTCTGCCGCATCGCTTTGCAGGATCAGCTGCTGCGCATGTTCGGCCAGGCTCTGAAATCCAGTGCGCGCGCTGGCGGCTCCAAGCAGACCGGTTCAATTTCCTGTGCTAAAGTTACGCAGGAAATTCTTGAACGTTCAGCCTGTACGATCAATCCGGAAACTGGTTCACTGATCTTACGGATCAATGTTGGTTTTCCTGCTAGAGGCCGTACGATTCTTGGGCGCAAACTGATAGAAATTCTCTTTGATGTGCTGCCAGAACTCGTGAAACACAACCTGATCTACGAAAACATGAGTCCAGAGCAGAAAGAAACCCTGCAGAAAGCCTATGAGCTCTCCATTGATCAGCAGGCGATTCGCAAAGCCCTCAAGGACCAGCATCTTGCTGCCTTTGTGGCCGACGGATCCATTCTTCCAAGAGCCAGCGGGGCCAGTTCACTTCCAATGAAGGATGCCACGCCTTTTGTTTCGACCAAAGAAAACGAAGTCTTCCTTGATCTGCCGTATGCTGGAAAAGTCCGGGGTCTTGGCATTCCGGAAGGCATTACGCTCATTGTCGGAGGCGGATATCATGGCAAGTCCACTCTGTTAAATGCCCTGGAAATGGGTGTGTATGATCACATCGCCAGGGATGGCCGCGAGTTTGTCATTACGCAGGAAGATGCCGCCAAGATTCGTTCGGAAGATGGCCGGTGCGTTCATACCGAAGATATTTCGTCTTTTATTCAGTCGCTGCCAAACGCAAAATCCACGACCGACTTTATCAGTGAAGATGCCTCGGGTTCGACCAGTCAGGCCGCCAATGTCATGGAAGCCCTTGAATCAGGAAGCCGTGTTTTATTAATTGACGAAGATACCTCCGCAACCAACTTTATGATCCGTGATGAGCTGATGAGTGAAGTCGTTGCATCGAGTGAAGAACCAATTATTCCTTACATTGCCCGGATTCGTGAACTCGCTGATCATGACGTTTCCACGATTCTGGTTGCCGGCAGTTCCGGTGCTTACTTTGATGAAGCGGATCAGATTTTACAGATGAAAAATTATGAACCGCATAACATCACCGCATTTGCCAAAGAAAAAGCCAAAGCATTCCGAAGCGAAAAGGAAAGCGAATATCCGCCAATGAAAACCCCGGCTGCCCGGATTGTAAAGAAAAATCCGGCTTTGCTGGGAGAAAAGGTCAAAGTCAAAACCGATGCGCTCGATACTATCTCCATTGCCCGAGAACCGATTGATATTCGTGCTCTGGAGCAGCTCGTCGATTCTCAGCAGACCGCTGCCATTGGCAAAATGATTCTCTATGCTCAGCGTCATCTGGTCGATGATCAGAAAACAACGGAACAGCTTGCCGATGAACTTGAAGCTTTGGCTCATGAAAAAGGATTGTCCTTCTTTGGTAAAGGGGCCATGGCCATGCCTCGTCGGCAGGAGCTTTTAGGAGCTCTCAACCGCATGCGCTCTCAGCAGTTTATTCCAATGCCATTCGGTTAAGCGGATAAAACCATGATTTGATTCACAAAAACTGAATACGGCCAGTGCCAGGTCCAGAAAATGCTCGAACCAGCTGAATAATCGACTTAAATTAAGGTCTGTCAGGT
>CAJTLE010000160.1 GCA_910577085.1 uncultured Allobaculum sp. | reverse complement strand
GTCTCAAAAAGGAGTCGATCTCTTCCGCTAAATTCAGTATATAGAATGTCCGACGGAAAAATAATAATTCTCAGCACCCCCAGTTACATGGGGAGTGGCAGAGCCCGATCTATGGGAATTTTGGTTGCCATTGAAAATGCACTGACCGACAAGGCTCCATTTTCTTCTTTGCTCGCCGTTATGACCTTCGCCTTTATTCTCAAACGACAGGCACCTGAAACGGCGGCTGAGATTAAGAAAACTTCAGATGCAATCTGGGTTCTGGCTGAGATTTTCCTGTTTGTTCTGGTTGGGGCAGTGGTCAATGTCAGCTATGCCTTTGGCTGTGGTCTGCAGGCTGTTGCACTGTTAGCATTGGTGCTGGTTTTTCGAATGGCAGGCGTCTGGCTTTGTGTACGATTTGCACCCATGGATGCGAAAAGCCGTCTGTTCTGCATGATTGCCTATACGCCAAAAGCGACTGTTCAGGCTGCCATTGGAGCGATTCCATTGAGCATGGGGCTGGGATGCGGACAGACTGTTCTGACTCTTGCGGTCCTCTCGATTCTGCTCACTGCCCCGCTGGGGGCTTTTGCGATTGATCATCTATATCCACGGCTGCTGACCAAGGATGAAAGATGAATCCATAAAGAATTGCGTCATAAAGATTCAAAATGGAAGAAGAGCCAAATGGAAGAAGAGATCACGAAGAAAACGATGGAAACTGGCAGAAAAGAAATCTGCCAAAACAGGTTCACCTCTTCAGATCAACATCTTTCGCATAAACCCGTAAAATAGAGTTGTTCATCAGCCAGAAGTCATGGTCCAGAAATCAGCGCGAATGAGCAGAAGGAGTCCATAAGATCGATGGACGCTGAAGCCGAAGTTTTTAAGACGAATGGAGAAATTGACACAGGCTGAACTGCAATGAGACATGATTCCAGCAAGGAAGCAGGAGTCCAGATGGTTAGGTGAAGAGAATTTTCAGATAGGCGTCTGGATCTGGTTTCGTTTTGGAAAATCTGGAAGGAAAGGGGCGGCAGTTTCTGTTTTGGCCAGTTTCACAAGGGCTGAAAGTCTCCCTGTCGCGGCGAAGTGAATGAAAATTGTATTGCTTGAAGATCTGGGCGTAAGTCCAGAATGGATCGAAAAAGAAGCTGAAAAACTGCGGGCCATGGGGCATACCTTTGAATCCTATGCACGCACAACCGACCTCGATCTGCTGAAAAAGGAGAGTGAAGGAGCAGATGTAATCATGCTGGCCAATATGCCGATGGATGCCAGCCTGATCGAAGCTGATCCAAACCTGAAGTTTATTGATGTAGCCTTTACTGGAGTTGACCACATTCCAGTGGCACTGGCCAAAGAAAAGGGGATTGCTATTTCTAATGCCTCTGGCTATGCCAATGATGCGGTTGCTGAACTGGCCGCTTTCATGAGTACGGATCTGCTCCGCCATGTCAGTCAACTAGAAGAGCGCTGTCGTCAGGGTGGGACCAAAGCGGGCCTGCGCGGTTCTTTATTAAAAGGAAAGACGGTCGGCATCGTTGGAGCGGGTGAAATTGGAACCCAGACAGCCAGATTACTGAAAGCCTTCGGCTGCAGGGTTCTTGGCTATCGCCGCCACAAAATTACCGACCCGGTTTACGATGCGCAGGTCGATCTGGATACCCTGTTAAAAGAATCGGATATCGTTTCGCTGCATGTTCCATTAACGGATTCGACCCGCCATATGATCGGCAAAGAACAACTGGCTTTAATGAAACCATCCGCGATCCTGATCAACACGGCCAGAGGAGCAGCCGTAGATGAGCAGGCATTGGTGGAAGCTTTAAACAATGGCCAGATCGCAGGAGCCGGCATTGATGTCTTTGATCTGGAACCGCCGCTTCCCAAAGACTATCCACTGCTGCAGGCGAAAAATACGATCGTGACTCCGCATATCGGATTTGATTCGATTGAATCCATGGAAAAGCGGGCTGAGATTGTATTCGATAATCTCTACGCTTTCCTGGATGGAAAGCAGAACAACAAAATCTGTTAGATTTAGATATACATCATAGAACTTAAAGCCGATCTTTTTTGTGAATGGAAAACGACAATAACGCGGATAATGCGGACAATAAGGAAACAAGAGTGAACAGCTGGGGCAATCCAGAAATCTGTTGACCCGTATTGATTTGCAAAATGAGCGGAAAGTCTGTGGAATCCGGAAGCTTGCGCACGTCGGGATTGACGGAAAATTCGCAATTTGTTACTGTTTCAGTACAGCGTAAATTTCGGACTAACAGAAACAGAGCCGTCTTTTCAGAGAGTTTGCGGTTGGTGCAAGCAAACAGCGGTGTTTCTGATCTCACCGCAAGAGCTGTCAGCAGACCTGCTTTATAGGCATTCGAGCGCATGATCCAATTTCGATCATGAACCAAGGTGGTACCGCGTAACGATGTTTACGTCCTTCTGGATTCTGGAAGGGCGTTTTTTCTTTGTCCGGCAGGCTGCGGACTGTAAGTTCGAATTCGATATGAAATGAAAGGAAAATTGTATGTACGACCATCAACAAGTAGAAAAGAAATGGCAGAAGTACTGGGAAGACAACAAGACCTTTAAAACGGATACAAGTGATTTTTCCAAGCCAAAATACTATGTTCTTGACATGTTCCCTTATCCATCTGGAAACGGTCTTCATGTCGGCCATCCTGAGGGCTATACCGCAACCGATATCGTAGCCCGTAAAAAACGCATGGAAGGCTATAACGTTCTGCACCCGATGGGATTTGACTCCTTTGGTCTGCCAGCAGAACAGTTCGCCATCCAGACTGGCCACCATCCTTCTGTCTTTACCGAAACCAATATTGATCACTTCAGAGAACAGATCAAATCTTTAGGATTCTCCTACGACTGGGACCGCGAAATTGCGACTTCCCATCCGGATTACTACAAATGGACACAGTGGATCTTCACAAAGCTGTACGAAAAAGGCTTAGCCTACATTGATGAAATCCCTGTAAACTGGTGCCCGGAACTGAAATGCGTTCTGGCCAACGAAGAAGTAATCGACGGTAAATCCGAACGCGGCGGCTATCCGGTTATCCGTAAACCAATGCGTCAGTGGGTTTTAAAAATCACTGAATATGCCGATCGTCTGTTAGAGGACCTCGACCTGGTTGACTGGCCACAGTCCACTAAGGAAATGCAGAAAAACTGGATTGGTAAATCTCAGGGTGCCAACGTTGTCTTCAAAGTTGACGGCCACGATAAAGAGTTCACCGTTTTCACAACTCGCTGCGATACCTTATTCGGTGCTACTTATTGCGTTATGGCGCCAGAACATCCTTATGTCGATGAAATCACAACGCCAGAACAGAAAGAAGCCATTGAAGCATACAAGAAAGTGTGCGCAACTAAATCCGATCTGCAGCGTACTGACCTGAACAAAGACAAAACCGGTGTGTTCACTGGTGCGTATGCGATTAACCCAGTGAACGGTAAGAAAATTCCAATCTGGATTTCTGACTATGTTTTAGCAAGCTACGGAACAGGTGCCATCATGGCCGTTCCTGCTCACGATACCCGTGACTATGAATTCGCCAAGAAATTCGGTCTGGACATTATCCCTGTCCTTGAAGGCGGAGATATCGAAAAAGAAGCATGGACTGGCGATGGGGTTCATATCAACTCCGAATGGCTCAATGGCCTTGGCAAACAGGAAGCCATCGACAAAATGATCGAATGGCTCGAAGAAAACCATGTCGGTGAAGCCAAAACAACTTACAAGCTCCGTGACTGGCTCTTCTCCCGTCAGCGTTACTGGGGCGAACCAATTCCAATCATCCATATGGAAGATGGAACAACCAGAACCGTTGATATCGATCAGCTGCCACTTGAACTGCCGGCAACCGATTCCTTCCAGCCAGCCGACAATGGTGAATCTCCACTGGCTAACTGCACAGACTGGCTGAATGTTGAAATTGACGGCGTCAAAGGTGTCCGCGAAACCAACACTATGCCACAGTGGGCCGGAAGCTGCTGGTACTATCTGCGCTACATTGATCCACATAATGACAAAGAACTTGCTGACCCAGAACTGCTCAAGCACTGGCTGCCAGTAGACCTGTACATCGGTGGTGCTGAACATGCCGTTCTGCACTTACTCTATGCCCGTTTCTGGCACAAAGTTCTTTACGATTTAGGCGTAGTTCCAACAAAAGAACCATTCCAGAAACTGTTCCACCAGGGCATGATCCTTGGAAGCAACGGCGAAAAGATGTCCAAATCCCGCGGCAACGTCGTTAACCCTGACGAAATCGAAGTTTCTCATGGTGCCGATGCTCTGCGTGTTTACGAAATGTTCATGGGACCACTCGAATCCGGTCTGCCATGGTCTGAAACAGGTCTGGATGGAACCAGAAGATGGCTCGAACGTGTATGGCGCTACTTCACAAGCGTAGCCAACTACACAGAAGAAAACGATGGTGCTTTAGACAAGGTCTACAACCAGACTGTCAAGAAAGTGTCCAACGACATCGATTCGCTCAACTTCAACACTGCAATCTCGCAGATGATGATCTTCATGAACGAAGCTTACAAAGCAAAATCGATCTATCGTCCATATGCGGAAGGCTTCGTGAAGATGTTCTCCACTTTTGCACCACATCTGGGTGAAGAAATCTGGCAGCAGATGGGCCATGAAAATACGATCGCTTACGAACCATGGCCAACCTGGGATGAATCCAAACTGGTTGAAGAAATGAACACAATTGTTGTTCAGGTCAATGGTAAAGTCCGCGGCCGCTTTGAAACTCCAGTCAACACTGACGAAGAGACCTTAAAAGCAGAAGCCCTGGCTTTAAAACCAGTTCAGAAACACCTCGAAGGCAAAGAAATCAAGAAAGTCATTGTCATCAAAGGCAAAGTCGTTAACATCGTTGCCAAGTAAAACAGAAAACGAGAACGAATGACTAACGGAGGATTCGTTTGCATAAAAGAATCTATCTATCTTTTTGAATTCTGTTGATCAACCTATTCAATCTGCT
>CAJTLE010000159.1 GCA_910577085.1 uncultured Allobaculum sp. | reverse complement strand
TTGAAACTGGCTGCTCTAAAATTTCTTTCTGAAAGGCAGACCTGCCAAGAAGCATTAAGTTAATAATTCCTTAATAATCAGTTAATAATTTGTTCAAATTCATCCTAAACTTTATGAGAGCCCTCATATCCTTTTCTTTGCATTCTTTTTCTTCATCTGTCTGGTTGAAAACGGACTTTGATGAGGCAGAGTTTCAGGATTTCTTGTCTCGGGTTCTCCAGATTCAAAAGACCAGTTTTTCTGTACACGAAAAACAAATGATGAAGGCTCAGGTCTTCTGGAAGGACAACATTTGAATCTGAACGGTCTTCTTGCCACCATTTGGGTTTCTCATCTTAATTATAAAAGAAGCGGCTTATCAGAGGCACCATATTGTGCATAATAATCTTTCAGTCTTCCTAACAGATCTTCATCCAGCAATCCCCGCTCTTTCAGACTGGCTACGATTTCAGGAACGGAAACGATTGCAGTGGTTGGAAAGTCATACAGTTCGCTGACTTCAGCCAGAGCAGATCTTTCACCTTTTCCCTTTTCTGCCCGGTCCAGAGAAACCATCAATCCCTTGATTTCGACATCGGCTGCGTTTTTTACTTTTGGAACGGTTTCTTCCATGGATTTTCCAGAAGTTGTTACATCTTCAATCATGATGACGCGATCGCCATCTTTAAGCTTTGTTCCCAGAAATTCGCCTTTATCAGCGCCATGATCTTTTGCTTCTTTGCGATCGCTGCAATAGCGGATTTCTTTGCCAAACAAGTCATAGTAGGCTTCAGCGGTCACAACGGCTAAAGGGATTCCTTTGTAAGCCGGGCCGAACAGAACATCAAAATCATCGCCATACTGATCATGGATCGCTCTGGCATAAAATTCACCGAGCTGACGCAGCTGTTTTCCCGTTTCATATCCTCCTGCATTCATAAAGAAGGGAGAAATTCGTCCCGATTTGAGCGTGAATGTTCCAAATTTCAGGACACCGCTTTCGAGCATGAAATCAATAAAGTCGTGTTTATAGTTTTCCATCGTCTATCCTTTTCTATCTTCTCAACAACATCGTTCTTCGCTTTTTCTGGACCAGCCTGAATCTCGCTGCCTAACTGGCAGACCTGGTCGGCTGAAGATCGGCCCTGGCTGGCGGACTGCTTTTGGGCAAGAAACCCACGATCTGAAAACCGGCGATATTTTGCTTCAGGCACTGACGCCGGTTAAAAAGGCCAGAAAAATACGAAGCCTCATATTGGAGGCAGGCGATAAGCCTGCGATAAGCATTGTCTTTTTAACTATATCAAATCTGGAAGTTTCACTGTCTTTTTTTCAGGATGGCTTCGCCTTTCATCCTTGCAAAACCCACAAAAAAATCCGCTGAAGCGGATCAGTTTTTAAATTCGTCTTTGATGGCGGCAGCGATTCCGGCCAAGGCACTGAGAATCAGCATGACGGTAATGACAGTTGCCAGAATTTTATTATCGTTTCCCATATCGATATCCTTTCCTGCTCGGGCTTTACAGCCAGTTTCTGAGTTAATTTCATTGTATCTGCTTTTAGTTGAAAGCAAACCATCAAACTACAGCCAAATTCCATTTCCTTGCTGAAGAAAATATAATCCCCTCCATTCTGTCCTTCTGATCCAATGCTTCCAGGACCATCCGTCCCTCCCTGACTGTTCTGTCTTTCTGGATTGTCTTCCTGTTCAAATTCTTTGATCTTACAAACCTTTAATGACACAAATATTCCGCAAATCTTCTGAGCATCTCAAAAGGAAGATTATGATTTCCTGCGTATGATGTAACCATAAGAAACGGAGGTCATTAACAATGACTAAAGATGAATTCAAAAAAGTACTTGAAACTGCAGTAGGCGGAACAGCTTATGGCGATGAAATCATCGAAGACCTCGTAGCACACTTCGACGAAACTGGTAAATACGCTCAGACTGCTAAAGATCGTCTCGACGAGAGAATCGGATCTATGACTGGCTGGGAAAAGAAACACAGAGCTGAAGGCGACACTGCTAAAGCAGATGCTGAAGCTGAAAAAATCGCTATCGCTAAAAAAGCCCTGGCAGCTATCGAATAAACCTGAACAGCTAGACCAACAAGCAATGAATGAGCGAGGAGAGTCCTCGCTTTTTCATTGCTTTTCTTTTTCTGATCTGTCTCTGAACGGAATCACAATAATTTCTTTTTTCATGAAAAGACACTGATTGTCCAGCTCTCTTGCTGTCTTCCAGCCGACCTTTCTGCCCGCATTTTTCTGGGCGTTTATCTTGAATTTCCAGCTTCAAAATCCCAGTGAAAGCTAAAAGCCAGACCCGTTTGGCTTATTTTGCATTTTAAATCCTGAGCGTCTTTTTTCTATCCGAATCTGATTTATTCATTGCTGGCCAAGGATTTTCTTTTCTAATATTCCGCAAAAAAGATGAGCGTTTCAAAAGGAAGATTATTTCTTTTTCTGTATGATGAAACCGTAAAAACAAGGGAGGCATGATTGCCATGACTAAAGAAGAATTCAAGAAAGTATTAGAAACTGCAGTAGGCGGAACAGCTTACGGCGACGAAATCATCGAAGACTTAGTAGCACACTTCGACGAAACTGGTAAATATGCTCAGACTGCTAAAGACCGTCTCGACGAGAGAATTGGCTCCATGACTGGCTGGGAAAAGAAACACAGAGCTGAAGGCGACACTGCTAAAGCAGACGCTGAAGCTGAAAAAATCGCTATCGCTAAAAAAGCACTCGCAGCTATCGAATAATATTTCTAAAGTCCACAAAAGACAGGAATTCAAGTTCCTGTCTTTTCTGTTGGCCCCCTTTTCAGGGCATTTCAAAAGGCCGCTTTTTCAATTTTCCCCACTCCGGAGAATTTGAAAAAGCGGCCTTTTTCTGCCTGGTTTTCCCATCATCACCACTGCCTCTTTCCAATCCTGAAAACAGACAGGAAAATCAAGGGATGCGCATTATTTAATGAGGGAAGAACAGCGGAAGTACAAACATGCCGACAATCAGGCCGGCAACAAAGACCAGAATGTTTTTTGTAGTTGAACTCATATGGACTTATCAGTGATCATAATCCCTTATCCCTTCCTGGCCTGGTGGCTGATGGACTGATTCCTGGCCACCTGAAATCCATGGGACAGGCAGAGCTCCCTCCAAATTGCAGAACAGTTTGGGCGGAGTCATTGACCTGAAGCCATCAAAGAAGCGGGCATAAGAAATCGGATCCGTTTCCCCTTTCTGCTGATTTCAGCCAGTCTTGTCTGAAGTTTTCACGTCTATTTGAAAGATCTGAACAATGTGTTATCTAATGTTGTCCTTATTTTACCATCTGTCATGTTACTTTTTTCATTCGGACCTGAAAATCACTTAATCTGTCCTGTTTAGAATTCTTTCTGCCCGACTGCAAGAAGAATTGGTAAAGACAGAAATCAAAAATCAGTTCGTTTCTACACTTCGTCTCAGATACGAAGTCCATGAGTCAGACATGTCTGATGACCTTTTCCGTAATTCCAATAGATAGCTTTGCTTTCATAGACGCCCACCCTCTCGCAAACTTCCACCGAGAATTACTACTCACACCATATACTTGATATACGCATTGTTTCAATCAACTGAAAATAATCTATATTGGCGTTAGAAATCATATTTCCCTAAGAGCCCGATTGGGCTCATGTTTATTAGTCCTATTTAGTTTATTAGTTTATTTATTATGAATGAGATATCTAATTAGTTGCCATTAAGACAAGACTTTAACAACTACAGGTGCTGATTTTCAAACTCAAATTTTCTTCTTGACAGAACAATACTGACAACAATACAGGCAAATACAATCGCCCAGACCAGCCACAGCAGCTGGCAAAAAAAGCCAACCGCCCGCAATAGAAAATACAGGGCCATCATCATGACAGTCAGTATGATCAGCGAATCCGAAATCAATCTGATAAAAACACTGACCGCCATACTCATACAGGAAACCATCAGGCAAAGGATAGCTGCATAGAACAGATTCTGTAAAGCTGCCTGTGAGCAGGGCAGAATCTGGCCATTTTCAACAATCAGCAAAGGATCATTCCCACAAAGACTTAACCCGATCAGCCACAGAAAGCCGCAAACAGCTGCCAGAAACAGGAAGGAAATTCCCAGATTCAGGATCAGAAACGCTGTAAACAGCTGCCCCTTATTATAAGGAAGGGCAAGCATCAGTCTTACAGACCCTGATTCATACATTCTTGCCCAGATCCAGACTCCGATCAGGCAGCAAACAGAAAGAGCGATCAGAAGCGTGATGGAAAAGTAATGATCCATATCATAAACCGAATAATCGGCACGGGCTCTGAAAGGATTGAATGGCTGCTTCCATCCTCTTTGTTCGTACGACTGCGCCAGAGCAATCCGCTGCTCAAGCTCGGAAGGATCAAGTTCAAGGGCTCTCTGGCAAAAGCCCGGATCCTGTATAGCCTTGCGATAAAAGGCGTTTTCTGTTTCAACAATCAATTCCTGATTCTGTTCTGGATTTTTCCACAATACTCTGAGCATTCCAAGATCACTGAGCATAGCTCCAATGTAATTGTTCCAGTCGCTCACTTCTCCTTTGTGCATCTCCATCCGCGTGCTGTTATACCAGGATTCAATCTGCCGGGGCTGCTCCTCTTGCCATTTTCTGGCTGACTGTTCCTGAACAAAGACTGCTCCAAAACTCAGGCAGACCGAAAAAAGGACGAGTACAAAGAGCTGCCTTTTTTCGACCCTCAGCCAGGAAAGAAGAATCCGCATCATTTTTGTTCACCATAGATCTGCTTGTAGAGGCTTTCCAGATCGCTTTCAATCCGATACACATCACGAATCCCGGCTTTTTCCGTCAGTTGTTTCAAAGTCGCTTCAAATGCTGCGGCATCCGGGAAGACAGCTTCAAAATAAGAACCAGATTCTACTTTGAAAATTCAGCCCCTCAGGCCCCCTTGCCAGTACCCTAAAGTCGAAATCACATATGTGCAGGGGGGCCTGAGGGGCTGGTCTTGCTACACATTGATTTATGATTAATTCTTTAAATT
>CAJTLE010000158.1 GCA_910577085.1 uncultured Allobaculum sp. | reverse complement strand
TTAGAAGTGTATGAAACTGGTTCATTTTTCGAAAACGTCTAAAATGGCCTACAAAAACGAAAAAGACTTCTCGCCATCAGAGAACTGACGGCTAGAAGCCTGAGCTTACTTAACTTAATGACATTGCGTGACGGTATAAAATAAGGGCATGACAACGGGACAGAGATTGCGAGACGCGCGCTTAAAACGAGAAAAAACACTGGAAGATGTAGCTCACGCCATTGGGGTTACTGCGACTTCTATTTCTAAATATGAATCAGACCGGGTTAAAAACATCCCCCAGGAAAAGTTGCAGGCAATTTCCGAGTATCTGGATGTTTCCATTTCCTATCTGCTCGGTCTCGACGATCCAGCCAATGCCTCGCCAATCGTTCTTTCTATCGATGAGCAGCTGCTCATTGAGGAATACCGCAAGCTTTCTGAACTGAACAAAGAAACCATCAAAATTCTGTGCGAACGTCTTGTCGAAGTTCAAAGTGTCAAAGACGATATCGTTCAGCTCCATCTTTAATGAATGGTCAATCTTCTTATCTCTGTTTCATTCCATTCTCTATTGTCTACGTAACTGTTGGCCGCTTTCTATTTGAAGGCGGCTTTTTCTTTTGGATCTTCAAAGTCTATCACTAAAGTTTATAACGTTCCCGGCCCATCTAAGCCAAGATCACGGATCCGGGAATTGTTTCTTGCCATTCATTTCTTTTCTACCCCTCGTTTCCTTCATTAAAATCTGACAGGAAGTCTGCTAACTTGCGATAGCGACAATAGCGCTTTCAGTGCTTAATATAAAGCCATAAACAAGGCAGTGTTCAAGAAAAGCTGATGATTGAATCCGTTATGGCTATCATGAATTTCTCTTTGATTTCTGTCATCTGTTTTGAAAGGTTCGGCCTGCATCCCTTTATGGAATTCTGCCCCCCTTCCCGCTTTTTATCTTTTTCATGATCCAACTCTTACTTTTTTATTCAACCTTATCCACCTTATACAGAAAGGAAATTTCTCTATGTCCTGTCATTTAGCTGTCGATATTGGGGCCAGCAGCGGTCGTCTGATTGTCGGTCTTTACAACAATGGAAAACTTGAACTCGAAGAAGTGTATCGATTCAAAAACCAGCTTGTATCGACCGATGGAAGAAGCTGCTGGGATCTCAATGGTCTTTTCAATCAAATTCTTGAAGGCATGCGCCAATGCAAAGCAGCCGGTTATCTGCCGGAAACCATCGGCATCGATACCTGGGGCTGTGATTACGTCCTGCTTGATCAGGATCAAACCCCCATCGGTCATCCGATTGCCTATCGGGATGACCGCCATGAACAAAGTGCTGCTTCCTTTTTAAACAAATACTCTTCTGAAAATCTGTATGCGATTAATGGTCTGCAATATCAGCCATTCAACACTCTCTTTCAGCTCTATCAGGATGAACGCCTTGAGCAGGCAGAAAACTTCCTAATGGTACCGGATTATCTCAATTTCCTGTTATCCGGCAAAACCTGCAACGAATATACAAACTTGTCGACTTCTGGTCTGCTCGACTGCAAGACCCGCAAGCCATCCACCAAACTGCTTAACGCTGCCGGAATTTCCAGTGACCTGCTCTGTCCGGTCACTCCTGTTGGGGAAGTCATTGGAAACCTGCGTCCTGATATTGCTCAGTCTGTCGGTTTTGACTGCAAAGTCGTCGCGGTTCCTTCGCATGATACCGCCAGCGCCTACCTGGCCAGCCCCTTTAAAGACCAGATCATCCTCTCTTCCGGCACCTGGTCTTTGCTTGGCGCCATTCTCGATGAACCGATCACTGAAGAAGCCGCCCGGGCTGTGAATTTTACCAATGAAGGCTGTGCCAATGGCCAGATTCGTCTGCTCAAAAATGTCATGGGGCTGTGGATCATTCAGGAAGTCTTTCGCAACCTGGATGGCAGATACTCCTTTGCAAAGCTGGTTGAACTGGCTCGAAATGATCCTTATGAAGAAATCTTTGATGTGAATAAAGCCTGCTTTCTGCATCCGGATAACATGATCGAAACGATCCAGAATGACTATCGCCAGCGTAATATTGCCCCGCCTCTTACCCCCGGACAGATCGCGGATGCAGTTTACCGCTCTCTGGCGTATGCCTACAGACAGGCAGTTTTACAGCTGGAAGATCTTACCGGCAAAATGTATTCAGCCATCAATATCATTGGCGGAGGCTGCCAGAATGGCTATCTCAATGAACTGATCGCCAGAGAAACCGGCAAAACAGTCTTAGCCGGCCCCGTTGAAGCAACCGCAGTCGGCAACCTGTTAGCGCAGATCAACGCCGCAAATGACCCCGCCCTGTGCCAGTCCATTCTGGAAAACTCCTTCCAGTCCACTGCCTATTGAGTCCATTGACTGCTGAGTCCTCTGGTTTTTAAAGCAGACCAGAACCGATCTGCTTTCTGACTCATTTTTGATTTTCATCCAGAGCTGTCTTACCGACCAGTCGGTCAGTCTGTATTACCACCCCATTCAATTCTCTAGAATCCATACGATCTGTCTCTACGAACACGATCCATCTCAATTCCACACATCCGATCTAGAAAGAGGAACAATATGACACATTATGAAGACGCAAAACGCGAATACGAACAGTTAGGTATCGATCCTGAAAAAGCCATGACAAAACTGGCTGAAACCCCTGTAAGCATGCATTGCTGGCAGGGCGATGACGTTGTCGGATTTGATGGCAGTGACAGTCTGTCCGGCGGCATCCAGACGACCGGTAACTATCCGGGAAAAGCCCGGACCCCAGAAGAGCTGATGCAGGACATCGAAAAAGTTCTCTCTCTGGTCCCAGGCAAAAAGAAACTGAATCTTCATGCCAGCTATGCCATTAAAAATGATGATCGCGACCGCGATGAACTGAAACCGGAGGATTTCCAGCCCTGGATTGATTTTGCTTTAAAACATGACATGGGACTGGATTTCAACCCAACCATTTTCTCCCACCCTAAAGCCGAAGGACTGACCCTTTCGAGTGCCGATCCAGAAACAGCTGAATTCTGGATCCGCCACGTACAGGCCTGCATCCGGATTTCTGAAGAAATGGCCAGACAGACCGGTCAGAAAGTTGTCATGAACATCTGGATTCCAGATGGTCTCAAAGACGTTCCAGGCAGCCGTCTTGCTCCAAGAAAACGGTATAAAGAAGCTTTGGACAAAATTCTGAGCATGGACTATGACCGCGATCTGGTGAAAGTTGCCCTCGAAAGCAAAGTCTTTGGCATCGGCATGGAAAGCTACACCGTTGGCAGTGCTGAAATGACTTTTGGTTATGCGATCAAAAACAACCTCACCCCATTGATGGACAACGGCCACTATCATCCAACCGAAGTCGTTTCCGATAAAATTTCTGCCGCTTTATTATTAGCCGATGATCTGGCTTTGCATATTACCCGCCCGGTCCGCTGGGACAGTGACCATGTGGTTCTGTTTGATGATGAAACCCGTGAAATCGCCAGAGAAGTCGTTCGCTGCAATCCTGAACTTGATCGCGTGTATCTGGCTACCGACTTCTTTGATGCAAGCATCAACCGTATCGTTGCCTGGACAGTCGGTCTGCGCAATGTTCAGAAAGCCCTGCTCTATGCCCTGCTCCAGCCAAACGATCGTCTGGAAGAACTCCAGAATGAAAACAGATTCAGCGAACTGATGGTTTTACAGGAAGAACTCAAAACTCTGCCTTTCGAAGAAATCTGGCGTGAATACTGCCGCCGCAGCAATGTGGATGCCAGCATGAGCTGGTTAGAAGATGTCCTCGCCTACGAAAACGACGTTCTTGCGGCCCGTAAATAAAGAAGAAAACAAAAACCGAAAAAGAAGAAATAGAAATACCACCGGCAATGACTGTCCAGAAGCTCTGAGTCCTGCTGACCCACAGAGGCTGTCTTCCTGGACAGACTGCCCTGCCGGCGCGCGCAAAGGAATCCATATCCAAAAGCCACACCTAAAAACAATTCCAACAGACCAGAGTCTGTAGAAAGAAGAGAATAAACATGATCTTAGAACAACCTTTTGTACAATCTTTTATCCAGATGGGAACCGATGGCTATGATCTCGGCTGGCACGAACGCAATGGCGGCAACTTATCCTACCGCTTAAAGCCCTCGGAAGTGGAAGCCGTAAAATCCGAACTGAATCTGAACAACCCATGGACACCAATCGGTGTACAGGTTGAAAACCTGGGTGGTGAATACTTCCTCGTAACCGGCTCTGGTCGTTTCTTCCGTCATTTAAGTGACCGCCCGCTTGAAAGCCTGGGCTTCATTGAACTGGATGAAACAGGAACCAGTTACCGCATCGTCTATGGTTTTGAAAACGGCGGCAAACCAACCAGCGAACTTCCTAGTCACTTAATGAATCATGCCGTGAAAGTCGCAATCGATCCAGAATACCGCATCATCTACCATGCCCATACCACCAACCTCATTGCACTGACTTTCGTTTTACCTCTGCAGGATGAAGTCTTCACCCGTGAACTCTGGGAAATGGCTACTGAATGTCCGGTTGTCTTCCCGGAAGGCGTCGGTGTTATTGGCTGGATGGTTCCTGGCAGCATTGAAATTGCGTATGCCACAAGCAATAAAATGAAAGACTACGATCTCGCCATTTGGGCTCACCACGGCACCTTTGCGGCCGGTAAAGATTTCGATACCACTTTCGGCCTGATGCATACCGCTGAAAAAGCTGCCGAAATTCTCGTGAAAGTCTTAAGCATGTCCCCAAACAAAGCCCAGACGATTCAGCCTCAGGATTTCCGTGATGTAGCGGACGCTTTCAGGGTTACCCTCGACGAGCGTTTCCTCTACAACAAATAAGGTTCATTGAAATAGAACAATTAAAGTTCATCCGATGAAAAACACAGCAGTTCAACTGCTGTCTTTCAGAAATTCAAAATCTGGTTTTCCCAAAAAGACGCCATGGCCTTCGGCCACATGCCGCAATGAAAATGGGTGAATCGAACTCAATAAAGGACTCAGTTCATAAGATATATCCATTACAATTAATCTGTAAGAGGAGTTAATAAGTGCGTT
>CAJTLE010000157.1 GCA_910577085.1 uncultured Allobaculum sp. | reverse complement strand
TGGGCTATTTCTTAGGCCTGTATCTGTTCAACTCGATCTTTGTTATCCTGATCGGATTTGGATCCAGCCGCTATGTTGGCAACCGTTATCATCATTCCGGCGGCCACATGTATGCTCTCTGATCGTTTTAAACTTCAATCTGAGCCATGGGATCCAGGATCAGCTCCGTTCAGTTTCAATTGAAGCTTCTGATTTTTGAGATCCTGATTGAGCTGGAGCGTTTGAAACGGCTTGTTTTGTTGTGACCACTTCCAGTGCGGCTTGGCCTTATATTCTTACAAACTCAAAAATAGTAAAAGTAAAAATGCTTACAGTTCTCTGAAGCCTTATCGGATGACTATAAGCATTTTTTGTTGAAGGTGCATTTCAATATAAGCGGTTTGAAAATTGACCTATCTAACATATGACCTTTATCAGCAGGCTTAGAGTTGATTGTTAGATAGAATTTGGTGAGTTTGATTTGGCCTGAGCAGTTGCGAACTTTCGTTAGGCTGACTGATATTTACAACAACTTTATATAAAGTGGATTAGAAGTATAATTAAACAAAATGCCAAATGTTTCCATCGTTTTGTTTATTGGCGATGAATCTCTAGATAGCGGTCTCTGCATCGGCGGTTCATCAAATACAGACAAAACATTATCCATAGCGCCTGTGCAAAGCTGGTCTATTGTGTTTTGATTGATTATAGCTATAATATTAGCTATGCTGGTTGCAGGAGGTAGGATTATGATTATTGATACCAATGCTATGATTTCCATTACTGAGGTAAATCAAAATTTCAGTGCGGCAACGAAACTGGCTGACAGGAAAGGGGAGATAACAATCATGAAAAATAACAGACCCGCCTATATCCTGACTGCTTTCAGAGACGATCAAATTACCTTCCCTGCAAGCCGGGAGATCGATGAGTCTGCAGATAAATTTCTGGAAAAATATAGCAGCGACTTCAGGAAGATGGCAGAGTAGATGAAGTATCCATCCATTGAAAATATACTTCAGCTTCACCGAAAATCTATCCTGCATGATGGAGGTGAAGACGGCATCAGGGATCAGGGATTGCTCGAAAGTGCTTATTATGCACCTTTAGCATCTTTTGGGTTTGTAGAGGCATATCCTTCAATAGTTGAAAAAGCAGTCAGATTATCCTGGGGTTTGATAAAAAATCATCCTTTTATAGATGGCAATAAAAGAGTTGGTTCATTAACTCTGCTGGTTATTCTGGATCTTAACCAAATCGAACTTTCATTAGATGAAAATGAACTGGCAGCTGAGTCTTATCGCATTGCAAGAGGTGAGCATTCCTACGAAGACTTCCTTGACTGGACGGTGAGCCACATTGCCTGTGATAAATAATTATTCAATTTGTGAATCGCTCCACCTGTACTGACGTTTAGAGGTGGAGCTTCTTTTTTGCCGGTTTTTCCGTCATGCTGCCCGTTCATCAAATACAGAAAATACACTGTTTGCAGCTCCCGTTTGCAAGGCAGGATCGTTCGCAATGAGAATTTGGCCATTCTCTGCATTGTTTTGGGGCTCTTACGCAAATGTAGTTTTTAACACTGATAATCCTGGTGAATGAATAAGCTGGAATCATTCATGCTGTTGATTAAATAACATTACCTAATCTGAGATGAGTTTAGCTATCACGTTTTGGGTTATTGTCATTAGTAGTAATAACTATCGTTTATAATAGTCACAATGACTAAACAGGCTATTTGCGTAAGAGCCTGTTTTTGAGTTTGCATGAGTTGAATGTAAATTCGAACCAGCTCCGATTAAACCTAAGAACTACTCAAAAGTAGGACCATAAATTCTTCTGGAGTATTCTTTCAAATTCAGAGACCCAGGGACCGGGATCTCCAGAACTCGGAATAATTCTTTCACCTGTTTGTTGGGTGTTTCGATATTGACGATTCCTTCTCTGTTTCGACAGCACATCAGTGATATTGGCTTTCCTGCAAAATCTGGAAGACTGAATCCGTTGGGGATAAGTTTCTTCTTTAAAAGCAGAATCACAATCGTAGCAAGCATATCGCTGAAAATTTTTCCGTTTACCCGGGTTCTATCCCATTTGGAAAGTGGAAGCAGATTTCCGTAATCTTTTGCATCTTTGAAAACAGACTCGATATCCACCCGCTCGATATAACGGTTGAGAATTTCTTCGCAGCTGGTGTCGATGTTGGACAGAAGAATGAAGAATCCATTTTTTACACGGTTCCAGTTCTTATCTTTATCCGACATCTGTTCGAACTCCTCTCGATGCTTCTCTACGTACTCGGTATGCCAGCTTAAAGCGTTCATCTGGTCTACAAAGATGTAGGAAAAGATCTTTTTACCGAACAGCTCATCTTGCTTCTTATAGGCAAAATAGGCTTTACCGTTTCTGAAAATCTCATACTTAGCGTTAGGTATCAGATTTTTAACTTCATGATAACGTGTTTTGAACTGAAACCCCCGCTTGGCTGGTGATTTGCCGATAAACGTTTTCTCAGAATTGACAGTGTAATGACTGAGAAATTCTTTGGTAATGTAGCCCGCATCAAGGACCATGGAATCAATCTCGATGCCAACGCTGATGAAGGTGTCCGAGGCGATGTCATTGATTGTAGACAGATCCAGAACGTTTTCCGGTGTCAGTCCATACCAGACCGGCAGGTCTGTCTGATCATCGAGCACAAGAAACATACGGGTCTGACTGCAGCTGCCTTCTGTCCCGTGAGAACAGTAAGCGTTGCTCATCAACCGCCGAATTTCATTTGGCAGCGGTGTTGAATCGACATAGCAGCCTTTTCCAAAAGATTCCAATCCTCCAATGTAGGATTTACTGTCGGTCGATTTTGATTTCATCATATCGGCAAACTTTCTGAAGAAGTCGACTCGAAGGCTGTCTTTGCCCATCATCGTATAGTAGCTGCAATCAGAATGAAGAGCGGCCAGAGGAATATCTTCGAAAATGTAAGAGGCAAAGGAGCAGTTCAAAAAATCATCACATGAGATACGGGATCCAACAGCGAGAATGTCATGAAGCAAATGAACAACGACGCGTTCATAGAGTCCCTTTTTGGTAAAAACGCTTCTGAAAATCTCAAGCAGACCGGTTTTTTTCATAAATTCGAGCAGCAGGTAAGCATCGCCAAAAACAGTATAAATTTCTGGTTTTGGGAACTGAGCGCTCTCATCAAGCCGGGGATCGTCGCGTGTAACCTCCTGAAATTCATCTGATAAGGAGTTATATTCGATCATCCCGCGCGTTGGAGACAAGAAAATACCTGATTTTTTGTCTTCCGAAAGGAATAGAACCTTTCCCAGGCGTTCTCTTACGGACTTTCTGGAATGGTGATTCGCTTTGGGATCATAAATAGTAAAAACAATAGCAGCAGAACCGCTAACGATATGGCCGGAACTGTCTCGAACAAGCTTTTGAGTCTTGATATATGCCATAGAGTAGGACCACGACCTTTTCTGGTCCTAAGTAGGACCATATTAATTATATTCCTCTTTGCGAAGCAAAGAGATTAGGGGCTATATCTATGGAAGAATTCAAGGAAATCATAAGCAAGAGTACGTTGTGGTCCTACTTTTCATAAATTCTTAGGTTAAAGTTGTTGGATCTGTATGGAAGGCTGAATTGAATAAAGCAGAATCAGAATAGAATGAAAAAGCAGAATTGAAAAAGCACCCAGACTAAGCAGGACTTGCTGCTTGTTCCAGGCGCTTTGGAGTTAGTCTGACCGGCTGTATAAAGAAAGATCTAACAGGAAGAATATCAGCAGGATCAGGCAGGCAAGGATCAAGTAGGGGAGAAAAGCACCAAATCTATCAGCATGTCTGTAAAGAAGAAACAAATTGACAAGAGTGATAAGCACTTCAGAAGCAAAGAGAATAATCAGCAGACGGTGACGTGTTTTGGCTATAATCTGCTTGCGGTATGAATCCGATACTCCAATCCGCTTAAAAATCCCCAGATATTGATCAATTGCTTCTTTTTCCATGATTCTGGATAGCTGCAAAATCACGATCAGAACAGAGAACAGAATCAGGATGGTGAACAGATTCAATATGATCTGAACCTTGTGATACTGCTCGACTCGCTCATTTTCGGCTAGATTATTGTGAAATACCAAGTTGTTTTCACTCGCCATTTTTGATAGAGCGATTTCTACAGGAACCTGATTACGGATATCGTTCAGTGAGATTCTTAATGTGTCAATTTCTGTGCCACCAATAATTAAGCCATAGACTAATGGCTGGAAATCAAGCGCTTTTGGATCATAATTTCGCAGAATTCCACTGACTGGAATCTGATGCTGAACGCCATTGTTATCTTCCAGAGTGATCATGTCACCTGGCTGAATTGATTTATCGACTTTTCCATCTAGGGCGGGATTAAGGCCATATGCTGATCTATCACCGCCCATTTTGATTTTTGGAAGATAAAGAATTGCTTCTCCCCCTTTTTTCCAGTTCTCCCAGTCAACTTGACCAATCACATCTTCTTTTTCTAGCTGTTCTATTGTTCGATCGGCTACGACGGGATCGCCAATTATATCGATCGAGGTATAAAGAGCAGCGTTGCCATTCTCATCTACACGAATATTTATGGAACGAAGCGGATCAAGCTGCTGGGTATCAGGATTGTAGAGAAAAGAGTCTTGGATATTTTCCCAGGACGTTTTCAGATTACGGATCGTTCTTGTTTTTTCTATCAACTTAATATCAGTCCACTGTTCCAGAGTAGAGAGAACAGAAGCGGGGATCGGAGTATTTGTCTGGGCACTGATCGGATCCATTACAGGTGCTCCTTCGATTAGAAAATCTCCGACAGTCTCATTTAAAATATAAGTGGATTCTAGAATGTGATTTCCAAAATACAGCAGGCTGATCTGTAAAAGAATGAGACAGAAAATCTGCAGTCTGTAAATCCATTTATACCGGCCAAGAAAACGACGGGATATTTCTTTAGCTGTAATTGTTTTAGAAACGATTTTGGCTTTCAGTTTCTTCTTTTTGGGACTCTTTTTCAGCAGTGGAACTTGATAGATCAAAACACCAGCTGCAATCAGTACAAGGATTTGTAATAAGAGAACATACACAATCAAAGCGGGCAGATACCGCAAAGGAATCAACATGGCCAGAACCAGGATAAGAATCAGATAAGGA
>CAJTLE010000156.1 GCA_910577085.1 uncultured Allobaculum sp. | reverse complement strand
CATCAATGAGGAAACTGACTCTTCTGGAAAGAGCAGACGGATACATCAAAGAAACAGCAATTCGGCAATTCCTCCCCACCCAAACTGCATAGCAATTTGGATGGGGTATCCTTGCCTAACATATGAATTGATAAGCCTGTCCCGGCATTTCCCGGCAAGACAGCCATCTCAATTCCAGTCTGATTGATGACAGGAACAGAATCATCCAGACACTGAAACGAAACGCAGCTGGCTTCGGCAATTGGAAAAGATAGTGCAACCCTGTTCTCCTACGTTCTGGAAAAGCCTGCTAAACGGCATACAAAAAGGCTCTAAACCAATTGTGAGATGGAAAATCCACCCAATGGTTTAGAGCCGGTGATTTAAAAACCACTTACAAATTTAGAACGCCTATGTTCATCCTGCAGACAAAGCAAATGAAACTATTTGTCTTCAGGATCTAATGTCCGAGAGTCGATTTCCTTTTCGACTTTCTCATGGTACTTTTCTTCTACATTTTCAGCATGCTTGATCAGCCCGCACTTTTTTGAAATTTCCATCACAAGGACTGGAACACAAATCAGAAGCACGCCAATCAGATACAGCTGCCATGGCAGATACATCACACCAAAAGCCGTCATGATACCTGGAACAAACTGAACAATGACCATCATGGCAGTCGATGCCGCTACAGCCATATTCAGATGCTTATTGGTGAATGGGCCAATCTTAAACAGGCTCTTTTCGGAGCGCATGTTATAAGCCTGGACAACCTGAGAGAAAGCAAGAACCATAAAGCACAGGCTGCGGCCGCCCATTTCCGAACCGGTCCAGGTTTCACCAATTCTGAAGGCAATAATAGCCAGCAGACCAAACATCGTTCCCTGTAAAATAATCCGGGTACCAAAGCCATTCGCAAAAATCCCCTGGTTTTTTGGCGTTGGCGCCTGATTCATAACGGCATCATCAACTGGCTCCATGCCAAGCGCAATGGCAGGCAGCGAGTCAGTGACCATATTAATCCATAATAACTGCATCGAAAGCAGCGCAGACTGTTTCCACAGCAGCATCACAAAGAATACAACAAGGACTTCACCAATATTGGTCCCCAGCAGATAGCCAACAACGTTTTTAATGTTGGCATAAATACCACGGCCTTCTCGCACAGCAGCAATGATTGTGGCAAAGTTATCATCACTCAGTGTCATATCCGAAGCGCCTTTGGCAACATCCGTTCCCGTAACGCCCATCGCCACACCAATATCTGCTGCCTTTAAGGCTGGAGCGTCATTGACACCATCGCCGGTCATGGCCACAGTCTGGCCAAGTTTCTGCCAGGCTTTAACAATCCGGATTTTATTTTCTGGAGAAACACGGGCATAAACCGAAATCTGCGGTGCTTCTTTTTCCAGTTCCCGATCTGTCATAGCATCCACATCTGCTCCAGTGACAGCTTTATCTCCAGGACGCAAGATTCCGAGTTTTTTTGCGATCGCGGAGGCTGTAACAACATGGTCTCCTGTAATCATCACGGTACGAATGCCTGCTTTCTTAGCTTCGGCAACCGCCTGAGCCGCTTCTTCTCTAGGTGGGTCAATCATGCCGACCATACCTAAGAAGGTCAGGTCTTTTTCAATGTCATCACTGGTGATATTTTCAGGCATGGAATCAAATTCACGCTTGGCAATCGCAATCACACGCAGTGCATTTTCAGACATCTGCTGGTTAATCTTCTTGGCTTCTTCCATATTGCCGTGCGTAATGCGTGGCAGCATCTGGTCGAAGGCACCTTTGGTAATGGCTACATACTTATCTCCAACCTTATTGATACTGGTCATCATCTTACGATCGGAGTCAAAAGGCAGATCCGCTACCCGCGGATACTCTTTATTCAGTTCATCTTTTGGCATGCCATTGTTCTGGGCAGCCATAACAATGGAAGTTTCCGTTGGATCCCCGATATGAATCCATTTTTTACCATCCCAGGTAACCGATCCATCCGAATCGAGGGTTCCATATTTCAGTAATTCTTTAACGCCATCCGAGTTGGATGTTGTAATATCTTCAATCGCATTAGAACCATCTACATACGCTTCCGTTAACGTCATGCGATTCTGGGTCAGGGTTCCGGTCTTGTCTGAGCAGATGACCGAAGCCGAGCCTAATGTTTCAACAGCTGGCAGTTTACGGATAATGGCATTTTTCTTAACCATCCGCTGCACACCAATTGAAAGAACAATCGTTACAATCGCCGGCAGACCTTCAGGAATTGCGGAAACAGCCAGCGAAACAGCCGTCATGAACAGTTCCAGCGGATTCTGACCATCCATCAGGCCAATCACAAAGATAATGGCACAGCAGACAATCGCCAGAATTCCCAGATATTTGCCAAGCTGGTTGAGCTTTTTCTGGAGAGGAGTCATCGTCTCCTGCTCACTGTCGAGCAGGTTGGCAATTTTTCCCATTTCCGTATCCATGCCGGTTGCCGTAACAATCGCCATACCGGTACCATACGAAATCGTGCAGCCAGAGTAGATCATATCCTTACGATCTCCCAGCGGTGCTTTTTCTTCGATAACCGCTGTGGCTTCTTTTTCAGCCGGTACACTTTCACCAGTCAGAGCCGATTCATCGGATTTCAAAGATGAAGAACGAACCAACCGGGCATCAGCCGGAACAAAATCACCGGCATCTAATCGAATCAGATCTCCGGGAACCAGATCTTTCGATTCGACCAGCGTTTCTTTTCCATCACGAATAACCCTGGCTTTCGGAGCCGACAAAGATTGTAAAGCTTCCAGGGCTTTTTCGGCTTTATCCTCCTGGGCTACACCCATTGCCGCATTCACGACAACAATCAAAACAATTAAAAACGGTTCAAACAACCCCTTGATGCCTTCGTGATTCATGATAGAAACCACCAGCGAAATTGCGGCAGCCGCTAACAGAATCAGAATCATCGGATCTTTAAATTGATCTAAGAACTTCGAGAACTTGGATTGTTTTTTCTTGGCCTTCAGCTGATTGGGACCATACTTGGATAGTCGACTTTCAGCTTCCTGCCCACTTAGACCATTGGATGGGCTGGTTTTCAGCTCTTCAGCAGTCTGCTGGACAGAGAGATTATGAAATTGCATCAAATTCCACCTTTCAGATGCCCAAATTATATCAGGCCTCCATTTTCTCCCTTCCCAGCAAGCCCAACCCTCTTAAACAGCTTCTGTCTTTTGACCAGCAAAAAGCCTGCTCCTTGGACAGATTGGATTTCTTGCCCAATTTGGCCTGATCCCTTCCTGTAGATTCAGCAGGGGTCGATCTTTAAAAGCTGTACGAATTCATGGGTACAGTCGAGTTGGTAGAAATATTCTGGGAATTCAGGATAAATTAGAATGGCACCAACTCTGTCAGCGAAAATCAGACTCTAGATTTTTGGGAAACAGCACCGGTTTGGGTGTGAACTTTTGGGTCTTGCTATTTTTTAGATTTATGCTATTCAAGCATTTTATGCCGCCAAATTTGCACCTGCTGACGATAGGCTTCATTGAGCAGCTCTATTTCATTTTCCGATTCATAATACGCAATCATCAGTTGGTAGAGAACCATTAACATGCACCAGTTCATTTGTCTGGTACAGATCTGTGCCATTTTCAGTTTCGCCTTTTCAATCCCTTCAGAATCCTTTTTCAGGATGCACTTTAAAATCTCAAAAAGCGCACAGTCATCGGCAGTCGGCCTTTCTTTTGATAAATCTTCAATCCCTTTCAAACATTCTTCATATTGTCCCAGTCTGTAATGGCAATATGGAACCAATGACAGATTTCCAATAAAACCATTTTCAATTGGGAAAGGATGATCTTTGACAAATTGAACAGCTTGCCCGAATTCTTCCTCCAGAGTTAAAACAAGAATCATGAGCGTCGTTGTATTTGAATAGGTCTGATTGTCATGAAACCATCGTTTCTGACAGCGCTGCATATTTCGAATACACTCTTTGGCAGCCTCAAATTCCTGCATACTGATGAGATAAGACGCACTATTGTTATCACATAGAAGCATCCGCATATGGTTGTTATGGTTTACAAAAATGGACCGCGCTTCTTGTACTGTTTTATAAGCCTGAAAAAACGAAACCGTAGCTCCCAGGACATGAGCCAGATGAAATTTGATGACTCCCTCCAGTTCTGGCCATTGTTTGCGGTCTAATATATTCAAAGCTTTCTCATAGCGATCCAGTGCAGCTGGATATTTCTTTTTTTTCACTGCTTCAAAGCCTTTGAGAAAATGGATTAAAGCTTGTTCGTCTGGCGAGAAGAAAGGCAGATAGTCATCAATTTCTTCTAAGTATCTCTTTATTCGAACATCGGGGACCTGCGCATAACGGTGAACAGATAAAAAGATATCGATTAGAAGTAAATGCAGACATCCCAAAGACTTCTGTAAGATAGGCCGATTATGTGCCAGCATTCTTTTGATCTTCTCTTCATCCGCAAAATCTCGATCGATCCAGGCCAATACGAAATCATTTAATAGAGACTGGGCCATATTTGCAGCAGATTCGTCCAAAGAAAAATCAATTCCATATCGTTCCAGAAATCTGGTAAAAGCTTCTGGCTTTAAAATTCTTCTTCCATTTTCAGCCTCACTCAAAAAGCCTTTTGAAATTCCAATATCATGCGACACATTTTCCAAAGAATAACCGCAGCTCTTTCGCAGCTGCTTTTCAAAAAAACCAAGATTACTATATACATTCATTTTATTTTTACCGTTCAGTTCACGAATTTTAGGGGGCTTTGCTTATTCTCAAATCCACTTTAGACTTAAATTATGAAGACCGAAGGAGTGGAAAAAAATGAGAGGAACAGCAGCAGCCCATTTCCAAAGAATAATCGCAGTTCTTTCGTAGCTGCTGTTCAAAAAAGACTAATATTACCTTATGTGCTAATTTTATTTTTGCTGTTTAGTTCACGAATTTTAGGGGGCTTTGCTTATTCTCAAATCCACTTTAGACTTGAATTGTGAAGACCGAAGGAGTGGAAAAAATGAAAAAAAATAACAGTGGCCCATATTGGTTCTTACGCAAAGTGTGTGGTAGAACCTCATTTTGATTTATTGAAGATGTCATATTGGCATCTTCTTTTTTTGTTAAATAAATTGTACTGTGAAACATCCAGACTACTCATTGGAACTCAGAC
>CAJTLE010000155.1 GCA_910577085.1 uncultured Allobaculum sp. | reverse complement strand
TTCTCAAATAACGTAGTCAGTTAAGACTCAGGCTAGTCAATCAGGCTTGAAACAGATGCATGAAAGCTTCTTATTTCAAGCCCCATCCAAATTGCAAGGCAGTTTGGGTGGGGTCATTGACGTTTAAGACAAGCAGGATCAGTCAGATCCGTAAAATCGGTCAAATCAGTCAGCTTTGAAATCCAGGGGCGACCTGCAAAATAGATCATGGGGGTGATCTATGAAGAACAGGCCTGATCCGCAAAAAAAAGGGTCAGCAGGAAGGCTGAAATCCAGAAACAGGTAAGGTTTAACAGGTAGGTTTTAGTGTTTTATCAGTCTTCGAGCCGGGTATACAGATCGGCGATTTCCTGGCGGATTTCGGGCTGTCGGTCATCAATGGCATCCAACACTTCCAAAGCGCGATCCAGATCGGCTTTGGCCTTGGGAAAGCGGCGCAGAGCAATGAGAATTTCGGTCTCCTCAATGAGCAGAATCGCCAGAATTCTGGTGTTGTTAATCTTCCTTTCCAGAATCTTTTTGGGCTCTCTCAAGGCCGCCAGGGCGCTTTTTGGTTCGCCCATTGCTAAGAGTTCACGCGCATCATCCATTCCATGACGGACGATTCTGAACTCCCTGGCATTAAAGTCACGGATCATTGGCTGCACCTCATTTCATCGGCATCAAAAACGAAGAATGAACTTCAGTTAAAAAGCTGACTACTCGTCGTCAGAGCTGAAAAAGTCGGGATTGAAAAGAACAACTTCCTGTTTTTCTAAAGAAGCAGGAACGTTGATCAGACGCTGGTTGCTGGAGCCGCAGAATTTTAAAGAAAGATCTTTTAAGGATTCTACGAAAGGTCCATCGACCAGAACATCAATATTTCCTAAAATGGTGTCAGTATACGGTGTGTGCATACGACCTCCATCCAGCAGATCCTGATCCAGAATATAGCCGGTGTACATCCAGATATCTTTGTTTGGAAGTTCGCGACGGACCATGGAAACTAAGTTTGCCACTTCACTCTGGTTGGCAATTTCAAACGGATCGCCGCCAAGAATGGTCAGTCCTTCAATAAAAGCAGGGCGTAATGCCTCGAAAATTTCTTTTTCGGTTTCTTTCGTATAAGGCTGTCCGTAGTTGAAGTCCCAGGTTTCAGGCTGGAAGCATCCATGACAGTGGTTGGAGCAGCCAGAGACGAACAGGGAGACGCGCACTCCATTGCCATCAGCAATATCAAATTTCTTTATCTGTCCATAATTCATAATGAGTTTTCTTCCTTTCTGTTCGCAATATTGCCATCATAGGCACAAAGCTGACGGAAAGCAATCCGGATTGTTCGGAAAAGCGCTGTCAGGTTTACAACCTTTTTCATCCCATGGAAAGAATTGAAGGGAAGGAAAAATAAGAAAACGGATTCTTGTACAATCTTATAAAGATTAGGTTAAGATAGAAGGGCTTCTGTTTTTCGCAAAGTCCTGCTGGAAAGAAGATTTGATTGAAAGAAAGATCCTGTTGCAAGACATCTTCTGAATTCAGGACTTCCCCAAAAGCGTCACCGTATGCCAAGGAATGCTAAAAATGCAGATGGAAGTAAAAACTGCTGCTAATTTGCATCCAGAATCGAGAAAGTTGAAACACCAAACGAAGGATTGAATATACTGAAAAAGAAAGTGAGGGTAAGAATGTATCGGATTTATAACCTGAAAAGCAGTGACAACGTTGAAGTCAGTGCTGAACTCGGCCCGTTTACGGTGATCACCCACCTGAGAAACCTGGCTCCAAACCCCGAAAACCGCCCCGGGGCGATTATGGAGTCTTACTATGCGGGCCTGCTGATGGATCGTAAACGGCAGCTGATCTGTCAGCTCAACCAGTCCGCTGTCCTGGTTGCAGCCGGGATGATGCAGTGGATGGTTGGCGACTGCAAGATGGTCAGTGATGCCAACGGCCTGTTTGGCTATCTTGGCAAACAGATCCGCGGCAAGACCACAGGCCAGAACTGTATCGCTCCAAAATATTCAGGCAGTGGAACGCTGGTTCTTGAACCGGTGGATGAAGACATCATGCTGGTGAACCTGCAGGACTGGCAGGAAGGCATCGTCATTGAAAAGGGTCTGTTCCTGGCCTGCAGTGCCGATGTCCAGCAATCCACGGTCATGCGAAGCAATGTTTCCTCGACAGCCCTTGGCAATGAGGGCCTGTTTTCCATGGCGCTCAAAGGCCAGGGATTTGCCGCCCTGCGCGTTCCCTGTCCGAAAGAGACACTTGTTCTGATCGAACTGGAAGACGATGTGCTCAAAGTGGATGGCAATTTTGCGATTGCCTGGTCAAGTACTTTGGAATTTACAGTCGGAAATTCTGGCAAAACCGTGGTCTCCACAGCGCTTTCGGGCGAAGGTTTTGTGAACACTTTCAAGGGAACTGGCAAGATTTTATTGGCTCCTTATTTGTCATTTGGTACCAAGGAAGTAGAAAAAAGTACAGATAATGCATGAAACTCCCAAAACTCCGGACTTTTCGACACTTCATTTGGGGCAATCTGTTGTCGATTTGCAAGTTTCTAACTAGAATAATAGAGGCGGAATATTTATTGCAACAGGAATTTTATTTTTACAAGGGGGACAAAAGAGTACGATGAAAGAGACCGGCCTCACAAAAAGAGAAACCCAGATCATGAACGTTTTATGGAAGAGTGACCAGCCACTCTCCGCGTTTGATATCCTGACAGCTTCCCCAGACCTGAGCCGCAATACGATTCAGATCGTTCTGAAAAAACTTCAGACAATCGGCTTCATCGAGGTTGCTGGATTTGGATATCACAAAAACGCACTGACTAGAACTTTCCGGCCAATTATTTCCCAGACAGAGTACATGGGAGAAAGCCTGGCTCGTTCTACATCACTGGAAATCACAAAGAGTTTCATCAAGTCGCTGGATGACTGCCAAACGCTCAATGATCTAGACACACTGATCCAGGAAAAACGTAAAGAACTTGGATGCTAAGTGTCACCCGCTTCGAGAGAGAAGCGAACACAACTAACAATTTACAATACGGAAAAAGACTGATCGGTGGGGACCAGTCTTTTTTCTTGCCTGCTTCTGGTCAGCCGGTCACCCGGATCTGTCAAAGCAGGAATCCCGCGACTGTTTTCTGTTGGGTTTTTTGGGTTTGTTTTGAGTTCGTTTTGAATTTCTTTTGATTCGTCTTGTTTTGAAAGAACTCTCTTTTGAAATCGAAATAGGAAAACAAAAGCATCCAATTTGTTCTGAACCATATAAACTGGAATGAATTAAACCATCCTGATCAAAGGAATGGACTTTTAAAAGAAGCCAGGCGATAGAATTGCATACGGCATGATATTCTAATTTGACAGGATGAAATGATTTAAAGCTTTTGGTCTGGCTTAAAAGAGGCGATCCAAATGAGGATGTATTTCAGTCTGAACAAGAATCAGTGTAGAAAAAGTCCGGAAATAAGCCGGAAACAGAGCAGGCAGGCAGTCTTCAAAAAGAAGGGCAAAATTGGGGATAAATCGGACAAGAGGTGAAATACAATCTGATTCAGAAAATTAAAATATGAATTGATGGTGAAACAGTATCCTGCAAGCTCTAACATTTCCTGAATCCAGACAATTTCGTTCTATCATTTGCATAAATAGAGAATTGTTTTTGAATTCTGGTCTATGTTTAGGTACACTGTACGCCTATGTATCTTTTGGGATAGGAAATCTGTCTTGGATGGATACATTCCAGGCAAGTGTAACCAGAGTCTGCAAAAATATAAAAAATCCTGAACCGCAGACCAACTGCTTTTTCAAACCGTCCTGTCGGCGACAATCGAAAAGCAGGGCAGAGTACATGCCTGGATTCAGGAAAATAGGTACGACCAATGACCAGGGCCTGGTGAGTCCTCCGTTCCCAGCTGGATTGCTCAGGGCCTCACGGTCAGCGTCTCCAAGAGGGAAAGGACGCTCTCAGCACTCTGGAAGGGATCAGATGGGATGACAATCGCGAGTTTCCATCCCCATGCAAATGGTCTGTTTCCAGTGGTCAGACGCTGAGGTCTATATTATAACTGGCTATCCGCGAACAGAAAACAATTATCTGAAAGACCAGAAATAATGTTTTGAAAACAACCTTCAATATGTGATAAAACACCAAAGATTGATTAAATTATGACTAAAAAAGACATAGAACAGTACGAAATAGATGTAGATGATATCTTCGATGACGAGCTGGAGGATGATCACGGTTTGAAAGAAGAATTTCTGGCCGACCAGAGCGCTGCTGAAGTCTACATGAAGCCATTTAAGATTCATGGACAGCCCATTGAACTCTTTATTCACCGCTCCATGTTTGGGGAAGTGAACTTGTCTATTGAGGCGCGTGCCGATCTGTCCATCCATATTACGGTTCCAGAAGATTTTGACCTTGAGCAGACTGACCAAGCTGTTGAGACTTTACGGCCCCAGATTGAAGCAGTCTATGAGCAAGCCCGAATTGCCAACGATCGTCTGCTGAGCATGTGGGTGCTCAAAACGATGGATGATTCTGAGGGTGTCCTGTTTTTTGGACAACTTTGTCATCTGCACTACAAAGTTGGCGAGTGGTATAAGCCTTACTATCAGGTGAATTTTGAAAATCGGGAATGTGTCATCACGGTTCCGGAGGATGGCGGCGAGATTATCGAAATAGTCAGAGCCATTACGGAAGAGCTGGAAGTCAGAATCCAGGTTGTCTTTGAAAGCTATCTCAACTACTACCTCACCCGCTTTGAAGAACTGCCAGAGAAGATGCCAACCATCCAGCTGGTCGAATACCTGCCGACACCAACTTCAGTTGACCTGGACACCGGCTTAATTTCCATCAACCCGACTTTGTCCCAGTTCCCCGAAGGATATGTTGAATATTGCGCAGCCAGCGCATTATGTCAGCTAATCGATCTGGGCAACCAGAAACTTCATGAAGAATATATGGACAATGTCATGCCCGACTGGCGCCGCTGGCCTGCTGAATTTGGCAGCTGATCCGCCAACAAGACCCAGTCAGAGACCACGTGATTCTTGAATCTATATGCTATGAACCAATGCCATTCGGTTAACGACATTTTAGATAGCCAAATCGTCAGTTTAAGATGATTTGGCTTTTTTTGTGCATACTTAAAAAACAAAAACATTTAATGGTCAAAAAGTTGTCCTAAAGAGATAAT
>CAJTLE010000154.1 GCA_910577085.1 uncultured Allobaculum sp. | reverse complement strand
GCCAATGCCTTTGAATTTCTTCTAAAATGCCTTGCCTATAACCTTTTTCACTTTTTCCAGTTCCGGGTGATGGAAGGTGCTGATCAGAATATGACATGTGGATCATTCCGGAAAAAGTATCAGAAAGTTGCTTCAAGGCTGAGTTTTCATGCGCGAAGCGTTCACTTGAAGATTGCCAGTTCATTTCGTCATGCCGACAGATTCACCCGATATCTGCAAAAGTCCAGGACAATAGGGTGGACAGCCGCTCACTTGTGCTAAATAGTCTGTAAATAAAGTAAAATTTTAAAATTGACAGCCTTCGGACTGTCTTTTTGTCATGCACAAAAGCTTGTTATATGCGATTTTGACCTGTTTTTGTCCGTCATTTTTGAAAAAATCAAGTCCCCCCCTCCACCGGAAACAATGTGGATAACCTAATCGAGAAAGATTTGTTTGCATTTCGAAGACAAAACACAAAAAATGGTTTTGTGAAAAAAACCATGAATTATTCGGATACCTATACAAACGAAAACAGAGTTGCTGCTATTTCCAGCCGGAACGTTGTAAAAGCTTCAACACAGAACACTGAGCATCCGGCTGAAAACCAATAACAAAGTACAACAGAGCCAAAAGTATGTTTGGTATTGATTCTGGGTTGATTCTTATTGCTTCGATTTTTACTCCCTATAATTCCTAAGACAAAGAGCAGTATTGTTCTTATGTTCTGTTCCCTTTCGAATGAATGGAATGCAGATTCTTCCTCACTTCTCACAGCAGCTTTTGCTTCTTACTTCCTCTGGTTCATGAACTGGACCAGAGGTTTTCTTTTGCGCGGTCTGCCCTCTGTAATGATGACTCGACAAGCGGCAGGCCGGATGCACAGATTCAATCCAGAATGTACAGTTCGAAAATCTGTTTCGAAAAATCAATTTTTAACCAAAAGTTTGTAACCACTTACCTGTGCAAACGATGCCTTGTTTTTAAGAAAGACGGCGCAAAATGCAGGTGAAGTCGTGACATAGAGCGACTGGTTAGTATATACTAACTGCGCCTATATGGACAGAAAGGAACAGTGAATCATGACCCACAATCTGAAACAGACAAACTGGCTGGCTAAAGCGGTTGTTCTGTTTGTGGGATTGGCTATGGCTCTTTCCCTGGTCGGCTGTCAGTCTTCTGACACTTCAGCCTCCTCCGAAATGCGGACGGTTGAAACCGATAAAGGCGAAGTAGAAATTCCAGTCAATCCTGAAAAAATCGTCAGCGACTATTATTTAGGCGAGTTTCTCGCTGTCGATGTAAAACCGATTATCGCCTCCCCTTACGCCCTCAACAACCCTTATTTAGAGGGAATGATCGAAGGCATCGAACCGATGAACATCACTTCGGCTGAAACGTCTCTCGAACAGATCACCGCTGCCAAGCCTGATCTGATCGTTACCATCACGGAAGCGGACTACGACAAGTATTCCAAAATCGCCCCTACGGTTTACATCCAGGATGGTAAACGTTCTGATGAAGAGACTTTCCGTTATATTGCTGACCTGGTTGGCAAATCCAAAGAAGCAGACGAATACATCGCTGCGTTCAATGAAAAAGTTGAATCCAAGAAAGACGAAATTCAGTCCATCGTCAACGGCCGGACCGTTTCCATTCTGGAAATGTGGCCGCAGGAAATCTATACCATGGGCAGTCACTTTGCACGTGGTGGATCAATCCTGTACGACATGTGGGATCTGAAAGCACCAGAAGCCATTCAGTCCACAATGGTTGATGGCGATGAAACCTACAAAGTCATCTCGCTGGAAGCTTTACCAGAATATGCTGGAGACTTCATTTTATATGGCGTTCTGGATGGCACCGATCCAGCATTCGTCACTTCCTCCAATATGTGGAATGCTCTGCCAGCCGTTCAGGAAGGCCGCACCCTTCCTTATGAGCAGGTTGCCTTCATGCACCGTGATCCAATCACTTTAAACAAGCAGGCAGACATGTTCATCGAATTCTTTGAGAAATTCAAGGAGCAATAATCATGAAGACCAGTACGAAGAGAACAATCTTCTTTCTGGTGGGCGCAATCATCGCAGTGATTTTCACTGCGATTCTTTCTATATTCCTGGGAAGTACGCAAATCTCGTGGCAGAAAGTGCTGAGCGCGTTCTTTCTGGGCGATATGACGGACCACCAGCAGATTGCCGTTCTGGAACTGCGGCTGCCGCGAACGATCGGTGACATTCTGGTTGGTGCCGGGCTTGCCGGAGCGGGTGCGATGATGCAGGGCATGACTCGCAATCCTCTGGCCGATTCCGGCATTTTGGGGATCAACGCCGGGGCTTCATTCGGGCTGGCGATGTGCCTGGCGTTTTTAAGCAATGTCAGCTTTGGCTTTACAATTCTCGCTTCCTTTCTGGGCGCTGCGATGGCGATCTTCCTGGTCTTTGGACTGCTGCTGCTCAAGCGGCGCAAGCTGGATGCCGCAAGACTTGTCCTGGCTGGTCTTGCCGTCAGCATGTTTCTGACGGCTCTGACGCAGGGAATTTCCATTCTGACCAATACCGGACAGTCGTTAACCTTCTGGACGGCCGGAGGAACCGCTGGGATCCGAATGGATCAGCTAAAAATTGCTGCCCCAATTCTGTTGGCTGCCATTGTTGCCGGCATTCTTCTTTCCCGACAGGTTTCCATTCTTTCGCTGGGCGATGAAGCGGCTCAGGGACTGGGGATTGATCTGAATCGTTCGAAACTGATGTGCCTGTTGACTGTACTTTTACTTTCGGGAACCAGCGTAGCGCTGGCCGGACCGGTTGGCTTTGTCGGTCTGCTCGTTCCCCATCTGGTCCGTCGGTTTGTGGGCAGCCGCTATGAATCCGTCATCCCCTGTTCGATGGTTCTTGGCAGTGCCCTGATGCTTGTGGCCGACCTGATTTCCCGGACGATCAACGCACCAAGTGAAACACCGGTCGGTTTTATTTTTGCGATTGTCGGCGTTCCAGTCTTTATTGCTATTTGCCGCAAGGAGGGAGGAGAAGATGCGTAAAAAAGATGTTATCCTGATCAGCGTTCTTTCCCTCTTGCTGATCGTTGGTTTATTGGTTGATCTCAACGCCGGCTATGCCCAGATTCCAATTCTCGAGCTGTTTTCCGGCAACCCAATTCTGCTCAATTTACGTCTGCCAAGAGTTCTGGGCAGCATTCTGGTCGGCATCGGATTGTCTCTTTCCGGAGCCGTTTTACAAGGTGTCACACGCAATGATATGGCCGAACCGGGCATTCTGGGGATCAATGCAGGAGCAGGACTGGCGATTGCGCTGTTCATTGTCTTTTTCGAGGGTGGTCAGATCAGCTCTTCGTTGAGCTATTCGCTGATGATGCCCATTCTTGCCTTCATCGGCTCTGCCGTGACGTTCTGGATTGAATACCGACTGTCATACTGGCATGGCAAGGTTCATCCCAAGCGCATGCTTTTGATGGGCGTAGCGATTTCGCTGGCCATCAGTTCGCTGACCACGATTTTAATGTTAAAGATGCCAGACTCCCAATACGCTTTTGTCCAGAACTGGATTGCCGGCAATATCTGGGGTGCTGACTGGCCCAATATCATTCTGTTGTTTATTGGCATCTCGGTTTTGGGCTGGTTTGTCTATTATCGTTCAAGGACCCTCAATGGCCTGATGCTTGGCCATGATACGGCAGTTGGCATCGGCATTGATGTCAATAAGGAGTCCCGGATTCTGTTGATCTGCGCGGTTGCTTTGAGTGCGTTTTGCTGCAGCATCGGCGGCGGCCTGAGTTTTATTGGCCTGGTTGCCCCTCACCTTTCCCGAAAGCTGGCCGGTCCAAACTATACCCATCTGCTTCCAGTCAGCGCCCTGACTGGCGGAGTTTTACTGGTGTGGGCCGATATTATTTCCCGGACCTGGTTTTTACCGTATGAAATGCCAGTGGGCATCACAGCAGCCGTAATCGGTGCTCCATACTTTCTGTATCTGCTTGTAAAGGAGTGATTCCATGACAGAAAACAATATCCATTCCTTCGATTCATCCATGCCTTCATCCATGCCTTCATCAACGACAGAAGCCGCCATGGAAGGTCTTCATCTGAAACTGGGATACTCTGGCAAGACCATCATCCCGGAGATGAATGTTCAGATTCCGAAAGGAAAAATCACCAGCATCATTGGTCCAAATGGCTGCGGCAAATCAACACTGCTCAAAGGCCTGGCTCGAATTCTTCCTGTTCAGTCCGGAGAAGTATTGCTGGAAGGGCAGAATATGAAAGATCTGCCTACCAAAGAAATCGCCCGCAAGCTCGCCCTGCTTCCACAGGGACCACAGGCCCCCGCAGGACTGACTGTCCGTGAACTGGTTGGCTTTGGCCGGTATCCGTACCAGAAAGGCTTTGGAGCGCTCAAAGAAGAAGACCGCAAGATCATTGACTGGGCGATGAAAGAAACCCGTGTCGATACTCTGGCCGATCGAGCTGTCGATCAGCTTTCTGGTGGTCAGCGCCAGCGCGCCTGGATTGCGATGGCTTTAGCGCAGGATACGCCAATCATTCTGCTCGATGAGCCAACTACCTATCTGGATATGGCCCATCAGCTGGAAATTCTTCAGCTGTTAGAAAAACTCAATCGTCAACAGCACAAAACCATTGTGTTAGTCATTCACGACCTCAACCTGGCCGCCCGTTTCTCCGATTATCTGGTCGCCATGAGAGATGGCCAGATCCGCTATGAAGGAAATGTAGAGGAGATCATGACCACTGAAATGTTAAGAAATGTCTTCAATCTGGATGCCTATATCGAAAAAGACCCATGGACCGGAAAGCCGACCATGGTCACGTATCGCTTACTGGAAGACGAATGACAGATTTCTTTTGTCTGCAATCTGTTTTTAAGGTCCTTCCCTTCCTATATGGAGTTTAGGATATGGGGTTTATATGAGATTTGGGTATATACCCTTTACTCTTCAATACTTGCTATTCTTCAATACCTGCGGCAGGAATTCCTGCTGCTTTTTCTTTGCCTGTTTTTCAGAACTTTACTGGCTGCCCGCTTACATCTTCCTGGTTCTTTTTCCAGCTTCCAGAATGTTACTGTTCACACGGTCAGATAAATGTTTTAGATAAGCAAAAAAAAACTGCTGCTTGAGCGAGCACGTAAAAACGTCTCGATAAGCAGCAGATTTTATTTTGCTTGACTTATTGGAATTGGCTTCTCGTAAATTTTCAGGCAGGTCTGGTAGACGTTGTCTCCTT
>CAJTLE010000153.1 GCA_910577085.1 uncultured Allobaculum sp. | reverse complement strand
TTTTGAAAAAATCAAGTACCCCCTCCACCGGAAACAATGTGGATAACCTAATCGAGAAAGATTTGTTTGCATTTCGAAGACAAAACACGAAAAATAGTTTTGTGAAAAAAGCCATGAATTATTCGGGATCAAGTTTCTGGTAGAGCACGATCAGCAAGGAATAAATGTAAAGCACCTGCACAAACCAGAGCGGCCCGGTTCCGGAAAGCACCGCAATTGGCCATCGCAAGGCAGGTGGAATCAGATCGGCCTGCCCGCCGGCCAGCATGCCCACATATCCCGTAATCCACTGAAAAACCATCAGCCCCAGCGTGGATGGAATCAACAGTTTAATCGTCCGGGCTTTTAAAAACTGACGGATCGTTTTCTTTTGCAGGGCATACCAGCTGTCAATACCGGCAACCACATACATCAAAACCATAAACCATGGATAAATAAATGTAGCGCAGTCATCAAAAAACGGAAGCGTCTGACTGCCGGGAATAGCCCCAAGTATGCCGACACCATTAAAGATATAGCAGACGTGATAGAAGACAACCAGGGCCACTGTTGTCCATTTAATATTGTTCAGATACCAGGTTTTCATCGTAAAGCCTCAATTTCCAATCTTCCTTTTCATCTCTCCTCAAATTCATGCATCCTCAAAGTTGTGGCTTTCCATTTTCGATCGATCGTTCTTACTGCAGTTTTCACTGCTCATCCATTTCTGATCCGCCTGTCTTAAAAGTGCCAGTCAGCCCTGAACAAAAAGTTCAGCGCCTTTCAGTGCTCTTCTTGCTGATCTGTCCGATCTGTTTCAAAGATCGCGTTGGCAAACACTTCCAGGATTTCTTTGGGTGGAATTGCCATGCCCCGCTTTTCATCCCCCAGGATTACAAGCTGGTCGCCGGGATGAATATCAAAAAGCTCTCTGGCCTGTTTGGGGATCACGATCTGTCCTTTTTCTCCGACCGTTGCGGTCCAGGCGTATTTTCCTTTTGGTTTTCGCATGTTTATTTCTCCTGTTCGTTGGCGTTGTTCATTTCATTCTATACTGGCGGATTTTTGAAAATGGAAACTTTCGGCAGCCATTTTCCTTCAAAATCAGCAGCTGGAAGCCAGTCCCCTTTCTGATGGATTTGCATTTAGGTATGAAAAGTATGATTTGTATGATTTGTACGAAAACTATACCACATCCGCTTTCGGATCGTCGTAATTGGATCCAACTGATTTTTGCAGAGAACCGATTTCTTCTATCCATTTCGATGTTCATTCCGCTGTTCATTCCGAGTCCGATATCCATTTCGAGCTTTTTCTCTGCATGCGATCTGATCTTTTCATCTTCGAAAGCACAAAAAAAGAGCCGGATGAGCGGCTCTTTGGCGATCAAAACAATATAGGGGATAGATTCATATCGTTTTTAAGTAAGATTTTTTGAAAAGGTCAGAGAGAAAACCTTTCGGACCAGGCAGTTCTGGTCAGGATATTCAATACTGAGTTGTACAGAGAAGATCAATTTTGTTTCTTACATGACACCCAGGACAGTTGGCAGCCATAACGAGATGGCAGGAATGTAAGTCACCAGAACCAGGACTACGAAGATCGCTGCGAAGTAAACAAGCAGCAGCTTAAATACCGATTCAATCGTTACATTACCAACTTTAACGCCGACAAACAGGGTCGTACCAACTGGCGGCGTGATGGTACCAATACATAAGTTGAAGATCATCATGATACCGAAGTGGATCACGCTCATGCCTAATGCTTCGCACACCGGTAAGAAGATTGGTGTGAAAATTAAGCACGCTGGTGTCATATCCAGGAATGTACCAACAATTAACAGAATGATGTTGATCAGAAGCAGGATGATGTACTTGTTATCGGTTAAGGACAGCATTGCGGACGATACCATCTGTGGAATACCCGTGAATGCCATAACCCAGGACATGATGGACGATACACCGATTAAGAAGATGATGATACCTGTCATTTCAGCACTTTCCTTGAAGATTCCATACAGATCTTTGAACTGAATGGACTTGTAGAAGAATAAGGAAAGAACTAACGAGTACACAACAGCTACAACCGAACCTTCAGTCGCAGTGAAAGCACCACCAATAATTCCACCAATAACAATGATGATCAACAGTAAGCAAGGCAGTGAATCCAGGAATACTTTCATTGCTTCTTTTCCAGAGTAGCGGACTTCAGAACGATAGTTGTTTTTCTTGGCAATGAAGTAAACAACGATCATGCAGGCAAGACCCCATAAGAAGCCAGGAATATAACCAGCCATGAATAGTGCAGATACAGAAGCACCACCGGAAACCAGAGCGTAAGTAATCATTACGTTTGATGGTGGAATCAGAAGACCTGTAGGCGCTGTGGCAATGTTGGTTGCAGCCGAGAAAGCAGGATCATACCCATCTTCGAGTTCGACTGGGCCAATGATAGAACCCATAGCGGAAGCCGCAGCTGTACCGGAACCAGAGATCGAACCGAATAACATGTTGGCCAGAACGTTTGTCTGAGCCAGGGCGCCAGGCAGACGGCCCGTCACAAGTTTTGCCAGGTTGATTAAGCGGATGGCAATACCGCCTTTATTCATAATGTTGCCAGCCAGCACGAAGAATGGAATGGCCAGCAGCGAGAATACGGAAATACCCGAGAAAATACGTTGTGAAGCGGTAAGAACAGCAACGTCAAATGGCATAACCGGAAGAATGGCAGCCACAGAAGCAATTCCTAATGCCACGGCAATTGGGGCACCAAGAATCAGAAGAACGACCAGAACGCCAAGGATAATCAGGCCGGAAAGGATTGCGATACTCATGCGATGTCTCCTTTTTCTTCGATACCATCTTTCAGTTCGAGATCTTTGCCATGCGCCATATCAATAATGTTCAGGATGGCATAGATCGCAATGAACAGACCGGAAAGAGGCAGAACGGTATATACGTAACCCATAGGAATGCCCAGGGATGCGGTTTTCTGATGCATAGACAGCATCATGATGGAGTAGCCGCCCCAGACCATCGCCAGGGATGCAAATCCAAAAATCATGATTTCCAGAACGATGTCCAGAGTCTGTTTGGCTTTTCCTTTGATTTTATCGGCGATAAATCCCATACGCATGTGGTCGCGTTTACCGAATACATACGCACTGGCCAGCAAAGCCATCCAGGTAAAAGAGTAAGTCAGCAGCTCTTCCGATACAGTGGAAGGACGGCCAAAGAAGTAGCGGGTGCAGATCTGATAGGTTCCCACAACCACCATTAACGCAAACAGGAAGATACATAAGCTCATGAGGCATGTATTCATCACTTTGCGGATTTTCTTTACAGCTTCCATGAATGATTATTCCTTTCCTTCGTATTTCGCATTGACAGCCTGAATGTGGTCATACAGTTCCTGAATCGAAGGGTTTGCTTCGAGCATTTCTTCCTGTACGTCGCTTACAGCGTCTTTAAATTTCTGAACATCAACGTCGATGAATTCAACACCCTGTTCGTTGATGGCGATGTTTTTCGCTTCTTCAACAGCCTTATCCCATTCAGCCAGTTCAACTTCAGTCGAAGCCAGAGCAGCTTCCATGAAGACATTGAGATCTTCTTCAGACATGTCGTTGAGCAGTTTTGCGTTTCCGATCAGCATGTCAGGAACCATCTGGTGTTTGTTATAGGAATAGTATTTGGCAACTTCACCGTGCTTGTTGTTGGTTAAAGCCAGCTCGTTGTTTTCAGCACCATGAATAACCCCCTGCTGAATTGCGGTATAAACTTCACCAAATGACATTGGCGAAGCAGCGGCACCAAAGGAGTTAACCATGTTTACGGATGCCGGAGACTGCTGAACACGAATCTTCTGTCCTTTCAGATCTTCGGGGGTTTCGATTCTTTTTGTGGAATAGAAGTTACGAGTTCCAGCGTTATACCAGGTCAGCACACGGAAACCGGAATCGTCTGTGCTGTGGTAAACCTGCTGCATGTAGTCGTTATCGTTCATGACTTCGTGATACGCCTCTTCAGAAGTGAACAGATACGGCATGGAGAATACTTCATAGACATCGGCAAACGTTTCCAGGTTAGCGGTACCTGCGACAACAAAGTCGATCGCACCGGTCTGGGTCAGCTCGATGGCTTTCTGTGCGGAGCCTAACAGCTCATTGGGGAAAATCTCTACTTCGTAACGGTCGCCCAGTTTGTCTTCAATAATTTCTTTGAATTTGAGCAGACCTAAATGCTCAGGATGCGTTTCGGACTGCGCGTGGGCAATGCGGATGATTCGTTTTCCATTGGAAGCACTGCAGCCTGTCATGACAAGAGCCAGCGCGAGGACGAAAAATCCTGAAAAAATCTTCATCAATCTCTTTCTCATTTGAGGAACTCCTTTCTTGATGATCTCAAATCTCTGTAACTAAATGTGTAAACACTTACACACATAGAATACTGATTTTGGTTTCCAGATGCAAGGGGTTCCTGAACTTTTTGGAAGCAAATTGTTTGCCAAACGCAGCTCTCTTTGCTTCAAAGGTCCCCCTGTCCAGCCAAATCGCCATTGTTTTCTTCCGCGATGAATGCGTTTTCAGGAGTGGAAGAGCCCGAGTCTCCTCTTTCCTGTTCGATTTTCATTTGTCTCAGTCATCTGTCTGGACAGAAAGGCATTCATCATTTTGTTATCAAATTCACAATGAGCGCAGGACTCTATTTATAGCGCATTCTGCCAGAAGAATCAAAAGCTCTATTCAGATTATCAGACTATCCTGAATTGTTTATAGTCACATCGGTTGACACGTATAAAATCATTTCTTCCCATTTCTGGAAATGAAATACCGAATATGCATATTTTTATGGAAGCTATTACACATTTTCCTTCAAAATCAACGGCTTATACCTCTGAAATCGTTCGATCCCTGACCGCAAGCAGTGCCTGGCATTACAAGATTTGATCTTTTAACGTCTCTGTGGGAATTCATGGAAGAGGATGCCTTTTTGATATAATCGCTTACTTTTTGGCTTTATCCAGCAGCTTTAATCCTGGATTTGGTTTGGTCAATTAAAATTATTTTTTATCACTAATTTATGGATCTTGAGCGTTGTTTGTTCCAAGGCTCCATTTTCAAGCCTCTATGACATTTTTTCAATCGTTGCTAATGGCTCATTGGTAGAGAAATCGGTCATATTTATCGGAGCAAGTTGCTTATAAAAAGCTTTCGGAGCAAACATCGCTCAAAATTCTCAAATTTTAATCGGCATAGACAGAACAGTCATACGTCTCTCTTGCATAAATTATCCAAACCAGATATATCATAAGTAAGAAAGTAAGAATTACTTACTTTCAAATCGAAGAGAAGGAGATGATAGTATGCTAGCCGAATTACGTCAGAAGGCCCAGGTCACAATTCCAAAAGAAATCGTTATG
>CAJTLE010000152.1 GCA_910577085.1 uncultured Allobaculum sp. | reverse complement strand
GAGTGCGCCCATTTTTCGGTAATGCTAGTACCATATAAACGACAAAAACCTGTATCCAGATAAGACACAGGTTTAGACGTTATCATTCAAAAAAATAAATACAAAAGTCAATGAAACGAAACACTAGCCGCAAACCAAATCAAGAAGAAATCGATCAAGGAATCATTGGTGATGAGCCGATGGTTCCTTTTTTTTCGGCCAAAAGAAAACCCGCTCAAAGCCAAAGGCTTGAACGGGGAATCAGAAGCAATTCTTGTTTTCTAAAATTCAGCTCCAGGATTTTATTTTCTGTTTTCTTTGGGATCTGGAGCAGTGGATAACGGGGAAGTCTTGGTTGCGACCAGCTTGACCCCAGGGGTATGAATTTCTTCACGCTCGTCCTCTTCAACAGACGCTTCCTCTTCGGCAGCGGCCCGTTTAGCGATTGTGGTGGATGGTTCAGATGCGTTTTGAATCATCGAAGCGGCCAGCGTGCGGTTGGCAATCTGTAAAGCCTGCGCAATCTGTTCATCACGAGCCTGTTCATCCAGTTCTTCTTCAGAAGGAGCGGCTTCTTCTTGTTCTGGAGCAGAAGGCTGAAGATCCGCCTGAATCAGTGCTTGCAGGGAAGGATCGACAGAATCAGTGTCTTCCTTTTCTTCTACAGCAGACCCAGTTTCGGTTTCAGCTGCGATGGCTGGAGACTCAGGGGATTCAAAGTCCGGTACAGGGAAAGCCTGTTTCGTTTCGAACGGTTCGTGTTCTTCAGCCGGTTCAGCTTCCTGTGTCGGCTTGATTTCTTCCTGAGCGATAACTTCCTCTGACTGTTCTGTGGCGGGAGCAGGAGTCTGCATGTTCGCTAAAGTCTGTTCAGGTTCCATTTCTGGAGCCGGTTCACTTGCTGGAAGGACCTGCTCAGGGACAGGATTTGGAGCAGCCTGAGCCTGATTAGTTTGAGCGGGAGTCTTGGTGGGGGAAGACTTGGCGGCCTCTTTCTTTTTGGAAGAAGCCGGTTTTGCACCTGTCAGTTTCTGAACATATTGGTTCATCCAGATCTGAAGTCCTAAAATATTGAGCAGTTCAATGACCAGAACAATATTGCCGCCAATCATGATGGCATCCTGGGATTGGCTGACTACGCAAAGCAGGCCGACAATAACAACCACAGCAAGGCCAAAGCCGCCTTTATTCAGATAGGCTCCATATTGTTTCTGGACTCGGGCATTCAGTTCAGGATGAGCAGTGAGCAGTTTGTTTTTATAAGCGATAGAAGCGGAAAAGCCGCTGTCAGGATCTTGAGTCAGAGTGCGTCCAAAGACGATCATGCAGCCCGCAATGGTCAGGCCGCAGAAAAGATATAAAAGCCAGTAAATCATAGAGACATTATTCCATTCTAAGTTTTTGGCCCCTGCTTTTCACCAGCAGAGGTATGTAAAAACAATCGACTCTATAATGACAGAAGAAAGGCAAAAATAGCAATTCTTCTTGCTTAGACTTCTCCAACACAATAGAAAGATTGATTAGATTTGGTTGTGAACCTGAAGGAAAAACGACGATTTTGGACAAAGGTTTACTTCAAGACAGGATATGTTATGGTAAAAAAAGTCTGAATCCGCCAGAAATCTGACTTTCATCCAGATTGAAGCTGACCGGTTCAGACTGAAAACCAGAAGAACTTCAGACCCATCAATCTGTTCCATTAAATATAGTAGAGAAATCGTTAAATGGAGTAACACCATGGAGATGGGGCAGCGACATATAAATGGGACGGCCAAAGTAAATTCTGCGATCATGAAGATCTGATTCTGGTTTCCAATAAATATTGAAAGAGTATGATGAAAAATTTTATCCATAAGCATCCGTACCTCTTTTTACTTGCGTACAGTGCCTTGTTTGCGCTGGTCAGTATCGTCTATATCAACCTCGGCGATGTCCGACATGACTATACCTTCCATTTAGGGCGTCTGGCCGGACTGGTGCAGTCGTTTGAAAATGGTGATTTTCTGCCCAGTCTGAACTTTGTCTTTACCAAGGGAGTCGGGTATGCTTCCCCCATGTTTTATGGCAACTGGCAGTTCTATCTGCCGGCCCTGCTTTACCTGTTGATTGGCAATGCTGCCTTTGTCTACAGTTTTTTTGTATTTTTACTGACGTATGCGCTGGCATGCTCCATGTATTACAGCGTATTCAAAATCGGCCATCGTAAAAAACGGGCTATGTGTGCAGCCATTCTGTCCACGCTGGTGCTGACCTGGTTTGGGTACGGCATGACCATGGTTGCAGCCTTTGTACCAATCCTGTTTTATGCGATGTATAAGGTGCTCTATCTAGATCAGAACAATCCGGTTCTGCTTGGCGTCATTATTGGTCTGCTCATTCAGACGCATCTGCTTTCAACCGCGGTTCTGGCTTTTTCCAGCCTGATTTTTGTGCTGTTGAATATCAAACGCTGGACGGTTCCGAAGATTTTATCTTTTGTGAAATCCGCTTTGATCGGTCTGATTCTGGCCAGCGGTTTTCTGATTCAGTATGTCGAGCAGTCCAGCTCGCAGATGTTCTTTTTCCATTGGGCAGCGCGTGAGTATCCGTTTACTTATGAGATGCTGCTCAAGACCTTCTCGTTGTGGGAGTCGATTTTCAGATCTTCCTATATTCCGATGATTATCGTGCTGATTGTTCTGCTTATGGTCTACAAACGACTGAAGCCGTTCTGTCGTCAGCTGGTCATTGTCTGTGTGATTACTTTCCTCATGCAGACCTACTGGATTCCAGGGATCGGTCTGCTCAAACAGACACCGGTGCTGGTTTTACAGGATTTACGACGGATCTCCTTTTTCGTTCCGCTGCTGGTCGTCATGGCGCTGGCTTTATCGCTTTCCCTTGGCATGAATAAAGTTGTACTGCTCGTGCAGGGAGTGCTCTATGTGGTCGCCTGCTTGATGACCAACCTGCCTACTGCTGCCAATCTGGAGCGGATGGGTATTCATCAGGAAGTCTTTGGTCAGTCCCGGGTGGATCCGGATGTCTCGTCTTTCAACGCAAGTGGGGACGAGTACTTTACGCTTAACATCAATCCGGCCAACGCCAATGCGGATGAGTTTGGGCAGTTTACGGCGCTGGATAATGTGGAAGTGACCAATATTGTAAAGGGCTATAACAATCTGGAATTTGACTATCAGGTGATCGATGAAAGCCAGCCGGCTTCGATGATCGTTCCAAGAGTCTGGTACAAAGGCTATCAGGTGGAATACTCCAATGGGGCCTCCGGCAGTGAACCTGCTCTGCGGACCAGTCCTTTAACGGAGGAACAGAAAGCGCAATACAAGAAAGATCGAATGCCGGATGTTGATGAAGAAGTGCTGTATGATGGCAAGATCAGCCTGGATGTGCAGGGGTCTGGTCATGTAAAGCTTTATTATCAGAAAACCAGCCTGCAGATTTTTGGTTTTGTGATCGAAACGATTGCCTGGCTGCTTGTTGGACTCTACAGTCTGTGGAAAGCTCTGCTTTATCGATCCAAAAAAGATCCGGCTTTGGCTGATAAAATTGCTCCAATTGAAGAAAAGCTAAGCGGCCTTTCCAGTCGTTTTCAAAGAGGGCATTCTGCTTAGAAAAGTTAAAGAAACTCCGTCAGGAAAAAGTCTGGCAGGAGTCTCACAAGCGTAAGAAAAACAATAAGGCAAGTTTTGGCGAACTCAGGATGATTTAACCTCGGATCGTTCAAAACTTGCCTTGTTTTCGAACAATTGTGAAAGGAACAGAAGATCGCCATAAAAGAAACCGAAATTTTTACAAACTGGCCCATTTAACTCTTGTGTAGTCTAAAATGGTACGAGCAAGGAGGACATTGCAATGAATGAAGATGCCAGACGGGATCTTGTGCCCGCCTTGATCCTGTTTTTAATCAGTGTTTTACTCGGTGGTTCGGGACTGCTCACCCTGGTGAATATTGTGTCCCTGCTGCCTTTGATTTTTTATGGACTGTATTTGTTAAAAGTGATTAAGCCGCGTAATGCGTATATTTCGAAAAAGAAGCGGAAACACAAATCCCGCTATAAAGATATTCCTTTTTATGAAGCAATGCGGGAATACCCCCACCCCATTCTCATGCCGCGCTGGCTGTATGGGATTGTGGGCTTTTTCCTTTCGATGACCGGGGTGATTTTCTTTCTGATCCCACCCATTTCGAAATACTTTCTCAACTGGGGAGATATTTACTCGGGAATGTGCTCCAAGAAGCTGACTCCAATTCCAGATCTGCCAGGAAAGAAAGAGTTCAACGATCAGGCTTTTGAGGAAGACGAGATTTATTTCAACAACACCACGGGGGAATACTCCGCAAGTAAGGCCAAAAAGAATAAAAAGCATCAGCCTGATGGTCCATCGGTAGATGAAGAACAGCTTGCGGAACTGGCCAAAGCCGTTTCCAGCTTTGTTCAGGATTCGACAAAAAATGTCAGCGAACTGTTCAAAGAATTCATGGCTTCACAAAACGAGCAGACTGAAGCCAAGACGCAAAAATCGAATGGCAAGTTTAAAATGCCTAAGCCGCCATTTGGATCTTCAAGTTCAGCTTCAACTTCCCAGCCCAAAGAAGGAGTCTGGAAAGAGAAGAAAACCGAACCGGATCCATATCTGGTCCGGGCGCAGGTGGAAGCCAAAGTCATCGAACAGATCGCTAAAAACGATCAGGAACTGCGGGATATCTCCAAAGTTTCCGTCCATGCGCTGGATGTCATGTTTGGCGGAAGTAAACTGACTAAGGATAAGTATCAGGCCAGCATTGAAGAAGCCGTTGAACTCTCCGGCAAGACCTTACAGGCAGCGAAAGAGTATGTGCAGGTCGGTCATAACCCCGAAGTACTCCAAAAATTCCTGGACCGCTCGAATATGATCAACCAGAAAACCGGAGAACTGCTTGATGCTCTTGTTACCCACCAGCAAAATGCGGTGGAAGATGACGTCGACGATCTGACTGAGAGCCTTGAAGAACTTCAGAACAACCTGAAATACTACAAATACAAGTAATAAAATCAATCTGATTCAAGAAGAACCGGCTTTCCATAGTGAAGGCTGGTTCTTTTCTTTTTAGTCCAGGAGACGCGTATGTGTTTTCATGGAATAGAGAACACATCGAAATACCGAATTATGGCAAAACGCAACTTACGGACCTTTGAATTCGTCAGCCTTATGTAGACGCTTGTAAAACATGGAAATACAGAACAATTTTCATTTTTTTTAAGTGAAAAATGAGGGATCAAAGCAGGTGTTCAGGATGGAAAACAATAAAAAATCAGGCTCTGTTGTACTTTGGGTGGGTTTTTGAGTCGAAAAAAAGGGGATGTCATCTTTTTTGACGGATGACACCCCCTGTATATAAAGCATAGATATGAAAAAGGACATGTGTTATCCTTAAGTTTCC
>CAJTLE010000151.1 GCA_910577085.1 uncultured Allobaculum sp. | reverse complement strand
AAATAGCTGCTTACACCGTTCCTGATGCACAGGGGCTGCATTACGTCTGCTTTATCGGATACATTGTCATGACGCCAGCGGATGTCATGATCTTCCCTTTCCGTCAGATCAGCAGGTAAAGGGATGCCGCCTCCAGCCCCAGCCGTAAGGAAGCTCTGGCAGGGAATGGTTGTTTTAGTCGTTTCTAGGTTACGGTGATTTCTGAGCAGTCTCCATCAAAAAGAGTCTGCCTGGCCAGTCAGAAGGGGAGAAGTGCCCAAAATTTTTGAAAAAATGTAAGATTTTGGTCTGCTTGATCTCCAATCGGGATTGGCTACAATAATGAGCATGGCCGATAACTATCCAAAAACAAATTCAGCGGGATCAAATGACCGCTTATCCAAATCGACTTCTGTTACAGGTTCAAAAGCCGTAAAAGCAAAAGTCCGTAAAAAACGCCTGCGCCGCAGTCTGGTCAGGGGGATCAAAAAGTTCTTTATTGCGTTGATCGCCATCGCCTGCTGCCTGGTGTTCATGCATACTTTAATCGTGCCTTCGATTGTCGATACCCATCTGTCCAGCGGGGAATTCAGCGATGAACAGATGATTGCCTTTGCCAATGAACGGCTTTTAAACCGTTCCAGTAAATCTCTTTCCCGCATTCCAGTCTTTGCCCATCGCGGGTTTGTCAATGACACCGTAGATAACTCCTATGCTTCCTTTGACCTGGCTTTGTTATCCGGGTGCCCGCAGATTGAGCTGGACGTTCATGCCAGCAGTGATGGCGTACTCTATGTCAGTCACGACAACAATCTTTCCAGCATCTCCGGATCCAACTGGAATATTACGGATCATACGAGTGCTGAACTTGATGGCATCCTGATGAAAAACGGGGAAAAGCTTCACCGCCTGTCCGAGGTCATTGAACGCTACCGGGATCAGATGATTTATCTGGTTGAGCTCAAAGACGATAACCCCGATCCAGCGCCATTCCTCGATGTTGTGCGCGGACATCCAAAGCTGGCCGAAAACATTCAGGTGCAGTCCTTCTATCCAGAAGTTCTTGAAAACATCCACACTGAACTTCCAAACATGTTTGTTCAGTATCTGATCAATGACCGCAATACTTACAACGAAGCCCTGAAGATGGAATGGCTCGATTCCATTGCTCTGGATCAGAAACTGGTCACCCAGCAAGTCGTCGATCAGGTTCACCAGGCAAGCAAGGAGATCTGGGTGTGGACGGTCGACTCGGTCGATAAAGTCCGCGAGTATCTGCGCATGGGGGTCAACGGGGTCATTACCGATCTGGACAGTGCTGTCATCATCTTTAAAGAAATGAGCTTTGAAGAAGACAAGTAAGAGCATCAAGAATTCAGAACATCAGTAAGACCGTCCAGGATATGCAGTAACAATAAGAGTCCAGAAGACGTGCTGCAAAATACAGAAGACAGAACAAGAATACAGAAGACGAACAAAGTCTTTGCCAGCAGCTTTCCTCACGAAAATTCGTGAGTGGAAAGCTGCTTTTTTTCGGATTTGGGCAGATGACTTGTCAGGCAGAGATAAGGTTTTCACGCTATTCTTGATGAGAAATCATCCAGAATGCCCATAAAAGTGAATTTCACAAACTTTGGATCTAATTTGGGAGCTGATGGCAAACTCAAGTTTTTTAGCGTGAAAGTCGAAATAGGTGGAGTACTTTATTTCTTTCTGTATAAAATAGGTCTGCCACAGATGGACTGGACTTAGACAACAAATAAATTCCTGTGGTATGATCCTGTTTTGGATCAGTAACCTGGTCCAGACAGAAACGAACTGAAAATCAGCGCCGTTAGGCTATAATGATAGGCAGAGTAAAGGAGAAACGCATGGCCAAAAAAAGTGTCTATGCAGCCCTGGAAATCTCGGATCACGAGGTTCGTCTGGTTGTATCAGAAATCTTTAATGATCGAAGCAACATTCTCCGTGTCGAACGTGTAGAACACAATGGGATTCGCAATGCGCGGATCACTGATGAAAAGGCAGTAGCCGATGCAATCGAAACGGCAGTCCGCCAGGCACAGACTGCATTAGGCTATCGCATCGAACGCGTTCTGCTGGCAATTCCTGCCAGAAACGTAAGACCGGTTAACAATAAAGTCCATGTGGAAATTGAAGATGGCACTCATACCATCCGCCGTTTCCATATCCAGCAAGGACTCAAAAGCGCGCTGGGTGCCCAGAAGTTTGAAAATGAAGAACTTGTAAACGTCAACAGAATTGAATGTTTCGTGGATGGAGCCCGTCAGGATAAAATCCCTCTGGGCAAAGATACCGAATCCTTTGATATGGAAGTCGACCTGCTTTATGCCGATAAAGACATCGTCTACTCCTATGCAGCAGCCGTTGAAAAAGCCGGCCTGCAGATCCTGGATCTGGTTTTGGATGTCTATGGTGCAGCCAAAGAAACTGGTGCTTTAAGCCAGTCTGCGGACAAGCCAGTCATTCTGATCGATCTTGAAGCCGAACATACAACGCTCGCTTTTCTGATCGAGAACAAGATCGCATTTACTACCACCCTGGATAAGGGTTACCACTCCTTTATTCAGACCCTGCAGGAAGAATACGGATTATCCGATGAGACCGCATGGCGTCTTCTCGAAAATCTGTTTGAATCCCGTGAGATGGATACGCAGGATGTTGTCATCTATATTGAACAACAGGATGACAAACGCATCGAAATCACATCCCGTCAGCTTGCAGACGCAGTCCTGCCGAAAATTCGCAGCTGGATTGCGGACATCAATGCCGGATGTGCCAAGATTCTTGAATCGATGCCAGCCCGCTATCTGATCACAGGTCAGGGAGCCAACATCCCTGTGCTCAAAAACTTCTGCAGCGGCTTTAACGCCCCGACATCGGTTTATGCCATTTCCACCATTGGTGCCCGCAACGGTGCCTTTGTCTGTGATCTTGGCATGATTTACAGCTGGATGGATTCCAAGCAGTACAACAACCGCGGGGATCAGACTTCCGTCAATAACAACGAACTGGAAGAAAGCATCGAATCCATTACCCGCTATGCCAAAGACGCCGAAGGCGGCTTTACCCGCAAGCTTAAAAAAGCAATGCTTGCCAACAAAGAGTAGCTTCCAGGAAAGCAAACCCTGAAAGCAGACTCGTTTGGCAGGCAGATCTGTTCACAAAATCCATTCACCAAAGCATATCTCCAAGACAAACATGTATACGGTGAAGATATGGGGAATAGAAAAAGAAAACGATCTCATAAATTTCTTAATTTACAGTCATTTCTTTCTATTGCCGCAACTGTGAACATCTCAAAAGAAACAAACGGAAAAACTTCAAAAAACCTGAAGGATTGCCCTTTATACAGGTAAAATTAAAAACGGCAGTCAAAACGAAGTAGAAGTAAAAAGAGATCGAGACTCAGAAATCCAGCTTTTGTCATTCTGGATTTCTTTCGTTCTGTTTTTCCTTTTGCCTGTCCCTGCAAAAAGATCGCAGGATCGAGTCGCAGATCGTTTTGTTTGCATGGACAGACAAGAGCATACTTATCCTGAATCCTTTCTTTTGCCTTTTAAACAAAAGAAAATCATTCAGACCACATGCCTCTTGATCAGCTTTACCGCTATGAAATAGCGTAAAGCTTTTCGAACCAGACAGTTTTAAACTTCGATTTTATCCCCAGAAACAAACCCAGAATCGAAGAAGATTGTTTTTACCAATCCAGAAATCCAGACAGAAAACCAGGAGGAAGAAAGCAATATGCCAGAAATGAATCAGAATGCAGATATCCGTGTCATTGGCGTGGGCGGCGGCGGAAGCAACGCTGTTAACCGCATGATCAATGATGACGTTCAGGGAATCACTTGCTACGTCGCCAATACCGATGTACAGGTTCTCAAAAGCTCCGCAGCCGAAAACAAGATCGTTCTTGGAAACGATGCCACTAAAGGTCTTGGCGCTGGCGGAAACCCAGATGTAGGCCGCAAAGCTGCTGAAGAAAGCGAAAGCGAAATCCGTGAAGCCGTAAAAGGTGCTGACATGGTCTTCGTTACTGCTGGTATGGGCGGCGGAACCGGCACTGGTGCAGCACCACTGGTTGCAAAACTCGCTAAAGAAGAAGGCGCTTTAACGATCGCTGTTGTGACCCGTCCATTCTCCTTTGAAGGAAAACGCCGTGCCAAAAACGCAGAAGAAGGTATCGAAGAGTTAAAGAAATATGTAGACTCTCTGATCGTTGTTTCCAACGACAACCTGCTCGAGGTGATCGGCCGCAAACCAATCGAAGAAGCTTTCCAGGCTGCTGACAACGTACTGCGTCAGGGCGTTCAGACGATCTCTGATCTGATCTCCGTTGAAGCTCTTGTTAACCTTGACTTTGCGGACGTACGTTCCATCATGCAGAACCAGGGCCGTGCTCTGATCGGTATCGGTATGGCCGAAGGTGAAGACAGAGCCATCGCAGCAGCTGAAAAGGCCATCCAGTCTCCATTACTTGAATCCGACATTGCCGGCGCTAAATCCGCAATCATCAACATCACTGGCGGCGATAAAGTCTCCCTCTATGATGCCCAGAACGCAGTTGCGGTAATCCAGGATGCAGCTGGCGGCGAACTCGATAACATCTTCGGTATCGCCATCAACGAACAGCTTGGCGATGCCATCATCGTTACTGTCATTGCGACAGGTTTCGAAGATGACCAGCCAAACGCAAAAAAGACCAGCAAAGCCGCTCCTAAAAAAGCAGCAGCCACAAGCAATACCACGGCTAACCCAGGCCTGTTCACCCAGCCAAAAGTATCCGCTCCAAGACCAAGCGGAGTTTCCACATCTGTAACTGAATCCGATACAGATGATTCCATCCCTAACTTCTTCTTCCAGAACCGCGGCTAATCTGGAACCAGAATATAGAGAAAAATACTGAATTCATTGCCAACAAAAGTAAAATACCCCTTAGATCTGCGAGATCTAAGGGGCGTTTTTTATGGATAAAACTGTTGGTTTTATTGCGGTCTGGCAGGAGGCCTCTAAGGAGAAGAGCTTTTGACATTATGCTTACGCCTGGACATTGGCTTTGTTAAATGAAAATGCTGAAGAATTGCAGTATCACTTGTTTAATGAACCGATTGAAGCTTGGGTCCATGGACCAGTGATTCCAGATTTATACCAGAAATATACAGAGTACGGCTGGACGGATATCCCGAAAGATAATCCATCCTTCAACTTTTCTTCAGATGAGTTGGATATCCTCAATCAGGTTTGGGACGCTTATGGATTCTTTAGTGCCAATGAACTTGAAAATATTTCTCATCAGTAGTCTCCCAATGTCATTAAGTTAAGTAAGCTCAGGCTTCTAGCCGTCAGTTCTCTGATGGCGAGAAGTCTTTTTCGTTTTTGTAGGCCATTTTAGACGTTTTCGAAAAATGAACCAGTTTCATACACTTCTAA
>CAJTLE010000150.1 GCA_910577085.1 uncultured Allobaculum sp. | reverse complement strand
GACCTGACAGACCTTAATTTAAGTCGATTATTCAGCTGGTTCGAGCATTTTCTGGACCTGGCACTGGCCGTATTCAGTTTTTGTGAATCAAATCATGGTTTTATCCGCTTAACCGAATGGCATTGATTTGGAAGAGAAAAGCAGAAAAACATGCGATCAGTGACCTTTGTTGATTCGTGACCGCTCTCATTATAATCAAGCCGCATAGAAAAAGCCTGACCTTTTGAGATAAGATCAGGCTTCTTGAAAACAGGATGATTGCAGATTATGAAGCTTCGCTTTGGGGAATGAGTTCATTCCATTCCTGTAAAGCACCCATCAGGACAATTCGCTGATTGGAAGAGAATCCATAATCCAGGTTACAGGTTGAAAGGGTGACAAAGTTACGGTTGATCAGATCCATATCCCGCGTATAGAGGGCCTGATGGTAAACATCGGCCAGGACCTGATCCTGCTGGCCAGCATAATCAGTCAGATATACCGCTGCATCATCTGAGCCCTGATAATAGGCAATCACGTTGCAGCGATAGTTCTGATCTGGTGTAAGCAGCCAGAAGTAAGGGTGCGAATCGAAAAAGGACTGATCGCTGAAATTTTTCAAACTGGTGAACATGCCACCAACATCGGAAACAGAGTGTCCATAGATCAGGGAGTTGTCGTCCAGAAAGTTTGGATTTGCGGCCGCATCCAGGAAAATCGATCCCCAGGAGTTGTAAGCACCGGTATAGGTATGAGTCAGATAGTAATTATTATCTGTGCCCTGCACGACCGGGTACGAAATGCCAGTTCCCGGTACAATGACCCAGGCGACTACATTCGGATTGGCTGCTTTCAGACCGGCCCAGTCCACTGAGAAATAATCGATATGATTGGTTTCTGTGGTCTGATCTTCAATCGGCTGAGGAGTCAGGTATTGAGCCAGCTCTTCCGTTTCTTTTTCCAGCTGGTGGCCTTCAGACCAGACCCCATACAGTTTCCATCCTGCAAACAGGAAAACAACCAGAGCAACCAGTGCCAGAACGCGGAAAATGATGACACTGACGCTTGTCTTTGATTTTTTAGATTTAGAATTTTTACTCATACAGCTATCTTAGCGAAAAGAGCCTAATTTCAAAAGAGCTGCCGTCTCTTCTTTTTGGCAGATGTTCTGTTGGAATCCATATGAAAAGAAGCCATGAAAAACTTCCTGTCGAACTGGTCTGACCGCTTTTGAGGCAGGTGCAAAAAATCAGAGTCAACAGAAGGCAGTTTCCAGCCAACAGAGTCTGCGACGAAAAGCGTAAATCCAAAAGTACAAAAGTATAAGAAAAAGAGGAGCCCTGCGACCCCTCTGATTCGTCCTTTCAAATGATCATTTCAAATCGGTTTTCAAATTTTTCCGATTCGAGTTTGTTTCCTGATTCAAACTTACTTGGAAAGTTTGGAAGCAGCTGCTTCGTCAACGATGATGATGCAGTCTGGATGGTTCTGTAAAATAGAAGCTGGGCATTCAGTTGAAACTGGTCCTTCGATCATTGCTTTCACTGCGTCAGCTTTGCCTTCTCCGTTCGCAATCAGAAGAATTTTCTTGGCATCCATAACAGTTCCGATTCCCTGGCTGATGGCTTTTTCTGGAACTTTTGTGATGTCGTTATCAAAGAAACGCTTATTGGCATCTCTTGTGCTTTCTGTCAGTTCAACGATGTGGGTTCTTTCGTCGAATGGTGTACCTGGTTCGTTGAAACCAATGTGACCATTGCGGCCGATTCCAAGCAGCTGGATATCTACGCCTTTGACTTCATCATCATATTTCTTGGCATCTTCAGCTGTAGAGCCATATGGAACATGTGTGTTGTCTGGGTTGATATCAATATGTTTGAACAGATGATCGTTCATGAAAGTGTAATAAGACTGAGGATCATTGCGGTCGATGCCTACATATTCGTCCAGGTTGTAGGTCACAACATCTTTGTAAGATGTTCCGTTTTCTTCATGGTCTTTAACCATTTCAGCATACAGACCTTCAGGTGAGCTTCCAGTAGCCAGACCTAAAACTGCGTTTGGTTTTTTTTCCAGGACAGCCTTCATGACTTTGAAGGCTTCTTTGCTCAGATCGTCATAACCTTTTGTGATAATAACTTTCATACTCTTACTTTTTTCCTCCTCTAATTTTGGCAGATAACACCATCATTATAAGGCTTACATCCACAAAAACGTTCACTGACTGCGATCATTTACCGATTTTTATAAACGACTGTTCAGCTTTGAACACTCCAGATCTTTATTTGCTTTTTCTCTCTTCTGTTTTTTTTGTCAATCTGGTGAATGAATTAGAATGTCTTCTCATCGCAAACTTAATTTCACCTGCTCCGATTTTCTGTTTATTCTCTGTGACCAATTTGCAGATTATTGGTTTTCTTTTGAGAGATCCTTTCGGGGTTGGAGAGCAGCCAGACAATCATGATAGTCGATTTGCGGGAAGGCATCTAAATAGCTTGAAAGCACGTTGTAGTACTGATCATAAGTGACAGGCACCGGGTAGCTGAGCAGCTCCATTTCCACGCCAAAAAGCAGGATTTCCTGATCGCACTCAATCATGCCGTTGCGAAGATAAAAAGCCTTGCGGCGGGCTGGCATCGGATCCGATGCCGTGAATGTGGATTCAATTTCGATAATGAACGGTTTAGAACGGTGGTCTTTAAGCCATGATAACAGGCGGGAGCCAATTCCCCGGTCTCGGAGGTTTGGGTTGACGGCCAGGTAGTCCAGGATATCTGCCTGCTCACCCTTTACAAGAAAGATCAGACCGGCAAATTCATTCTGGTCAAATGCAGAGTACGCCTCCATTGTTCCCTCCTGAACAGACTGAAGAATCATCTCCATTGGCTTTCTTTCACTGTCAGGAAAGGCATCATAATAGAGCCGGTATACTTCTTCATACTCAGGATTTGAACGTCCAAATGGACGCAGTTCGAGCTCGTCGGTTCTGTCGTGAGTTTGGCTGGGTGGTTCCTGTTTTGTTTGAGATTGAGCAGACACTCTGTCTGTTTCTTCCAAAGTCATTTCATTGAGATTTATTTTATTTGTGTTCATTTTTTTGGTATTCATGATTAAACCATAACAAAAGCAGCGTCATCTCTCAATTCTCATCCTTTTTGGCAGGGCGTTCAACATTGTTTCTGACTTGACATGTCCTTCAAAGCAGAATCGATGCTTCCCTGTTTTCACGCCTTCTATCTAGTCTTTTGATTATCCGGCTTACCTTCACAGTTTTACTGCTGTCTCAGTCTCGATGTCTTCTCAGCCCTGTCGTCTTCTCAAATTTCCTCTTCTGGCTTCTTCACATTTCATCAATTCTGAGATAAGAAAAAACCCCGCTTGCGCGGAGTTTTTTGCATTTCGATTTTATAGCATCTCGACTGAAGTAGCCCATGGAACTGGAACGAATGGTTTGTAGCCAGAACCGAGGATACCGAATGCACCTGCGACGATACCGATCACCAGCAGCAGAACGATACATTTGATTGGAGTCCAGCCTTTTTTCAGCAGGAAGTACATCAGTAAAGTCAGCAGTAAAGGAAGCAGGCAAGGCAGAATCTGGTTGAGGTAATCCTGAAGGATGACTGGTTTTTCACCATTGGCGAATACCATACCAGTTGTTGTTCCACCGCCATAGTTAGCAGTTAAAGCACCAACGATGAAGACACCGAGGATGGAAGCAGCGCGTGTGAATTCTTTTGCGTTTGCAGTCATCATACGAACGGCGTCAAGACCGATGTTGTAAGACCAGTACATCAGAACATAACGAAGAATCATTTCAATACCGAATGCAAGGATGAAGTACAGAATTGGTCCCATCATGTTCTCACTCATTGCCATACCGCAAGTCATACCTGCGATGATTGGAATCAGTGTAAACCAGAACAGAGCGTCACCGATACCGCCAAGAGGCGCAGCCGTAGAAATACGAACGGCACGGATGGTCTGGATATCCATTTTGTTCTGTTCCATGGAAAGAACAAGACCCATAACAAACGTTACGATAAATGGATGGGTGTTGATAAAGTCAAGGTTCTGAGCCATAGACATGGCCAAATCTTCTTTGTTTTTATGAACAGCTTTCAGGCCGGGAAGCATGGCCCAAAGCCAGCCGATTGCCTGCATACGTTCATAGTTAAAGCAGATCTGAAGGTTACAGGAGCGCCAGACCATTTTATTGAGAGTTGCTTTGTCAACTCTTGGAGCTGGCGTCAGATCTGTATAGTACTGCAGATCCTGGAGGTTGAGTTCGCTACCTTTAGATGCCATCCGAGAAATCTCCTAACCCTGCATTTGCAGCAGCTTCTTTAATATTTACAGAAGTGAAGTAGTTGCTTAAAGCTACGCCAATACCGATGAAGGCAACGATAACCAGAGTAGCTGCGGATAAAGCTTCGATATTTCCGACGATCAGAGCCATTGCAAATCCGGAAAGGAAGTAGCCCCACATATCGTTGGAAAGCATGATTTTTAACAGAACACCAAATCCGACGAAACGCATCATTCCACCGGCAACACCAAGTCCGGACATGAACCAGGCTGCCTTCTGAGATAAAGCTTCCATGGCTGGCTGAATAGTTTCACCAGCAAAGTAAGCCAGGATCGCGATGACTGCGAACAGACCGCCAAGCAGAACAACGTCAGTCAGAATTGCTTTGCTCACACCGCTTGTTTCCCCTTTGGAGCAGGTTTCATCGCACCAGGAGTTGAAGGAAGAAGCAATCGTGAACACGATTGTTACAACGTAAGTACCAAATACAGAGAAGATAATCGCAGCACCTAAAGCCTGTTCGACTTCCATTCCGGTTTTCACTGCGAATACCATGGCAACAACTTCACCAATAACGACGTTGGCTGGCTGTGCACCACCGACTGGCATGGAACCAATCATCATCAGTTCGTAAGTACCACCAAGAACAAGACCTGTATTTACGTCGCCTAAGATTGCACCGATAATCGGGCAGGCACAGATCGGACGATAAATGATCTCGGTCAGGGAGTACTGGTCAATCGCGAACAGGAAAGTTACGATTGCCAATAAGATAACTTGCATAGTAGTCTCCTTTAGTTTCGGTTATTCGATTGTAAGATCAGCTGAAGAGTTTTGATACGTCTTCTTTTGCTGTGTTTGGAGTGCGCTGGATTTCAAGGGTAACACCCAGATCCTGCAGTTTTTTGAATGTAGCCACGTCATCATCGTCAACAGCAACGCTGGTTGCAACCTGGCGTTTGCCTGGATGCATGTGCATGTTACCGATGTTGAGAGTCTTGATTGGCACGCCTCCCTCCACAAGTTTCAGTGCATCCTGTGGTGTTTCCAAAATCAGGAAAATTTTCTGATTTGGGCTGGCTTTTCCGATGACTTTGATTGTTTTATCCAGACTGAAGTAACGAGTCTGAGCGTAACCTGGAGCAGCCATATTCATCAGGCCCTGACGGAGCTGGTCTTTGGCAACAGCATCGTTGGCAACTAACAATAAATTCGCTCCAACAACTCCTGACCACTGAGTGGCCACCTGTCCATGAATTAAACGGTTGTCAATACGAGTAGCAACAATATTCGGCATTTGAATCTTTTCTCCTTTCTAATGTCAAAGCTTGCTTCTCATTCAAGCGCTTTCGATAGTTCCATTATACCTGAGTAATTCATGAGCTTTTTCACAAATGTATTTTATGTGGATTTGTTCTCGAATTAAGGACAAAAATGGAGATCACTGGGTTATCCCCATCATTAGGGATGGACAGGGGTACGGCAGGGGGCAA
>CAJTLE010000149.1 GCA_910577085.1 uncultured Allobaculum sp. | reverse complement strand
TAGAAATTACACTTTTTCGTCATGCTCTTTTGTTTTTTAGTTCTTATGGCTAACTGCTTATCTTTCATATTTCACGCCCAAGTTGGTTCCGAGGCTAAAGGACATCACCTTAACTTAATGACATTGAACCGGCAGACATAAAAAAAGCCATCTTCTCATGAGCCAGGTCATTCGAAGATGGTTTTCAATTGGGTTCTTTATCTGATTTTTTCTCAATCCGAGACCTTCCCGGATCAATTCATTGGAAACAGGTGAATTTCTGGAGTCAAAGAACAAAAACATTCGTCGAGTTTTCTAACGATTATCCACGTTCTGTTTTGACCAGTTTGGATGGCAGATTCTCGGCGTCTGGCTCCAGGCCATCATCTTTGAGAATTTCTTCTTCAAAACGGACGTTTCGATGAGAGATCTCTTCATTGAGCGTTTCAAAGCCCATCTGTTCGCATAAGGTCGGCTGATCAGCATACAGCGATGTGCCAAGACCTAAGCGGTGTCCTTCAATTTCAACGCCCATGGCTTCTAATGTTGTCGGGAAAATATCCAGCGTGGTAAAGTCACGGGTTTTGTTGAGAGTGTATTCTTTGCCATTGAGAATCGCGAAGTAAGTCCGGCGCGGGAAATCCAGACCAACACTCTGGTTGATCAGACTGTCCATCGATAAATGGTCACCGGAAAGAACGATCACTGTATCCTTGGCAAAATCCTGCTGCTGGATCCAGCAGACGAATTCTGCAATCCGCTTGTCGGAACAGGCAATGACGTTTTCATACTGTTCGTCATACTCATCCGGGCAGTCTGGGCAGAGATATCCGTCTTTGAAGTGGGTATCGGCTGTCAGCATCGTGAAGTTAAAGGGTTCATCTTTAGAAGCGAGTTCAGTAATTTTGTCTTTGGCAAAATCAACGAGCTTGGAATCTTCAAAGCCCCACCATTCATGATAGTTTTTGGACAGCATGCCGCTCTGATGAGCCGCATCAAGGTCAATGATTTCATAATCGCCATGCTGGTGAAAATAATTGGACCTGCCGGCATAGCTGGCCTCAGAGCCGCACATCAGTACATTTTTGTAGCCGTGTTTTTCCAGCAGATCCCCCAGTGAGGTGACATTTGGCATAAACAGCATGTTTTCATCAAAGCTGTGGTTATACTTCGAATTTCCAACACCAAGCGGGGTTCCTGAAGTCTGGGCAACCATGCCTGCAACGGTCCAGCTTGTCTGGTTGGTGACCAGGCCGCCATTTAAATTGGGATCATCTGCCGCTTTAAAATTGGTGTTTTCATTGGCAATCTGCGTCAGATTCGGAATCAGATTGTCTTCAAATCCTCCCCCATTGGCTTGATCCGTATAGGTGGCTTCCATGGATTCCATATAAATATAGATAAGATTTTTCTTTTTTTCAGGGAACTTCAGCAGTTGATCAGATGTCGATACATACTGATCTTCATACAAAGTTGAAACCGTAGACTGTTCTTCCAGGTAATCGTCAATTTTCAGGGCATCATATCCCTGACTCACCTGATAACAAAGCACAAATGCAGTGATGACAGACGTGACCAGAACGGTTGAATTCAAAGTTACAATCGTCTGGCTGGACCAGAGCGGCCGTTTCCCTTCTTTCAACCGTTTGCGATTGCCCAGGGCAACCTTCATATACGCGCCATATAAGATCGTTGCACAGGCGATCCAGAACAGATAATTCAGTGCAAAGCCCTGCAAAATCTGAATGATTGTATTACTGGCCCCTCCCATTCCAACCTGCATGGTATACAGAAACTGAGAGAACGACTCAACTTGTACAATATTGGTGATGTAGTCAATCGCATATAAGACAATGCAGACTAACAGAAATAGAATGTAGGCCGAGGTTCCAATCCAGATGGAAAGATTCTTCCTGTTCTTCTTATTCATGATGATTATTCTAGTCGTCTTTGAGAGGAAAACAAAATTACAAAGCCATCACATTTCGTAATTGTCAGCAACTGTTCGCTGTTTTCGCTTCTGTAAGCGTCGTTCATTGATGAAAAAAATCCCCATAAACACTTAGAGTGACAAAATTTCGAAGAAAGCATTCGTCCCGAAGCCTGATGGTGGACATACTTTTTTTAAATATTTCGAGTATTGACCAGGCTGCCCCCAATGGCTTGTTTCCGTCCATACAGGCAAAAAAAGAGGCATCTGCTTTATGCAAATCTGCCTCTGAATACATGTTCGATGAAATAAGATCGGCACATCTGGGCCAGCGGGCCAAGAAAAACCATGCAGACGATGGTTCCCACTCCGATCACGCCCATCAGGCTGCTGCCGGCCAGCCAGGAAAAAAGCAGGCAAAGAACGATGCAGGCGCCATCTGTAAGCATGCGGCATAAACCATAGGAAATTTTCCCATTCATTCGTTTTTCCAAAATGACAGCAAGGGCATCATAAGGAGCTACGCCGCCATCAGGCAGCATATAAAGAGCCAGGCCGATGGCCAACAAGGCAATCGCCAGAATCATTGCAGCGCTTTGCGAAACGAGATTCACCGGGAAAATCATGCCGGTCACAGAAAATACAAAATCAGCAATGTAGCCGGCGCCAAACATATTCATCAGGCTGCCCAGGCCAATCTGCGAGCGATCCAGAAAAAAGACTGGCACGAGAATAATCAGGTGGCCGAGCATCATGCAGGTTCCAAAATTGATCCGGGTTAAACTTGAAATACTGATTGCCATTGCAGTATAAGGATCCGATCCAGCCGCGCTATAGCGGAACAATCCAATTCCAATTCCGATGAAAAGCACACCCATGGCAAGCATCCCGATTTTTTGTTTATTCATCCTATCCTCTCCTTTAAAGCCACTTTCCGGCTTTCTCTCTCCAGCTCTTTTGATGTGTAATCTGTTTCCAGATGTTCTTATTGCATTTTTTCGCCTGGAGTTTTGTCAGGAGTATCTTCAGATAAAATTCTTGTTTTTTCATCCGATCTTTTTCCGCTTTGAAAACGATCCGTTACAGATTTTGCCGGAGTGCAACCGTTGTTTCAGCCTCTTCAGTCCATCATCATCGTTTTTTTCTCAATCCTGATCGAGAAATATGAATCCATTCTGCATTCACTTCTGCTTGCCAAAAGCGAAACAGAAACCTTTTTTCAGTCTGCCGGCCAGAACAGATCACCGGATCGTGTTTGATCTGTAAGAGATTTCCAGAGCATAGTTCCAAAAACTTTCCGATAATTCTGTGTAGGCAGCCAAAAATTCGATTACAGATTTTAAAATTTCATGAAAAATAGTCAGTTGATTTTAACTTGCTAAATATTGAAAGATCTGCTAATCAAAACACATTACCATCCGTTTGATTGACAGCAATACTAAGCATAGAAATCAGTTTTGTAAATCAGGAAGGGGTAGCTTGTGGCTGAAGACCATTGCCTGCTTAGCGTAAGAATCAATTAACATATCCTTATCTTCAATATCAGTATAATAGTAAATCAGCAATTGATATAGTATTTTTAACATTGGCCAATTATATTGCCTACAACAGATTTTCTCCATCCGTTTCTTTTCTTTTTCAACACCCGGCTTATCTTGTCGTATAATTGCTTTAAGTAATGAGAAAAGGGCTTTATCATCAGCTGTTGGTTTTTCTTTAGATAGTTTTTTGATTTCTGATAAGCATTCTTCAAATTGTCCTGTTCGATAATAGCAATATGGAATAAGGCAAAAATTACTGATAAAGCCATTTGGAAATGGGTATTGATGAGTTTGGGCAAACTGAATGGCTTCATAAAATTTCTCTGATAGCGTTAGCGTCATTAATTTTACTCTAATGGCGCAGGTATAAATGAGCGGATTAGAGAAGGTCTCTTTTGACAGCAGTATTTTATTTGATATTTCTTCTGAAGGGCCATAACACTGCATTTGCGTTAAGTAACTTGCAATATTACTCTGGCAAATCAGAGCACGTACATAATTGCTGCGTCTTACAAATATATCAAGTGCCTCATTTGTGATTTTATAACCTTCGAAATAGGAAACAGTAGTTGTTAGAATTGTTCCAAGATTTACTTTTATGATCCCTTCTAATTGAGGCCATTGTCTTCCTTCAAAGTAATTTAAAGCTTCATAATAAAGTGAAATAGAAAGGTCGTATTTTTCCTGTTTCCCCAATTCATAGGCTTTTACAAAGGTAAAAAGTGCCTTTTCGTCTGCTGAATATAGAGGCAGTAACGATTCTGCTTCATCAAACAGTCTTGTACGCTCCCGCATCGTCCTTTCTGGATCTATAGGAAAAATATTGATTAGAGATAGATAGATGCAGCCTAAAGAATACTTATATTTTTCTTCGTTTTGTACTACTCTTTTTACCACTTCATTACCATAACTCTGATTACGATAAATAAAGGCACTTACCATTTCATCAAGAAGGTTATGAATTTCGTTGGTTATTGAAGAATCAAAGTTAAAACTGATATCATAAAAATCAAGAAATCGAATAAAGTCTTCTTTTCTCAAAGTTTTCTGTCCATTTTCCGCATAGCTGAGAAAAGCCCTGGACATTCCTAAATCGTTAGCAACATTATCCAATGTCAGGCTTTTTTTAGTCTAAGTATTTTTTCAACCAGACCCAAGTTGTTATAAATATCCATTGCCAACCTCCAAATATTCATGAAATTTATCCGATTTTCAATCACTTTAAATTCCGATATTATTAAATCACAAAACAGGAAAGGAGAGATGAATCTTAATGAAGGTAATCAATAAATTGCTAAGCATCTTTATTGTTGTATTGGCAGTTGAATCAGTAATGTTACCAATGTTTTGTGAAACTCATCATACATTTGATTGGTGCTGGGTCGAAGAAAATAAACCTTAGATCCCGCAAAAAGTAGAACTACACTCTTTTATTAATGAATACCGTGCTTTAGGTATGCATCAATTTAGACATTGACTCTCTTTGAACTATACTAAAATGTAGTTCTACTTAGAACTATATTTAAAGGGTGATGCATCATATGGCGTTTATCAAAGTCCAAAAAGTTGTCAAAGACTCTGCCGGTTCGGTCGTTTCAGGTTCAGCCGCAATTGTTGAGTCTGTTTATGTACCAGGCAAGCAAAATCACTCCCGCCAGAGGGTTCGGGAACGTCTTGGAAAGGTCATTTATCTGGCTGAAGACAAAAAATCAGGGATTTTTCTCTCTCCAACACGTGGTCTTGTTCAATACAACGTACTTTCCGATGTTTTTTCATCTGTTGAGTTGGATGAAAAGCTAGCTAAATGCTCCAATTTCTTTCCAAATCCGGAAATTCATACCGTTTTTGGTGACACATATCTGCTTCTCAAATTTTTAGAAAAACAGGGAATTTTAGCCGTTCTACGAACCGTTTTTATAAAAGATGAGCTGTTCGAACGGGTTCTGGCTCATGTTCTTCATGGCATTCTGAAGGATGGATCCAAGATCAGCTGTGATGATTTTATTGAAAAATCATTTGCGTCGTATCTGCTTGATAATTTGGCGACTTGTTCACTTCATTCTGATACTGCCTTCTTCTCGGCCATGGGTGATGACCAGGTTCGACTTTCGTTTTTCAAGAATTTTATCCAGTTTATGAGGAAAAAGAACCCTGAGTTTGGGAAAGGGTGCTATGTTGACTCGACTCCTCTGCCAAACCAGATTGAGAACAATCCGTTTAATGCACTGTGCTGCCATGGCCTATCTTCGTCAGAGATTCAGATAAGACTGATTCTGGTTCTAGATGAAGAGACTGGCCTGCCAGTCTGGTATGACATTATTCCGGGCAATCTTCTTGACCTGAGCACTGTAATGA
>CAJTLE010000148.1 GCA_910577085.1 uncultured Allobaculum sp. | reverse complement strand
AACGGAAAACCTGTTTTTTCGAGGGCTATGATGACTCCAATTTACTGCCGAAAGGCTTTTTGAAGTACAATAAGTTACAATTTGTACCATCGTAGACTAAGAAAGTACATGTTTTTCGAGCGATAAACAGAGATGATAGACAGGAATCACACTCTCTGAAGAATATGGAATCATGAACGATCCGCCTCAGATGATTGGCCTTACAGACCAATCTAAACAATCAAATGCATAATTTCGAAAAATACGTATCATAAATAGAAAGCGCATCAAAAGCGTAAGCACATCAAATCCATCCAATCCTCATCGCAAAGAAGAGGAAAAGAAGATTGGAAGACGACAGGGGAGGAAAGAGAAGATGACTTTTTTACTGGGCTCAAGCGGGCTGGTTCAGTTATTGATCTGGGTGGCCGCCTTGTTGATTTATGATCTGGGCATTTCCAGCACATTCAGCCATTGGGGAATGAATCAGGCCGAACGGACGGTTGTTCTGCTTATCAGCAACATTCTGATTCTGCTTTGCACCCTGCTTTTACCGTCCACTTGTCTGGCGTTCCTTCTGGGGGTCAGTCTGACGGGATTTGTTTTGCCCTCGCCTTATCATCGCGGCCGATTTCTGGACGGACTTGGCTTCTGGCTGCCGGTAGGCATTGCGGTTTTGTTATCATTTCAGACCAGCAACCCGCTTTCGATTCTTGCCCAGCTGTTTGTGCTTGGCGGCTTTATCTTCATGCGCCAGGTGTTCGCCTTGCGTTTCTATCATCACTTTGGGCAGATGTACACCTTTGCGATGGTTCTTTGTCTGATCGGCCTCTGGATTGATGAGCCGCAGAAATGGGTCTGGCTTGTGATTGCAGTAGCGGTTATGGGTCTGTCCTTGCTTGCCTGTAAGTTTTCCCGCAAGGAAAAGCCATTGTTATTGTTTGATCTGGATGGAACGCTCATTGATTCCCAGCCACTCGTTTTCGAAACCTTCCGGCGGGTGTTTCAAAAGCTTAAACCCGGCTATCCGCTCAGTCAGCAGGAACTGTATTCCTTCTTTGGCCCGACGCTTGAAGAATCCTTTGAGCGCTATTTCCCTGAAGACGAAGTCCCAGCGGTCATTGATCTGTACCAGGACATCAATCTGGCTTTGCATGATGAAATGGTCCGGGAAATGCCTCATGCTCAAAAGTTGCTGCGGGATCTGAAAAATGAAGGCTATACGATTGGCATTGTGTCCAATAAAAGACGCAAACCCGTCATGATGGGCATCGAAGCCTGCCATCTCGGCCCGTATATTGAAGCTGTATTTGCCAAGGAAGACCAGCCGGCCTGCAAGCCAAAACCCGATGGTCTGATCTATGCGGTCAAAGCAATGGGCTATCCACTCGATGCGGTTATTTATGTAGGCGATAATGGAACGGATATTCAGGCGGCCCGAAATGCGGCTTTCTTTTCGACGGGGTATACTCTAGATGAAACTCAGTTTCGTGCTTTAAAACAACAACAAAGCTGTCGAACCATTCGTGATCTCAGGCAGCTGGAAAACATACTCAAGGAGGAAAATTTATGGATCGACAAGTCGATTTGGTAATTATCGGTGCTGGCCCTGCGGGCATGGCAGCCGCTCTGTATGCCTCTCGGGCAGGACTGGAAACATTAATGGTTGACGCCTCTGCACCAGGCGGAAAACTGCTGAAAACCTACATGGTAGACAACTACCCAGGCGTTCCATCCGTCTCTGGACCAGATCTGGCCGTGGCCATGTATCAGCAGTCCGTATCCTTTGGGGCTGAATATATGTATGGAGAAGTAGAATCCATCAGTAAAGAAAAACAGGTAACCTTAAAAGATGGCAGCATTATCAGCGCAAAAGCTGTCTTAATCGCAACCGGAGCTAAAGAAAAACAGCTCAATATCCCAGGTGAAGCCGATGCGATTGGCCATGGTGAAAGCTTCTGTGCTGTCTGCGATGGTGCGTTCTTCCGTGGTAAGGAAGTCGTTGTCATCGGCGGCGGTGATTCTGCTCTGGAAGAAGCCCAGTTCTTAACTCGCTTTGCTTCCCATGTCACCATCGTCATCCGTCGTAATGAATTCCGTGCTTCCGACAAAGCTCAGCAGGAGATTGCGGCCAACGATAAGATCCGCGTCATCAAACACCACATTCCAAAAGAAATCTTATTAACAGATGGTAAAGTTTCCGGCATCGTTCTGGAAGACGTTGAAGAACATATGGAACTTACCGTTCCATGCCAGGGTATCTTCCCATTCGTCGGCCACGTTCCAGAAACCGAATTCGCCAAAGGCTTAGGCATTCTGGACGATAGAGGCTATGTTGTAGCCAACGACAAGATGGCTACTGCAGTTCCAGGTATTTATGCGGCTGGTGACTGCAAAGCCAAAGAACTCCGTCAGATCGTAACTGCAGCCGCTGATGGTGTCGTTGCGGCAACTGAAGCCTTCCATCAGATCACTGGAATCTAACAGATACAAAAACCAAACGATAAACATAAAGAAGATATCCTCACCAGACTGATCTGGACGATATCTTCTTTTTTCGTGGACAAAAAAAGAAGATGCCATAACGCATCTTCCTGAATTTGATTTGAAATCGAATACGAATCTGTCCCATCTTTCGCCATAGTCCAGCATTACGGAAAGAATCAGGCCGAAAAAATGAACAGAAGATCTGAATTGAGAATGAATAAGTCATGGACGGATAAGAATCCACCCACGCCTTTTATCAAAGCATCCTCTCAAGAATTGGGGGATGAGAGAATGCAAGATTCAGTACGGGAATTTGTTTAGTTGTTGACCGAATGATGAACCGGAGTACTGCGGGTCGTCAGTGGTCTGAACGCATAGCCGGCATCTTTATAAGCCTGAATAATCTGCGGCAGAGCCTGAACGGTTGTCTCTTTGGCATCCGTATCGTGCATCAGAATGACCGCATTATCCACGCCAATACCAGACGTTGCGTTGGCAACGATCTGATCCACACTGACGCCATTACCGGATGCATCGGTGGAGTCAACGTTCCAGTCGAAGTAGGCATAGCCTTTTTCTTCAACTTCATCGACCAGTCGGGACATGATGCCCTCGTTGTAGTCAGCCGAAATCATATTGGAGGATCCACCTGGAAAGCGGATGACCTTTGAAACTTCGCCGGTCTGCTGTTCCACCAGGTCACTGATCTGCTGCAGATCCTCAAAGTAGGCTTCATCGCTGGCATACAGTTTTGAATAGTCGTGGGAGTACGTATGCAGGGCAATTGTAGATCCCTGATCGACCACTTTCTTCATCATGTCGAAGTGTTCAGGTTTTTCAGCGGTAACAAAGAAGGTACCGGTGACTCCATATTGGGTAAGGATATCGAGAACCTGCTGGGTAACCCCGGAAGGACCATCATCAAAGGTCAGATAACAGATCTTTTTGCCAAGATCCGGGTTTTCTTCAATGGTGACTTCCTGCGCATAGGTTTTCTGGTTTCCTGAACGGTCGGATGTTGTGTAGTTAACCGTATAGACACCTGGAACCATGGTATTCAGAGCCGAAGAATCAACATACAGACCAGGGTTCTGGTCGAGATCATCCTGAACTGTGTAATTGCCAGGTTTGTAGTAGTCGCCGGCTAAAAGAGTGACTTCTTTTTCAAAGTTCTCAATGGTTGGTGCTGTGGTATCTGCTTTGCGCTCCAGCTTGGCGGTCTTTGTGGTTGTATTGCCAAATTCATCACGGGCAGAGATGCTGATCTTATACGTACCAGACTGACCTGGATCTGTATTGCCATCCATCCGTAAAGAATACTGAGAAGCATCTGAGATGGACTCGATGAAATCATTCTGGGTCACTGTTGTGGTGGTGTCCGTTTTGACATCTTTGAGCGTCAGCTCAGGTCCTTCGATATCCTTAACCTCAACAGTAAATGGATATTTCTTTCCTTTGTATTCATACGAAACCTGAGTCGATCCTAATGTCTCTGGATCAACCGTTCCGTTGAACGTAACGTTTTCTTTCGAATCAAAAAGCACAGACTTCACGTTATCGAGTGGATTAAACGTTTCTTTATATTGAGCGATGTAGTGATCACTTTTTAAAGAAAGTGGGTTAAACAGGTAGCGAAACCCCAGGTACAGAGAGGTTGGAATGGCCAGAACAATCAGGATCAGAATAGCCAGCCTTCCCCAGCGGACTCTATACTTGCGTCTTCTTTTCTTTTTCTTCGAAACAGACTTGTGAGCAGCCATGTGAATTTCTCCTTTCCGGTATATGGTTCTATGGTAAGCCGGACAATTTTATATGAAGATCTTAAATGATCAAAAACGAAAGAGTAAATGATGAGAGAGAATCTTCATGTGCAGAAATGTCAGGTTCCTTATCACTGTAACAAAGATTGTCAGTTTTACCGGAATATTCCCTTAAAATTCATCAAAAGTTTCCAAAGCAGACACATAGACCAATGTGGTAGTTTAGTATAGAAAAAACGCAGGATTAAGAAAACAATGTGGGAAAAAGCAAACGAGAAAATTCACAAAAAAAGGGCACAGATCCCCAAATTCTGAGTCAATCTTTATCCCATCGCTTCCCACAATAAAAATTCTGTAAATTCACATGGTATTATGATCAAACAAGAGAGGCAAAAAGTATGAAAGTTATCATGATTGGTGTGAACGCCAAAGAGCAGGCCCTTGCCTCTGCTCTTGAGCGAACCGGAAACCATCAGATTCTTGTCTGCCCCGGAAATCCAATGACTGCGCAGTTCGAACAGTCGATGGAGGAAATGCCAGAACCGTACAATCCAGAAAATGTTCTGGAAACGGTGATGCGGGTCGATCCAGATGTGGTTCTGATCTGCGACGAATACCTGATCCGGGATGGCTGGAAAGAAAAATTGTCCAGTCGAGGCTGGAACGTGATTGCACCCGATTCTCGAAGTGCAGCTCTAATCGACGATAAAGCCTTCTGGGCAAATCTGATGAAAGAAAACGACATTCCTGTCGCTGATTTTGTTTTAAAGGACAATCTGAAAGATGCTACAGACTTCCTTCACGAAGTTGGTTGTCCTCTAGTTTTTAAAGAAACAACCGGCAAGAAACGATTTGGCATTCCTTATAACGAAGATGAGGGTGAAGACATTCTCAAAGAATGGTTTGACGACGGCTGCGAAAGCGTCATGATCTCCGAGTTTGTCGATGGACTTCGCTTTAATCTGCCTGTTATGGTCTGGAAAGACCGTGTTCTGCCTCTGGCTCCTTTTACGGTAGTACGTGGTGTGTATGAACATGAAGATGACCCGCAAGCCAAGGGAATGGGGACCATCTGCCATCCAAAGAGTGGACTGACAGAGAACATTGCTTCCGCTGCAGTGGAGACAGTTCTGGTTCCGTTCTTAAAAGAAATGCGCAAACGTGGATTCAGTTACTCGGGTATTCTGTCCGGGGAATTCGTAATGAACAATAACCGCCCTGTCTGCGTCAACATGAAGGCCGGCCTTTCCGAAACGGGAGCTTGTGCAGTGTTCCCATTACTGGAGTCGGATCTGTTAGGGGCATGGCAGGCGTTAAAAGATTCCCAGAATCCAGAACTGAAATGGTCGGATAATGCATCGGTTGCGGTTGTTATGGCCGGCAATGATTATCCACAGAGTGTTTCCAAAGGGCATCCAATAGAAATTGATGAAGACTTTGAAGGCGATCTTTACCTTAACCATACGAAAGAGGGAGAAGATGGTCTGGAAACCGATGGCGGCCGGGTTCTGATTGTGACCGGAACTGGAAAAACAATCGAAGAAGCTGCCGCAAATGCGGAAGAATCCGCCCAACATATTCATTGCGACGATCTATTCCATCGCACAGATATCGGATCGTTTCTGCCAGGAGAATAATCGAAGCTTTCGATTTTCCTGAAAAACTTTTGCGTTAAACGGATTCAAACCATAAACAAGTAATCCAACAACAAGCGTTTAAAGACAGGTGAGCAGGCCAGGGTTCTTACGCAAAGTGTGTGGCAGAACCTCACTTTGATTTATTGAAGATGTCATATTGGCATCTTCTTTTTTTGCTTTCTTGGGTCAGTTGTTAGCCATACTTCCAACAACTCTTTTGATTCTTT
>CAJTLE010000147.1 GCA_910577085.1 uncultured Allobaculum sp. | reverse complement strand
TAGAAGTGTATGAAACTGGTTCATTTTTCGAAAACGTCTAAAATGGCCTACAAAAACGAAAAAGACTTCTCGCCATCAGAGAACTGACGGCTAGAAGCCTGAGCTTACTTAACTTAATGACATTGCTCAAGCGGGCAAAATAAAAACCCCACAGACGAGGTGAGGTTTTTATTCAATGATTTAAGCTGCGCTTGCTGGTTCAGCTTCAATCTTCTCCATCCGAACATCATGCTGTTCGTTGCGTCTGGCCGAACGTTCATGAGCTGCATGGCTGGCAGGCTTTTCCTTTTTGACATCATTCTGGTCAAAAGTTACCAGAGGTTCGCGTGTGGCTGGGTCGATAAAAGCCAGTCTGGTTCCGGTCAGATCCGCCAGACGGATTAAATCGTCACCCGAGAAAGCATCTCTGGAGTATTTAGTGTTCAGAGCCTGGGGTCTGGAGAGTCCCAGAGTCCGAGTATATTCGACGCTTTTTACTCCTTTTAACGCGAGCAGACTTTTAATTTTGTTCGTTTTACTCATATCCGTTTCCTCCATGGGACATCTAGGGATGACAACCGAATGGGATTCGGTTGTTTAATGATTGGACGATCATTTCATCCAGTAATTCGAGTTATTCACAATTCACATTTTCATTATAGGCAGATTTTCTGTTAATGAATGCGATGAAAAGCGATTTTTTTAAAAATATGGATTTTTTGCATGTTTTTGTTAGATGATTCGAAATCTTCAAGGATCATATTGTTTCCTTTTATGTACAAGGAATATTAATCTATATCTCTTCTTTGAGACTTCTGTTTTCTCCCTCCCAGTCTTCGTAATCGTTCAATCACATGGAATCAAGCAGGTGAATGTGCATTCATCTGTCCACCTATTCACAAATACGTATTCAGAATAATACGGTTCCCTCCCGATCCCTCCAGACGACTGGTTCTGACCACGGGAATACCTGACCTTGAACCCGACCGGGATGCGTTGTATTATTTCGATTTTTATACTAATGAAATCGAAAGATCCGGCAATTAGTATGACCTTTGTTTTCACTTAAAGTAAAGCTCAAAGGATTAGAAAAAGCAACTATACCTTACAGAATCAAAGTTGTTTATGCGCTTATCTTAACAAGATGAATTTATCCCATAGCTTTTATTAAATCATTTTTCTGTTCATGTTTAATTACTTTTTTATACATTTTTAAAAGTGTATGGTTTTTTGGTATTTTTCCAGAATTCCGACTAAAAACCAAAATTCAAAATTGCCATCAGGTGAGATCTTGTATATTATTTTTTACTTGTATTTTATGTTTGCCTTTTTCGTATAGAAAGCCCTAACCTATACGAAATTAATCAAAGAAAAATCTCTATTATTTATCTCTCTTTGTTTCAAATTTAAAATTACCATTTCTGAAAATATAATTTCTGCTTTACATTCCGGCTGGACTTGATTTTGGTCAGGAAGAAGAGACAAAGAAGACAGACTGATATCATTCTGTCAAGAATTTTTCTGTCTATATCCTCTCTGTTTGATATGGTCGATGAAAACAGATCGTTTTTCATCTGAATTGACCATCTGCACCAGTGCCCGACTTCTTTCAGGCTGTTTCTTTACAGAGATCTATTCTTTCCTTACTGGCCTTACCAGTAAGAATGGTTTCTGACTGTCCTATTTTCTGGTTTTGCATCCGCCTCAATTCGTCGTTTAGATTGTCTGCCCATTTTTTGAAGCTGACTGTTCTGGCTTTTATCCCCCTTACCTGGCCAGAAGCAATTCAAGCCATAAAGAAATCTAAAACGCGAGGGCAGCCCTGCTTCTGTATTCTTTTGAGCAAAGAAAACCGGCAGGATTCCGGCTGATATTGATATTTGCATATTTTGGGAATCCCGGTCAAGTCAATCCCTCAAAAGGCGGTTCTGTCTACAATTAAATTGAAACTGTATTCAGAAATAGGGGGATTATATGCCAAAAGACATCAGTAAAGACATTCTTCAGTTTTTAACCACCATCTGGATTCCGATTGTGGAAGTCCTTTTTGGTGTGATTGTTGGCCCCTGGGTCAAACGTCTGATCGTGCGCATGTCGAGAAAGTCCGCAAATAAGGGGTTGATGACTTTCATTGGATCGGCAGCCAATATGACGATCATTGCCATTTCTCTGATCATAGCCGCTGAAGCTCTTGGTGTGAAAATGAACAGTGTCATTGCCCTGATCTCTGCGTTAGGTCTTGGTGTTGCCCTGGCCTTAAAAGGCAATATGGCCAACGTCGCCGGCGGGATCCAGATTCTGATCACCAAACCGTTCAACGTTGGCGATTATATCAAAGTTGCAAACCATCGCGGGGTCGTAACGGCCATTGAGTTAATGTTTATTACCATTCGCACCGATAATGGCAAAGAAATTGTTATTCCTAACTCCACAATCGTTGAGGACATGATTATCAACTATTCAAAATATCCGGCTTTGCGCCTCAAGATTCCTTTTGTGCTGCCAATCGGCATGGATTATGAACAGGTCCGCAAAAGAGCGCTGAGCCTGATGAAGGACAATCCTTATTTCATCAAAGACAAGCCAGTCGATGTCCTGGTCACGAATATGACAAGCAGCGGTGTAGAAATGAAAGTCGTCGGCTTTGTTCTGGTCAGCCAGATGGAAGTCTGCAAAAACCTGGTCTATCAGGAACTTTCGCGTGGTCTTCCCTATTTCCAGCATGGCGAAACCGATACTGAGGTGGTGAAACTGGTCAGCGATATTCCCGAAACAGTCGTCAATCAGAAAGATATCAATACCAAAGCCGCCGGTATTGACCTGACCAACCTGCCAAAACCCGCCAGCATCCAGGCACCGATTCCGCAGCCGGTTCCTGAAGCCAGCAAGGTTAAAGATCTCGAAGATAAACTCAAAGAAGATCTTTCCCTGCCCCTTGAACCATTGCTCCATCCAATTCGCACCATCGAAGATACAATCCGTGAACATGAACTGGAGAAGAACGAAAAATATACCCGCAGCGACGATTGTAAATCTGCATCCGCCAGCAAGTCTCAACTGACCAGCAAGACTTTGGATCCAGAACAGCCTTCCACTACAGAAGCTGTGCAGATCTACCCCTCCTCCATGACCACCCCAGATTCTGCTTCTCAAAACCTGACAGTCTCCGATTCCATCAGTCCAGAACCCGATCCTGTTCCTTCTATTCCCGTCTCGGTAGATACGGTGACTGGGCCTGAAGCCGGACCTTCATCAGAGTCCGTTTCGAAGGCTGCCGATTCAAGAGTTTCTGAAGCGGCTTCTTCTGCGGCCATGCAGTCTTCTTCGTCCATGGCTCCCTCCAAGGACCATCCTCAAGGCAAGTCGACGGATGATCATCCTGACAAAAACACATCATCCTGAGCGGATTTTCTCAATCAAAGATCAGGCCAGACCAGAAAGACCGTTCAAGCGGTCGCCAGGCCTTATAGGGCGCCATCCATCAGATTGCCATCTGTGTGTTTCTTACAGGTGGCTTTTTTACGTTCAGCGCTTCTTTAAAACGCTGAAATGCCAGCTTCCAGACTGCCAGCAGCAGAGTTTCCAGATCTGGTTTTCTGGTCAATCCAGAACCTGGCCAGATCCCTTACTTGATGTGGTTTAGAAAGACAGAATCAGGAAGGAAAGCCATGAAACAAAAAGCACAAGTATGGTGAGCTTAAGGAAGAAAAACCAGAACGATAAATCAGAATAAAAAATACGGATAAGACGACCACAGAGACAGTGAGAGGGAAAGCACAGGAAAGAGGACAACAGACAAAGCGGGATGGAACATTCGATAATTGATTCCACAGGCTGTTGATCTGGCAAAAAAGCGCAAGAAAAAAGGCTCCATCGGGAGTCTTCATCAATGGAACCGTAGCGGACCTTACCTTGCGGTAAAAGGTTTGAGGGATTTTTGACGGATGATGAGGGAATCATCGTCAGTTTGCCAGAAATAAATAGTCATCGCTTTCCTGGCCACAAAAGCGCAGCCTGTTATCGAGTCAGTCAGACTGTTTAACTGATACCATCATAACAAAGCTGAATACAATGACAATTCTAAAGCCTGATTTACTTATCAGGACAGAAATCAATCTTGATAAGATGCCAAAGCAAGCCCTCAGTTCTCATTTTGGCCATGACTATCGCTCCTTTTTTACCTGGTCTGAAACTTCAGCATTTGTGGCAGTCTGTCCTGTCGGGAAAATTCCGATCTTTTTGAAGCAACAATTCTTTCTGCTTTGGCCTTCTTATCCTTCTTATCTTTCGATTCTAAAACAGATCTTCTGGCCACGCCGGGATGTTTGCCAAAAAAAGCCATCCGAATCAGACGGATCCGGATGGCTTGCGGCATGGTAGGAATTATGCCTCTTGATTCAGAAGGAGAAGCAGCTTGTCGAGATTGTCTTTTCCCCGCTTTAAAGCCAGACCAATGGTCAGGACTGCTGTCACGCTGCAGCCAAACAAAATACAGGCCGGCCAGACAATCCAGGGAATGGATCTGAAGAAGAGAGCCAGGCTGATGAAAAAGGAAGACAATACCATTGTATTTGCCAGCCATTTTTTAAGCCGGTTATAGAGTTTTGCCTGTGTAACAAACTGCTGTCTGATCTGTTGTGGACTCAACATGGTTCAAACGCCCCTTCCAAATTCAATTCATAATCAATAGCTCCATAAAATTCCAAAACTAACATCCAAAGCGGACACCTCACAATGGGCTCCCAGATTCCAGATCGGGAAGACATCATTCAGTCAGGAGCTGATTTGTTTGAAAAGACCAACCGGCCTCTCTGCCGAAAAGATCTCTTCATTGTTTTGCGCTTTAGCAAACTTGAAATGGATCGGCTTTGAAGGCCGATGCCTGTTTTTTGTTTAGTAGTTCAGACCTGGATCGAAGAAGCCAATCAGTACGCCGACGAAGGCGATGACAACCAATAAGAGCATGACTTTGAGCGGAGACATTTTCTTTTTGGCCATCAGCCACCAGCAAAGCATGATGAAGGCAGCCGTTAAAAAGCCAGGATAAACATTGTTCAAAGTATCCTGTAAAACCAGGAAAGGCTCATCGGCCCCTTCGGCTGTCATCGAGAAAGCCGTCGTTACGGATACCCAGCTGGCCGCAACCGCACCAATGACAATGCCGCCAAGCATGGTAATGGATTCACGCAGCGCTTCGCCCTGCGGGCCAACCAGGAAGTCAACGGCTTTTCCACCCATTTCATAGCCCTTAAAGAAGAGCATCTTCATGCCAAAATAGGCAATCAGGTTCCAGACAATAATATAGAAGATCGCACCGATCGGGCTTCCGCCAGTGGACATACCCATCGCAATACCGAGCAGAATTGGAATCAGGGTGCCGACAACCAGGGAATCGCCAATACCGGCAATCGGCCCCATCAGGCCGGCCCGCAGGCTGTTGATCGTTTCATCATCGACATCTTCCTGTCCATTGGCTCTGGCTTCTTCCAGACCAGCGGTAATGCCGACAATCACGGTTCCTAACTGAGGTTCCGTATTGAAGAAAGTCCGATACGTATTCATCGAACACATCTGCAGTTTGGGATCATCCGCATACAGATCGCGGATGATCGGAAGCATGGAAACCATGTATCCAAATGTCTGCATATGCTCTTGTGAAAAGCAGGTCAGGTTTCCGTAATACCAGTTATTAAACGCTTTGGTCAGCGCCTTTTTGGAGATCTTTGCCATGATCAGATATCCTCCTCTTCTTCCTCTTCAAATTCAACAACCCCGCCAGGAGCGGATTTGGCAAGGGAGAGCATCTTGATGCGGTAATTGATATAGGCAAACATCGCCGCAATAATCGTTGCACTTACCAGGTTGATGCCTAAGGAAGCAGCCAGGGTAAAGCCAAAGAAGAATGGAATGAAGTCCAGCGCTTTGGCGACAATCTGTTTGAGCAGGATGGCAATTCCCACGCATGGAAGCAATGCTCCGACTGTAAACAGGGTTTTCATGGCCAGGCCATCCATTGGCAGATAGTTTTTGATCAGCTCGACCATTGGAGCGCCCATCTTGACCATGAGCAGGGTTGGCAAAAAGCCTAACTATTAAATGTCAAGTGTAAATGCAGAGTAATCAGAAAGAAATCAGTTTTGCCATATGCAGGTACATTTGCCTTGATAGAGAAGGCAATATCTGGATTACGTTTATGTTTTTTGGTA
>CAJTLE010000146.1 GCA_910577085.1 uncultured Allobaculum sp. | reverse complement strand
AATGTAAACCGGCCTTTCCATAAGGCGCTTTCACGACGGATTTTCCGGACGGAATCTGCGCTTTGACTATGCAGATGTGAATTAAAAAACAATGTGCTCTCAAAAGTGCAATTCAAATGTCCTGTGATAAACTCTATAAAAAAGGAGGAAACAAATCATGAATTTATACAAAGGCGCCAATGGCGAAGTTGTTGAAGTCTTACTGCCAGCTGGCGAAGAAGAAATCACATTAACAATCAATGGAGCTCCAGCTGAAAAACTCGTTGCCGGCAGCAGCGATGGTGCAACTGAAAAACACGTACCAGAAGTCAAAGTCGAAGATGGAAAAGTGAAAGTTCAGGTTGGATCCGTTAAACATCCAATGCTCGAAAAACACTGGATCACAAACATCTGGATGGAATACCCAGATGGCACAGTAGAAAAGGCTACTCTGGTTCCAGGTGACGAACCAGTTGCTGAATTCGAAATCAAAGACAACCATGGCAAAGCCACTGTCTACGAATACTGCAATCTCCACGGTCTGTGGAAAAACGAAGTTGAAATCTAAACTCGCTATCAGACCCATTCCCAATTTTTCTAAAACTGATTCCAATTGAAAAGCGGCAGGATGACCTGCCGCTTTGATTTTTTATCGCTTCATTTTCTCTGGATTCAAACCTGGAATCAATTTCGAATTCAAATCCGGATTGATTTGTTTTTCACTATGAGTTTGTTCCCGAATAAATCATATAGTCTTCCAGTTGGGTAAAGCCGCATTTTTCATACAGCGCCCGACCCGCATCGGAAGTTTCCAGGTAGATCTTGGAAATCTTATGTTTTTTACAAAGGTCGATGAACTGTTCGACCATATACGTTGCTGCATCGTGATGGCGTACAGATGGCATGACATAAATATTCATCAGATACGCGCACTGACCCGTATGGTTGTCAGGACTTGGCATCTCCTGCCAAAGACAGATCCCGCCGCAGCCAACAATTGTAGAAGGCGTCGTGGAGACATCGACCAGAAAGAAACAAAGATGACTGCCGTCGGCAAGATGCTTCTGGTAATACTTACGATTCTGCTCAATCAACATGGGTTCGTCATTTGGATCGAGTGGGGCAAAGACTTCCCGCAATACGATCATCCGCCATTTCATGATCAGATCTAACTGATCCAGATGGGCAGCCTGGAGTTTTAACTCCATGGAATCTCACCTGTCTTGAGAACCTGTGGCAGCTTTTTGTAGTCTGGTTTGCCATTGGAAGTCAGGGCAATATCGCCAAGCCGGACAAAAAATTCCGGAATCATGAACGCAGGCAGCTGGTGAGCCAGTTCTTTTTTGAGTTCATACAGTCCTTCAAATTCAGGACTGGTAACGATATAGGCAACAAGATAGGGCAGACCTTCTTCATCGAGGAAATGATCGACCACAGCCATATTGATGCCTTCACATTGGTTCAGGGCACTTTCAACTTCCCGAATCTCCACACGTCGACCATAAATCATGACCTGTGAATCCTTGCGGTTTAAGAAAGCCAGATTTCCGTCTGGCAGCCAAAATCCGCAGTCTCCCGACCAGTATCGTCTGGTGCCATCGGGCAGCGTTTCAAAGGCATCGTTTTCGTGATCATGGTCTTTGATGTAGCCGTTGCTTACACCTTTGCCGCTGATGACCAGCTCACCGACTTCACCGGGTTTACAAAGTTCATGCTTGTCGTTATACAGTTCAATCTGCACATCCAGAACCGGCTTGCCAATCGGGAAGGTTCCATCTTCCAGGGCAGCGCCGGGCAGGCAATGGAAATAGGAAGCACAGACTGTCGTTTCGCTTGGACCATAGGTGTTATAGATTGCAACCTGGTCAATCAGATTGGTGACATAGTTTTCACGCAGGACATCCCCGCCGCTGATCAGTAAGCGCAGGCTTTTTGGCAGTGCTTTTTCCTGGTTGAACTTTTCAAGAAGATAAGGAAAGCCAGAAACCATGGTGATGTCATTCTGGTCAACAAACTGAAGCAGACTTCCAGCATTCTTTTTATCTTTGTTTTCTGGGATCACCAAAGTGGCGCCGTTGAGCAGGGAAGCAAACACTTCTTCCGTAAAAATATCGAATGAGCAGACGGAATACTGAAGCATTCGATCTTCTGGTGTGACATGGAATTCATTCTGGAAAGCATCGACATAGTGGCAGACGTTGGCATTGGTGACTTCAATGCCTTTAGGCATGCCGGTTGTTCCTGAAGTATAGAGAATATACGCCGGATCGGAGGGGACAGAATCGTCTTTGAGTTGGGACAGATCAAAGCTGGAATCAGAATCCTGGGCTTCTTCCATCAGATCTTCGATAAACAGAAGCGGGAATCCTTCCAGTCGGTCCGCATATTTTTTCTGGGTCAGGATGACTGGACATTCGGCTTCACTCATCATGCGATGAATCCGGCCGACTGGAAAGCTGGGTTCGGCTGGTACATAGCAGGAGCCATTCATTAAGATCGCAAACAACGATTCAATCAGTTCAGGTTGATGATCGAGCACCACACCAATACGGGCATGTTTGGGTAAGGCAGTCTGGATTTTCTGGATCTGATGGGCAAACTCTTTGCGGCTGATGGGCTTCTCTTTATAGATCAAAGCAGGGGCATCCGGATTTTGTTCGATCAGCTGCAGCAGACGCGAGGCAACGGTATCATTGAGCATTATTATTCATTCCTTTTCAAATCAGTCTGTTTTACAGATCACCCTGTTCGGGACCCGGCAGATAAGCGGACCTGAGCAGTTTCAATGGATTTAAATTGATCTTTTACGGATTGAATAAGGCCGAAAAAGAATAGTAAATTGAATTTCTGGATCCAGACAGACGGAAAAACTGGATATTTCCACTATGACGCCTGCAGCGATGATTTTTGGAAATAATGCCCGGCTAACCGAAAAGCAGTTTTCGGTTATGAGGTCAGCTGCTGACTATCCTGAATGAAATATTTCAAGTCTGTAAGAGACAGGATTAACAGGCATGTCGATAACGAAAACCGTCAATTTTAACCATAATAAGGATAGTGTCACTGAAAGTGAGGTATCTGAATATGGAAGAAAACAAACCTGTACAGAATGACGCCGAAGTCAAAGCTGACGCCCCTGTTGAAAATAAAATCGATGAAGCTCAGGAAAGAGCAGAAGCCAAAATGAAAGCTCTGCATGAAAAACTGATCGAGGATCAGAAGAAAGCTGAAGTCAGACTCCAGCAGCAACTGGATCATCAGAAAGCAGAACTCGAACAGGCTCATAAGGAACTTGAACAGGTCAGAGCCGCAGCAAAAGAAGAGATCAAGAAGGCGGATGACGAAATGGAAAGCCGTTTTGTTTCCGATTCGAAAAAAGAAGGTGTTCAGCTTGCGGATGCAGCCAAAGAGTTCGATGGCAGACTGAATGAATTCAATACGCGTTTCGATCAGAAAGCAGAAGACTTCTCCAGAAAAGCTGAAGAACATATGAATGCAGTCCGTCAGGGCGCAATGAATACCATTGATGATTTTGCGGATGAAATGCAGCGGGATCCAAAGCAGGCTTTGATTGAAGCCGGTAAAATGGCTTTAATGCTCATTGGTGCCATCGCTTTATTAAAAGGTATCTTCAGAAGATAGATCATCCATTTCATCCATTCTTTGTAAAGAAGATCAATTGAAAATCAGGCAGGTTCGACTCGACCTGTCTTTTTTCTGGCCCTCGAGTCTGATGCTGGAAAGGGCAGAGCCGCGATCTGGCTCAATGACAGGAAGATCAGTGATCAAAGAGACAGAAATGAACGATAGAAACAATAGAAATACTGGAACAGGATCGGACAACCAGAGCGGGAAGAGGATAACCTGAAAATCGTACTGGTTGAAAAAAGAAATGAAGTAAAAGCGGCAAGTTTGTCTTGAGTGTTTGACCAGAATTCGATCCCTTTGCATAATGGAGTTTGATCAAACAGAAACAAAGAACGAACAATTCTTACGTTTCTGATGCCAATCGAACCTGCCAGAACCAAATCCCGCTTCTGATCAAGGCGGCTGTGATCGATTTCTGATTTCATCACCCCAAGATGAACAGAGAATTCCAGCTGGAACCTGAAACCTGGACAGGCAGAAAGGATACATTATGCCCAATACTTCTGATATCAAAGTCTGGAAAGACATTCTCAATGAACTGAAAAGCAACAGTGAAGCCAATGAAGTGGTGATCACGGAAATCAAAGAAGAAATTTCTTTGCAGGAACAGCGCAATAAACGCGAAGTCATGAAACTTTATGAAAAGGTCAAAGCCCAGTCTGAAGATCTGGAAAAACTGCTGGCCAGCCTGAAAAGTGATGAACTGTTTACGCTGCCAAGTGATGAACAGGCCCGTGATTCCTTTATTAAATCCGTCGAAGAACGACTGGAAAACTCACATCAGCTTGTTGATTATGCCCGCAACTTATTAGAAACCACGACAACGAGCACCGATACCATTGAAAAACTGCGTCGTACGAAAAAAGAACCGGCCGTACGTGCGCAATTTCCAAGACAGGCGCTTTTAGGCAACTGGATTCACTACTTTACCAAAGATATGTTCACCTGCCAGTGCTTCTGGGATGATAATGAATTCAAGGAATATGACTTCCGCGATAATAAGCTTGTCGAAGAGCGCAGCGGAAAATTCCGGGTCGAAGATGGCAAGGTACACATGGATTACGATGAAGGAAAAACGGCAACCTACAGCGTAACCGGCTATTCGGATGACTGCCTGGATTACCTGATCAATAAAACGCCGATCCGTTTTGATTACATGCCTGAAGATCTGCTCAATAATCTGTTAGAAGGCAGTGCGAAAAAATAACCGTTCTTCGTATTCATCGAGCCAGATCGGCGGGTTGACAGGGTCAGAAAGCCCGTATGAAAAAATCAGCCAGAATTTGATGCCCAAGCCAGATTCACCTATATGTCTGTATGTGTGAATCTGGCTTTTTGAATTGAAAGTTGAATTGATCTGAATTGAAAAAGAGAAGGGGGATGAAGAAATGCTCTGGAATGCAAAGAATGGCACGGTTTCAATCTATGGCCGTACGATGAATTACATCTCCTTTGGAAAAGGAGACAAGAATCTGATTCTGCTTCCGGGTCTTGGCGATGGCTTTCAGACCGTTCAGGGGATGGCACTCTGGATGGCCTGGGCGTATCGGATTTATGCCAGAGACTATTGGGTTTATATGTTCAGCCGCTGCAATGAACTGCCTGAAGGCTTCACAACAAGACAGATGGCAAAAGATCAGGCCATGGCTATGGACACTCTTGGCATTGAGCGGGCAGATATCGTCGGCATCTCACAAGGTGGCATGATTGCTCAGTATATGGCGATCGATTATCCTCAGAAAGTTGATAAGCTGGTTCTTGCCATGACTTGCGCCAGACAATCCTTCATGTCCAGGAGTCTGATTACAAGCTGGATTGAACTGGCGAAAAAACAGGAATATAAGAAACTGATGATTGATACGGCCGAAAAATCTTACACTCGAAAGTATCTGCACTTTTATCGGCTTCTGTATCCGTTTCTTGGCCTGTACAGGACACCTGAAAATTTCAGCCGTTTTATCATTCAGGCCAATTCCTGCCTGACTCGTGATGCCTATCCGGAACTCGATAAGATTCAGGCCCCTAGCTTTGTGATTGGTGGTGGGCAGGATGATATTGTCGGCGCCGTAGCATCTTTAGAAATGGTCGATCGCATTCCGGACTGCAGACCCGTTCATATTTACCCCGATCTTGGTCATGCGGCTTATGAAGAAGCTCCAGATTTTCATCAGCGAATTCTGGCTTTTCTCAAGATGGAGCCCGCAGAAGGCCAATTCCGGCTGGCCTGATTCAGTCTGCTGACCAGATCTGCTCCTACAGCCGGCTGGCGAGGTCTGCTCCTACAGCCGGCTGGCGAGGTCTGCTCCTACAGCCGGCTGGCGAGGTCTGCTCATACAGCCCATCAGATTCGACCGGTCTAGTCTGAGAAGACTGATCCGGCTGTGAGGGCTGAAAATGCACAATCTGATGGCGCGATAACAGGGGATAACCGGGCAGAGAAGTGGACGGATTTTAACAGTTGGTTATATTGGGTTTTTAAGGAAAAAACAGTCTATAATGCAATGCCATTCGGTTAAGCGGATAAAACCATGATTTGATTCACAAAAACTGAATACGGCCAGTGCCAGGTCCAGAAAATGCTCGAACCAGCTGAATAATCGACTTAAATTAAGGTCTGTCAG
>CAJTLE010000145.1 GCA_910577085.1 uncultured Allobaculum sp. | reverse complement strand
AAGGAGCCGAAAATATTGCGGCTGTCTACACGGTTCTTCAATCAGCCCGGATGAAAGGAGACAACGTCTACCAGACCTGCCTGAAAATTTACGAGAAGCCAATTCCAATAAGTCAAGCAAAATAAAAACTGCTGCTTATCGAGACGTTTTTACGTGCTCGCTCAAGCAGCAGTTTTTTTTGCTTATCTAAAACATTTATCTGACCGTGTGAACAGTAACGCGTTTTAACCGTAAAATTTATTTTTCGTTTTCTTAATAATGCTTATATCGCATTTTCGATCTTTTGAACTATTGGTAGTCTCCGCCTTCAACACCAAGATATTCCTCTAGCGTTAATCCCGAAGCGGCAACGTCTTTAGCAATATCCCCCAGATAGCGAAGATGCCAGGGTTCAGCCTGATACCCGGTGATGGCTTCTTTACCTGCCTGATAGCGGACGATAAAGCCATATTCTGCCGCATGATCCAGCAGCCACTGGGCTTCAGTGGGAGAAGTTAATAACTGTCCGGCAGTATCTTTCAGATCAAAGGCCAGGCCGCTCTGGTGTTCAGAAAAACCAGGACGGGCTGAGAAGGTATCGGCCTGTGCCTGTCCCTGGGCATTGACATACCCGTTATATAAAGCAGTCTGCGTTTCATAGCTTCGATAATTGCTGGTATCGCGGCTGACATTGAGAGACTGGCTTTGCATGGCATCCAGCAGTTGATTCAAGGCTGCCTGAGCCTGAGGATCCACACCTGGTGCATAGTCTGCAGGAACAGGATGTTTTTTATTTACGACAAGGATTCCGTTCACATACGTTCTGCCTTCTCTGTTTTCAATCGTGGGTGCAGCACTCTCACTATTTTGTGGAGTTTCAGAAGCCAGAGATTCGTGAATCACCGACGGGAGTTCTTCAATCTCTGTACTGCTTTCCATAGATTGGGATTGATCAGATTCGTTGCTTTCTATAAGCTGACCGGAGTCGTCGACTTTGCGCAGATCCGTCGTTCGTTTCTCATTTTTTCCGCTTTCGTCATAAGGATCGTTCGTCATGGCTTTCGATGAACTATCCTGCATTGTTTCGGTAGATAAAGAAGATTCTTCTTTGGACCTGGAACAGCCAGCCAGCATTGAGCAGATAGAAATCCCCATCATAAGGCTGAGCATAAGAACAATTCGGCGTTTTAGTTTTTTCATAACAAGTTCCTTTTTTATCTTCCTTCTCATCTTAGCCAAAGAGCATCCTGAAGAAAACAGAAAGCCAGAAGAGAAGACCTGGATCATCCGGTTTCCGGCAAAAAACAGAAATCCTTTCCTTATATTATTGTCTCAATACAGGCAGTATATCTGGCAGGTTTGATCGATCTGTTCTGTCTAATCCATTTACGGCGATCTGTCTCTATCCAGCCATGAACAACCGGTTTTACGAAATCTTCTGCACTTATAACTTGCATATTTTGATTGACCGGGAGTAAGACCCGCAAAGTACGATAGCGTTGCTTCCCATGAATTTGGAGTCTTTCGACTCTCTGTGGGACTCACTACGGGGAGCTGTAGTTTTCTTTTGCGACTAGGAAGTCCAGTTTGTACGCATTCTGGTTGACCGGTAGTAACAACCGCAAGATACGATATCCTTGCTTCACCTGGGTTCCGGATTCTTCAACTCTCTGATTTACTCTCTACAAGATCCTGTTTCTTCTTTGATCTTTCTTTCAGCCCATCTTTGACTGAACTCGTCATCCAAAGAAGAAACGACCTGGACTGATGATATGAATCTACCTTCAACATCTCTGGACGATCAGTCCAGGCCTCCAAACCTCTCTTCTTGATCGAAGATCCGGAATCCAGTTTTGTTTTTTTGCCTGATCTGACAATTTTTCGTGCCTGCTCAGGCAAGAAAGACAAAAAGCAGAAGCTGGAAACAGAAACTGATGAATGCAGTTTCGGAAAGGCATATTTATGAAAAATAAATGGATTGATCCGATCCCCGCAAATCTCGAAAAGATCTCAAAAGTGGATCAGATGCCGATTGCTCAGGCGGGTCATCTGGAAACTTTGAGTTATTCGACATGGGAATAGGATACGTATGCGCTCAAAAAGACTCCATTAACCAAACAGGCGATCGTCTATATTCCCTATGCGCTGAAAGAAAATCCCGAACAACCTCTTGATGTTTTCTTTTTGATGCATGGCGGCTGGGCGGATCAGACTACGATTCTGGGAACTCCCGAACATCCAGATCCTTTTAAAAACGTTCTGGATCATCTGATGGCTGAAAAGCGGATGAAGCCAATGATCATTGTCTGTCCGACCTATAACAATCTGACCGATAAAGACAGCTGGGATTATTCCCTTGCGATTCGACTGACTGCCCAATACCCTGATACAGGGCCAAAAAGCCCGCTCATTATGGGCGGGTTTTCATTTGGTCTGGACCAGTCTACCTGTCCTGAAAATCGGTGTATCCCTTGGGCGGAAAAGAAGTATCTTTGAGATTTTCTATTAAACTGTAGGCATGAATGAATCTAACCTTACTTTTACTTTTGAAAACCGCGGGACCAGAAAACTGCTGGCCAAAAATCCGCAGATCAAATCCCGGATTATCGAAACCATAACCAGGCAGGCAGAGAATGATTTTTTCAAATGCAAACTCGCCTCACGCCGCAAATGGCAGGGGATCTCCTTATTAGAATGCCGGGTCAATGATCCATCTGTTGGGGCATTGCGTGTTGCGTTTGGCCGCAAGGATCAGACAATCTATGTCGTCTATGCCACTACAACGATTTTGAAGAAAGACTTCTCGCAGGAGCTCGATAACTTCTTAAAGGATGGTTCGAAATGAAGCTGGTTCCTTTACGTCAGGCCCAGGTCAAATACATGAACTGCCTGAAGGCAAAAAACTTTACGGGTCTCAAACTGCTCACCTTCAAAAAAGACCGGTTTGTCCAGGTGGAACCCAGAGAAGATGGCCTGCATCTGATTGAATCCGGCTATCTCAATCAGGACGTTGTTCTGGATCCAAAGGATGCCAAGAAGATTTTAAAAGATGCCTTTAACCGGGAATTCCCCCGTAGCACCAGACTGTATCTGGATGAGTAAAAACCAGATCCGTTTGGGCAGGTTCAGAACCTCGATTCAGAATAGATTCCTGCTTCAGAAAAATCTGTACAGTTTAGAAAAGGCAGCCCTCACGAGGATGGGCTGCCATTTTTTGGAAGTTACTCACTTTGGAGTTCTGGCTTTGAATCGATCATGTCTTCCAGATCCACCCCAACAAGCCATCTGCACTGCTCACAACCAAAAGATGGGGAATGCTGAAAAGATGGAGACTTCCATGATCGGCCGTATTGAGCCGGTCAATTCCCTGTTCGTTGAGGGTTTCCAGAACCGAAACATTGGGGTGGCCATAACGGTTTTGATAGCCGGCTGAAATGAGAGCCAGCGTTGGATGAACCGCTTTAAGAAATGCTGGATCAGAGCTGGTATTTGATCCATGATGGCCAAGTTTCAGTACATCCGCTTCCAGGTTGTTGGTTTCCAGCAGCTGTTTTTCAACCGCAACCGAAGCATCGCCTGTATACAGATAGCGAAAACCATCATACTGAAACAGACAGATTAAGCTTTTGTCATTTTCTTCTTCAGGATCGATCACTCGCTCATTTAACAAAAGCCAGAACTCATATGCAGTTGAAAGCCTGGCAGGTTGACCCGGAAGATTCTGTTCAATCTGGCCGGGATCCAATCCGTCCATGGAACGCAGGGTCTGAACGACAGGAAAGTTCTGTTTCAGAGATTCCACACTGCCATCGTGATCAAAGTCCCCATGACTGACCACCAGAGTATCGATCTTACGGATCTGGTGTTTTTGCAGGAAAGGAATGAAGAGTTTCGTGGCATTGTCAGTATTCATCTTCCCGGCCGCATCGATCATGACCACACTTCTTTGAAAGGGTTCGACGATCAATGCCGCATCCCCCTGGCCAACATCAATCTGGTAGACATGAAAGAACGGATCCAGATTCCAGCTCCATGGATAGATGCAGACCGCCATCAAAAGGAAAACAAACCGCTTTTTATCCCATTTCCAGACCAGAAGAATGAATAATCCGCCAATCAGAACCAGATACCAGAGCGGGGGGCTTCCCTGCACCATCCACCAGTCCAGAGAGATCCGAATGTCTTCTAACAGATGCAAAAACAACTCTGCATAGGGAGCAATCCAAAGTCCGGGGATCGAAAGCAAAAACAGCCAGCCCACAAGACTTCGCAAGTACATAAACATCCCCAGCATCAAAACATTCAACTCTCCCAGCCAGATCATCTGACAAAAGGAAATCCACAACATCCCCACAACCTTCTTCTGCCAGGGCGCCTGGGCAAAATGACTGAAAAAGGAGATTCCAGCGGGCAGCACCAGACTGAGCGAATCCGCTCCAAAAGGAGAGATCCACAAAAACATAAGCATCGAAACCGGCCAGCGCACGTCCCAGTCTGAAAACAAAGCCGTGCAAATCTGAAAAATGAGCAGCCGCAGGCTGGCCTGGCGAACCGGAAAGAAAAGCAGCAGGCCAAACTGCAGACCCACGAGAATCCAGTTGAGTCTCTTCTTTTCAATCCGATACGAAAGCTGTTTACGGATTCCATAGACCAGCGCAATCAAGGGCAGTCCGGTTGTACTGATCCAGTCGAGGTTTTCATCTTCACTCAACCCATAAAACAGAAGACGATACAAAGGGGCAGCCGATCGCGAATTTACAAAGATCCATATTTTCTGCCGTAAGGAAAAACCATTGAGGCCTGCCTTTTCTTTGTGAGTGTTCAAAGGATTGATCTGGCTGGCACTATATTGGATGCCACTAGCCTGGAGGTAATCCTGAAAACAGAACAATCCTTCGTTATGCTGGGTGTGAATCTTTTCAAATCCGGAAAGTTCGACTTTCTGGTCCAGGAGCAGATCTTCCATTTCGTAAACAACCGCTTTCTGCCTGCCATTTTGGGCAACCGCATATCCATTGCGAACGTTGACGATCGTATAGATTCCCGAAGCCGGTTTCTGTGGTTGTTGAAGCCAGAGTGAGCTCTGGAAAATGGCCAGACAAAACACCCACCAGAAAAGAACGTTCAGGTTTTGAAACCGCCAGACCAATAAGGCAGATCCCAGACAGGCTCCCGCCAGAAAGATCCCGGATAGCGACCCAGAGGATTCTTTTGCGGGCAATAAGGCAAGCAGCCAGAGGCATAAAGCCATCAGGATCAGGCTGGCTTTAGAGGGCAATAAAGTCTTGAAGCGCTGCAAACTTCTTTTCTCCTATTCCGGCGACTTCCATCAGATCTTCCAGCTTTTCAAATGGATGCTCCGTTCGATAAGCTATGATTTTCTCGGCCATTGCCGGGCCAATTCCCGGCAGATTCATGAGTTCTTCTTTACTTGCGGTGTTGATCGAGATTCTTGGACTGCTTCCATCCATGTTTTTCTTGCCGACAACAATCACCTGCCCTGCATGTACCTCCTCCAATAAGCTCAGGGCGCTTAAATCGGCCATATCACTTTCACCGCCTGCCTGTTTGATCAGGTCCTGAATCGTTGCTCCATTTTTGAGCGTATACACCCCCGGGCTGGCAACTGCCCCTTTGATTTCAGCCTGAATGGTATCGGGCGCAATTCTCTCTAATGACATGGGAGTGATGCGTGCTGCCATGCAGACCAGGCCCAGAAAAAGAAAGAGCAGCGGGCCAGCTGCTTTCTGAATTGTTTTCATACCTGCATATACGCAAAAAAGCATTTCTGTTCAAGAAACCAAAATCTTCTTGAAGCTGTATTCTTTCATTTTTTCGCCAAAAACACCCCACCCCTGCCGCAAAGCAGCTGTTTGGCAGTTTGGATGCGGCCATTGATTTGTCATCCCGGGATTGCTGATTGATTTCTGAATGCTACAATATCAATAAAGATAACTTATGAGGGAGAAACACTGGGTCCTGAAAGAGGGTAGGCAGCAATCGCTGCTGAGCATTCCTACGTGCCTGGGGTTATCTTCTTTTTTTTGCTCCGATCTAGACACTCGGGTGGTCATGGCCTTTTGGTTTCAGCCTGAAAGAGAATAACGATCCGGCTTGCGTTCATCCTTTCAGACTCTGAAAAAAGAACAGTCTTAGATCGCTCGAAAAACATGTACTTTCTTAGTCTACGATGGTACAAATTGTAACTTATTGTACTTCAAAAAGCCTTTCGGCAGTAAATTGGAGTCATCATAGCCCTCGAAAAAACAGGTTTTCCGTTGAA
>CAJTLE010000144.1 GCA_910577085.1 uncultured Allobaculum sp. | reverse complement strand
TAACGGTCTCCAGGAGTAAAGCGCAGGTTTTCATCGACTTTGCCCCAATGAAGAATGCGGTACACCTTTTTCCCGGTTTTCTCATTGGTAGTAGGCACCTGAGTGAAAGCATATCTGTGCCCGTTGTTATTGTGGATTTTAACTCTGAATCTAGCTAATGGATCTGGTCGTCTAGTCATGTGCATCACCTTATTATCTATTATATTGTAATAGATAACTTCTGAATGGTCAAATTAAAAAACCGCCACATTCGCTTTATTGATGCAAAATATGACGGTTTTATTCATAATCTGTTATAAAACCCTGCAAAACTCAGATCTTTTTCTGAAACTGAAATTCAGAAAAAGAAATCATATTGGCAAAGATAATTTATGCAATAAAGATAATTAAATATTCATCAGGACGAAGTTTAAATCCTGTTTTAATCATATTCCTTTTCTTTAAATATTCCTATAAAAATATCGTGGCCAATTTAAAATCTTGCCGATTTCTCGGGGTTTTGCTTTGATGACGGATGACTTGGGCATATAGCCCTTTTCCCTTTTTGGCCAGTTGGTCAAATCATCTTTCGATCTCGAATTCTTTGCTTGTTTCTTTTCTCAGATTCTCTTCTTTTCATCAGCCGAATCTTCAGAAAATCTGGAGATCTGATAAAGGCCAGACACGTAAAGCAATCTTACCGAGGATCAATTCTTCCGCAATCGACTGAATCGCGTAGTTGCGAGAATCAAGAAGATTGGATCGATCATCACTTAAAACAAAGAGCTGAGCTTCAGGAACTGTATATGGAAAATCAATGGAAGCATCCCCGCGCTGCTGGTTAGAGACATAGGGTTCATCCAATGGAGAACCATTGACATAGACAATACCATTGTCATCGATATCGACTACATCTCCTGCCTGAGCAATGACTCGTTTGATCATCAGCTTGTTATTGTAATAAAAGCCAATCAGTTCACCTGGTGCTAAATGATTCTGTTTCACGACCATGACGATGTCATCTTTGTTTATGGCTGGAGCCATGTTATTGGTATAAACCTTGAGAAAAGGTAACCATAACGTAGCAGCCAGAACAGAGATGGAACAGATCAGAACCAGAACGCAGATCGTATTGACCAGGGTTTTCCAATAGTTTTTCTTTCCCTTGATACGTTTCTGTTCTTTCTTGAGTGCTCCCAGCATTTTCTCATCTGGGTTTTCAGGTTCCTGCTTCACTTCCTGAGCAGCAGCTGCATCGTTTGATGCTTTGCCTTTCGCTGATTTTTTCTTCTTTGATGAAGAACTCGAAGATAAAAAACTGCCCAGAAGGCTTTGCTTCTTTACCCGTTTTTTGGTTTCAGACTTCAAATCCGTATTGGATGGATCCTCCAAAGAGTTAGATGAAGAACCATCATTTTCTGAAGAGACATTCTCAACAGTAGATTCAGGCTTAGAACCTGGTTGTTCTGAAAACTGCTCTTCAGAATTGAAATCGGTCGAAGGATCAACAGAAGAAAGATCCTTCTCTTTGCGACTGCCGTGAAAAGACGAACGCAGCCGATCGATCTGTGATTTAGGTTGATTTGGTTTGCTCATACTTCCTCACGAACAGTGTAAACTGCTATATTTAAAATCATTTTCGATAATTCAATATTCTCTTTGATGTTCTTTTGCAGAATCGATGAACGAATGAAATGAATGAAGAAATGCCGGAATGAACGAATGAACGAGTCAATCGTCAAGCACATTTAACTACCCGACGGACTGTCCAAAAAGCGAATTTTGAAAAACTAAGAAACTCGACGTTTCTTTCCCTGAAATGAATTTCGAAATGCATCTATTCATTTGTTCATTCCTATATCCCATCTACGTCCCATTTGTATTCAATTCACTTATCCATTCTCATCAGATTGCATCATGACCAGATCGGTCGATCAGGACAAGCATCAAAGCTAAGTCTCAAAATCAAACGTCAAAGAAGAATGAACTTGAAAGAACACAGAGGAACTCAAGAGAATTCAAGAGAGCTTAAAACAGTGACTGGCAAAGCTACTTTTCTGACCTGGATTGAAGAAAGAAGGAACAGAATCTTCTCCAATCCATTCAGAAAATGAGTTTTCATCTCGAAAACATCGCCAAAAAGTCGTAAAGAAAACCGCTCGATCAGCGGGCGGCCTCTTTTCTTGCTTTCCATAAAGCCCAAGTTCCCACAAGCAACGCACCCGCTGCTAAAAGCAGAAGCATATTTCTCTGGGTTTCAGCTGCTGTATTGGGTAAGTTAAACCCACTTCTGCTTTCGGAAGAAGTTGTTGTATTGTTCGTTGTCGTCGTGTTGTTTGTGGTTGTTGTGTTTGACGAAGGGGTGCTGTTCGTACCAGGCAGATTGAAATTCGGGTAGTTGGTTCCTGGACGATTTGTATCAGGCAGATTAATATCTGGTGTTGGCGTTGGATCCGGTCTTGGTGTTGGATCCGGAGTATCTGGCATAGTTGGCCGATATGGATCCGTCTTTGCATTGGAAGTCACATTGTAATAGCCTTCAGATTCTGGATCCTCTTCCCCATTTGGAATCGTCGCCAGATAGGAAGTCATCACATATCCGCCTGGACCAGTTGCAGTCTGACGAACATAATAGATGCCTAACTCCAGATCTGAGAACGTGATCTGATTGTTCTGGGTAATCGTTCCCGTATAATCTGGTTCAATCTCATTGAGATCAATATAGCTGCCGACAAATTCGATCAAAGAAGCTGAGTGCTCCTTATCCCAGTAATCAATATCTTCATTGGTCCATTTGAAATGAACATCCGCAAACTTATCGGTATTCACATATTCATAAGGACCTTCAGGTGCTTCAATCTTTGCCACATGCCATAAGGCATAAGAAGAACCATTGAGTGGATAATTCTCTTCAAACGAAATGGTCAAAGACCCTTTTTTCTCAAGATCAATCTCCTGAGCACTGACTGGGCTGACAACAAACCCCATCAAGAAAAGCGATACGATTAAAGAAAGCCATTTAAACCGTTTCATTGTGTACCTTCTCTCCTGTTTTTCGAACCTTTATAGCCGGAACGAATCCATGTTCCTACAAAGTAACCACCTAATAACACTCCAAAGAAAACCACCGCAACCAGGGATCGATCAATCATTCCTGCCTCATTTTGCGTATAAATAAAGTCATCTGGCAGATTGTCTACCCGATGCCCGCGAACAAGCAGCCGATGGGTATTGATTCCATACGGAGTACAGGTCATTAACGTGACATAATCCTGATTGGGATCAATCGCAAATTCAGAATAATCAGTTGGTTCAATAATGCTGATCTTATCCACCTGATACGTCATCTTCTGTCCAAGCAAAGTGACAATGAAATAATCATTTTCCTGGAGCTGGTCAATATCCGTAAAAAGCTTTGCACTGGGAAGTCCCCGATGCCCCGAAAGCACCGCATGTCTTCCAAGACCACCTGTCGGCAAAGAAGTTCCCTCCAGATGTCCGATATATTTCTGCAAAACATTCTCACTCGTACCATGATAAATCGGTAAGTTCACATCAATCGATGGAATCTCAACCATCCCCATTACCTCCGTTGTTGGAAGCAAAAGGGTCTGACTGTACTCCTCTTTCTCTGAATCTGAAAGATTGAAACGATCAGCTTTAGTATTCAATCTGTTATTGTAGTCCTCGGCTTGCTGCCAATACATCTGGAATTGATCCTCAGGAATACTTGCTAATTCCTGTTCCAGAGACTGCTGGATCCGCCGCGCTTCCAGATGGTTAAACCAGTCCGAAAACGATGGGTACAATAGCAGGGACAATCCTGCTAGTAATGTCAGAGAGAGAAGGACAGTTGAAAATCTCTTTCTAAATGTTTTTTTCATAACAAGCAGAACTCTCCCTGCCATTGAACCAGAGGGGAAGAACAATTGGTGGATGGATTTCAATCAAAATGAAAATCACCAAATTCTGATTTTCAATCGATCTAAACACTCAATCGAACCCAATCCCCTCTGACAATGGATCAGTTTATTTGTAATTTTGTAAAAATGTATTTCTATTCGTTTGCGTCATTGAACGCAATTTAATTCAACATTGCTTTATTTAAAGTCGATTCATAAGTCAATTTCAAGCTTTAGTTCAAGGATTTACCATGATCCACCTATCCATCCGAAAATTGGCCAACTGGTAGCAGATCCGCAAATTCACAGACCAGTAGATCAACTGATCCGCAAGTAGCTCAGACCAGGATGCCAATAAATCGACAGCCAATCGTCTAAGCCAATTCCTTGTGCAGACTAAGTCCTTGTTCAAACCGATCCTTCATTCAAAGAGCATATGAACAAGCATTTCCATCAAGACTGGATATTCATTTTGCAGGCAGCTCTTTGAACCGTTTGAGTCATCCTGATTTTGAACATCACTTTTCCACCGAATCCAATCGACTATTCACTACTCTCTTCTTTCACGTCTCTTATCTTCTAACTCCCAATCGCCATTCTCAATCCTTAAGAGGATAAAAGCAAAGATAAGGGCGACCAGGAATGCAACAATGTTAGAGCATAGCCATAAAGCCAAAGATAAGAGCTAGAAGTTCATAGATAAGAAAGATTTTCCTAAAGTTACATCAACATTTAGTCTTCTTTCAATGCCAATCGATTAGCATCATCCAACCCTTTGGATGACTATGGATTGTCTATCGATTGACTATTCACTGACTCTTTTGCGTGTAATCAGCAGAACAACAGCACCAACTAACAGTGCGCCGCCAGCAATGTACATCATGGTTGTACCACTGCCACCAGTGGATGGAAGTTGCGCACCAGCGGTATTCTGAACTTTGATTAAATCAGAATCACTTGGATCATTCGTATAGAAAGTAGAATTTTGATTGAATTGACCAGACGATACAGTAGTTACTGTACCGGATACAGAAACAGTGAAAACAAGAGTATCCGTTAATTTGTTATAACCATTTGGTGCAGTGGTTTCAGTCAGTCTGTAAGTACCTGCAGACAGACCGGCGATAGTAATATGCCCATTAGAATCTGATGTTGGACTTTCTTCTGACTCATCACCTGTTTTTGGCAAGTAATATGTGCCATTATTGTCAGTCTTCGAAGTCAGTGTTACAGCAGTATATTTGTTATTAGAATCAGCTTTTTCAAGAGAGAATACTGCCCCTTGCAGATTGATATTCTCGTCATTAGCGTCTTTGGCATACTTGAAGATGTCGATGCTTGCAGGTTTTGTCATCTCAACTTGTTTATTTACTGTTGTGCCATTACCATACTCTAAAGTTGCATTGTTGTTCAGGTTGTCTACGGTAACAGCGTTTGCGTTGACAGTACCGGAATAAGTGATGGTAATAAGATTGCTAGAGAGTTTTGTCAATCCGGCTTTGGTTAAATGCAATTCAAATGTTTTGTTAGTATTTGTTGCTAAATAGTAATCACCAGTTGCAGGTGATTCTCCAGCTGGAGCTGCGCCTGGTGTAAGAGTTGTTCCACCTTGCTTAACTACGATGTCGTTGTTAAAAGTCAATCCCGTTGACATGGTATCGGAAACCACAACATTAGTTGCTACACCATTAGTCTGACCAACTGTAATTACATAAGTTTTCGTATCTCCAACACCTGGAGTAGTCTGTGCATCATTATTTGCTAATTCTTTTTCAAAACTTGGTACTTCGTTTTTCTCTTCGATTATTGCATTAGCAGATGTTGTTGTATCCATCATTACTAATGAACCGGCAGTTGTTGTAACGAAATAGTAGCCAGGCTGAAGGTTACTAAACACAACTGAATCCACAGTTACTGTGCCATCTGCTCCTGTTGTAGTTGATGAAGCTGTTTGGGTATCTGTAGCGGCAATGGAACTTCCAACCTCAGAATTTACATAGCTCTTAACTGCCTGTGCTAAAGCTTTTAAATCGTTCGAGTCATCAGTTACACCTGTTTTAGCAGTTACGTTTCCTGCTTCGTCAATGGAGAATACTTGACCAAAAGCATACTGTAATTTTTCTGCTTCGTCGGTGGCTGTAGTGGTTGCTCCTTCAATAGCAGTTTTAGTTAAAATAGAACTCCATTTGTCGTTTACTGTATAGGAAACTGCACCTTGTCCATTGGAGGTAGCATTCAGAAGTTTATACAACTTGTAAACCTCATCTTTGTGAGGGCTAGTAACGGTAATGGTACAAGTATCTTCTGCATGCACGGTTGTAAGTGCAAGGCCGAACATCATGACGAACGCGACCATCAATGAGAAGATCTTTTTAATGTTTTTCATTTTGTCCCTTTCTTTTGATCTTTTTCGCAATGTCATTAAGTTAAGGTGATGTCCTTTAGCCTCGGAACCAACTTGGGCGTGAAATATGAAAGATAAGCAGTTAGCCATAAGAACTAAAAAACAAAAGAGCATGACGAAAAAGTGTAATTTCTA
>CAJTLE010000143.1 GCA_910577085.1 uncultured Allobaculum sp. | reverse complement strand
AGAAGTGTATGAAACTGGTTCATTTTTCGAAAACGTCTAAAATGGCCTACAAAAACGAAAAAGACTTCTCGCCATCAGAGAACTGACGGCTAGAAGCCTGAGCTTACTTAACTTAATGACATTGTATCCAACCGATTGAAAAGACACATCCAGGAAGACTTCAGGAGAGGTACGAAACGATTTTTGCAAGCCTACTTTTGTCTTACGTTCTGTCTTCTGAATCGTTTTTTCTGATGCACAGTCTGTCCGCTGGGGTTTTGTCAGAATTTCTGTTTTTGAACAAAAGTCGCTGAAGGCGAAAATTCTCTGATTCTTTTCACATCAAGTTTTGCAATTTACAGCTATACTTGAATATGATCCTCCGAAAATTTCCCATATTTTTCCGGACTGATCCTGCCAAGCCGCCGGTGCTGCCATCTCTTTGCGAAACGATGCAACCTGTAGACCAGAAGCTTTTAAACAGCCTGAAACGAATCAACGAACGGCTTCTTTCAGCCTGAAACTAAACGGCTCAAATCAGATGCGCCATCGTCTGCAGTTTTGCTTTCGGGCGGTAGATTTGGCGGCTTTTCCATCAAAGCCAAGAAGCTCTTTCAAACCATGCATTCCTGGCAGGTATGTAAATGGTTTCGAATTTCCTTCGCAAATCTTAATATCTTTTCGATACGATATTCAGGCAGGACTGATCCTGTCCTCCTCTTTTCAAAAAAAGAAGATCCAGACGCGTCAAGCCGGCATGGAAAATGACTCCTGATCCTGAAAAAAACAAGAAATGGATTCTGTCATCCAAATGTGAAAAAAACTTTATGAATAACCAAAAGAAAACCAATCAAAGCCCTGGCAATGCTAAATCTTTCGATTCGCGCACCAAGGCTTCCATCTCTTCCCAAAACCCGGCCAGCTCCATGGCCCAAAAAGATGCCGGGCCACATAAAAAAAGTTTAAATTTTAAAAACAGTCTGCTTGTAATCACTGCTCTTTGTGTGGTGATTGCCGGCGTGACCATCTGGGCCATGCGCTCAGCCTCCACTCAAAGTAAAAAAGAGGGACTGGCTTATCTCAATACTCAGGCCAGTAAAAACCTCGATGATGTTCAAAACAAGCTCAATGAACGCAAGGCAGCGGAGCAGCAGGCCCAGATCGATCAGGAAATCGACAACATCAACAGCGGCGCTGCTTCCATATGGCCGATGTTTGACAACTCCGTGATCTTAGGGGATTCCCGCGCTGAAGGGTTTAAATCGTTTGATTTCCTGCCCGATTCCATCGTACTGGCTGAAATCGGCGCCCAGATCAAACGGATCCCGGAATTTGCCGAAACAATTGGCACCCGCAAGCCAGAAGTTATTTATCTGTGCTATGGACTCAATGATGTCCTGTCCAATGTCGGCATGGAAAACGGGCCTGATGGCTATGGCCAGCTTTACGAAAGCTATATCAAGCAGCTGCTTGAAAAGAGCCCAAACTCCAAAATTGTTGTCTGCTCAATCATCCCGGCTTCGCCTTCGGCCATTGCAGCCAATCCCGGCTATGAAAAAACAGCTGACTTTGACCGCCAGGTTAAAGAGATGTGTGAACGCAACGGGTGGACGTATGTCGATGCCAACTCACTGGTATCGGATCCATCGGTCTATGAACCAGATGGCGAACACTTTGTCCGTTCAGCTTACGATGAATGGGGCAAGATGCTGCTCAAAAGCCAGTATCCATCTCTGAACTGATTTCAGTCCTGTCTCTTCGGGCTTTATTCATTACAACCCACAGGCGGGCAACTTCATTCAAACTTTAAAACATTGTAAACAAACTCTGTGAGCACACAGAGTCTTTGAGGATAAAAATTCGATATTCCTTTTATGAAAAGCAAGTTCAAAAATCCATATGTTTATGGTCAAGCCATTTTGCTTGTCATTCTGGCCATCTTCTTTCTTTCAAGCTGTCTGCAGCGAAGCATCCATTCGCATGCTTCCTTTGAGAGCGTTGAAAGTGCAGTCTTAGCGGCGGTTGACCAGACCAGATATCCAAAACAGGACAACCTGAAAATCCGCCGTCTTTTTTCCATCGATCCTTCCCTGGCTGAAAATATCGCTCTTTATCGGGTGAGCAATGGCATGGAAGGAAGCGAAATGATTTTAGTCGAGTTCGATCCGGCCTATAAAGAACAGATCGAACAGGCAATGATCAATCGTAAAGCATCCCAGAAATCAATTTATGAGGGGTATGCTCCTGATCAGGCCAGCCTGATGGATGGAGCAGTAATTGATTTCCAGGACAATTTCGGCCTTTACTATGCGGGTGAAAACCCTGGCAAAGTAGATCAGGCCTTTTTAAAGGCAATTAAGGGGAACTAAGTATGCAGTTTACAGACTTTTCATTTTTATTTGTCTTTTTACCCCTTTCCTATCTGGTTTATCTGCTTTTAAACAGGATGAAGCTGAAAACCTCAGCGCTCAATCTTTACCTGCTTGTCATTTCCCTGCTTTTCTATTCTGCCGGCGGATGGACTTCCCTGTTTATCCTGGGATTTGTCCTGCTCTGGAACTGGATGTGCGCAGGGGCAATTCAATACGATTACGATCATCCAGAAAATGAATCGACACCCCTGCAGCCTGCCACATCCCAGGCTGTTTCCAAACAGCCGCTCAGTGCATTTTTAGCGATGCCAAATGCCAGAAAAACATTATGGATCTGTATTGCGGTAAACGTCCTGCTTTTACTGGTCTATAAGTACATCGGTGTCTGGCTGGAGAATCTGACTGGAAACACGACCTTCCTTTCGACTTTTGTGATGCCGGTTGGTCTTTCGTTTTATATGTTTTCGTCCATCTCCTATGTTGCCGACGTTTATATGAAAAAAGCCACGGCCTGCTCACTGGTCGATTTTGGTCTTTTTGCGGCCTTCTTTGGCCGGGTCAACATGGGACCGATCGGACATTATGCAAAATTTAAAGACCAGCTCTCCTATCACCCGCTCACCCGCCGGGGCAAGCGGTATGGTGCTGCTTTGTTTTTGCAGGGACTGTTTTTTAAAGTCTTTCTGGCTGACAATCTGGCGCTGGTTTTTTCCGGGCTGGAAAACAATTCCACCTGGCTTGGCACGTGGCTTTTAGCCATCAGCTATATGCTTGAGCTTTACTTTGACTTTGCCGGCTACTCCCGTATGGCCAGGGGCCTTGCCAGTCTTTTTGGCTTTGATATTCCGGCAAACTTTAATAAGCCCTACACGGCGACCTCGATCCAGGATTTCTGGAGACGCTGGCATATTTCACTGACCGACTGGTTTCGCGAGTACATCTACATCCCGCTTGGCGGCAACCGGGTCAGTAACAAGCGCTGGATCTTCAATCTGTTTGTGGTCTGGTTTTTAACCGGGCTGTGGCATGGACCAACGTTCAGCTTTATGGTCTGGGGGCTTTTACAGGGAGCATTAATCCTGCTCGAACACAAAAAGCTCAATGCCCTGCTTGAAAAGCTGCCTGCCTTATGGCGTCATGTCTACGTCTTACTGATGGCTATGATCTCCTGGATTCTGTTTTTCAGTCCCGGTCTGCTTGATGGCGTGCAAAGAATTGGAAGATTATTTTTCATCAGTATTTCAGGTCTGGCCAATCCACAGGCTTTGTTTTACCTGTTCCATGCGCCCGTCCTGTTTGCGGCAGCAATCTTCTGTGCTGGCAGTCTGCCCAAAAAAGCAGCCAGCTGGATTTCCCGGCATATCCCACTCAACAAGGGCTTACTTGGAGCCTTTGGCTATGGCTTAGGCTTTCTGTTGTGTCTGGCCATGCTCATCTCCCAGACTTCGCAGGCCTTCCTGTATACCGCATTTTAAGGAGGTCGCTCTATGAAGAAAAATGAACATCAGCCACATATTACCCGCTACCAGAAGTACCTGTATGCACTTCTTTCCGTGATCTGCTGCACGGTGATGGTGCTCAACCTGATCATTCCAGACTCTGTGCGTTCAGAAGTGGAAAACAGACCGTTAGCCGGTTTTCCTGCACTTTCGATTTCAGCCTTGCAGTCTGGCCGTTATGCCGATCAGTTTGAAGATTATGTTTCCGACCAGTTTCTTGGCCGCAATACGTTGTTTCATGTCAACTACCTTTTCCGCCGGCTTTGCGGCCAGCGTGAAATTGATGATGTCTATCTGGGCAAAAACGCTCTGCTTCAAAACCCATCCACACCGGCAGATGACCTTCTGGAGGGCCAGATTGAAACCATCAACGAGTTTGTAAACCTCACCGGTCTGCCCGCTTCCGTTCTGGTCGCCCCAAGTGCCGCAAATATCCAGGCAGACAAGCTGCCGCTCGATGCTCCAGCTGCCGATGAAAACGGCCCGCTTGATCAGTTGTATTCCTCTTTGAATACCTCTAAAGCCGATGTGCGCCAGGTACTCAAAGACCATAAAGATGAATATATCTACTACCGCACGGACCATCACTGGACCAGCCTTGGAGCCAAATACGGCGCCCAGGTGTTTCTGGATTCCTATGGCATCACGATGAATCCGGACGATTTTGAAAACCTGAAGGTTTCCGATACCTTTGAAGGCACACTAGCCAACAAAACCGGGTCTGTCGGTCTTTGCGATGATATTTATATCTGCCCAGATAAATACCAGACTGAATATCTGGTCACCTGGAATGATGGCTCGAAAACCACCAGCATTTACAACCAGGAAGCTCTTGACCATAAAGACCAGTACCAGGTCTTTCTTGGCGCCAACCAGGGTCTGGTTCACATTGAAACCTTAAGCAGTTCCAATGAAAACCTGCTTCTGTTCAAGGATTCCTATGCCAATGACGTCATCCAGTATCTGCTGCCTTACTTCCGCAACATTTACGTCGTCGATCCACGCTACTTCTACGAAGATATCAACTTCGTCCTGGCCGCCGGCAACATTACCCGCCTGGGCTTTCTGTTCTCCTATAACAATTTTGTAACCGACAGTTCCCTGCGCGATGTGTTGCAGACAAGAATTCTGCAGGAAAAAGCGGATCTGACAAACGAAACGGCTGACGATGCAGCCAGCTCTGAAGCGGCGCCGGAACCTGAAGCAGAAAACGAAGAACAATCTGCTTCCAGTGAGCAAAGCCAGGAAAGCCAGAGCGCTTCGACAAGTGAAAACGATGCTAGCAGCGCATCAAAGCAAGATTCCACTGAAGACTCCGCGCAGTCTTCAGTCGAAACCGAAACTGAATCAGAAACTTCCGATCAGACCCAAAACCAGGATTCTTAAGCGTGATGCCTACAAATCCCGCAACCCATTCAACAGACAAAAAATGGAGAAGCCATTGTTCTACCAGATAGAACAGCGCTTCTCCATTTTCAGTTTCTGATCCAATCAATCAGGCTGATCCCTTGAGCCTTTGGCGTCCCTGCTCTGGAGTTGGAACCTCCCCATGAAGTTCTTTTCTGCCCCGCCCAATCGTTTTAGGGTCAGTATGGGTAACGGTCTGGACATAGTGCTGAGTTCCGTATCCACACTTTTCGCAGATCCAGGCAAGAGCTTTTCGATTTGTTGGTTCATCAAAGCTGTCCTGCATGGCATTGTAGAATTCAAGGTAGTAATTAACTTCATCACTGGGTTCGTAGGCTTTCTTCATTATCCATACCTCCAAAGGAAAACGAGTTCTTCGGTTAAAGTATAGAACGAATGGAAGCTAAAATCAGAAACACAGTTTTGTCTCAGTGGATTCGGTCGGGCTGAGAAAATCAATTATGGGAATTATGTGTAGCATTAAATATGGAATTACTTTTACGAAGTTCCTAAAAGGTCCAGGCGTTTGGACAGCTCATTTTCACGAATCTGGATTTCTCGATGAAGAGCATGGTTGAGATGGACTGCTAACAAGATCCAGACGATTGCAAGCATTAAAGCCATCAAAATCGTGTCTATACCGCCATGGTTTGTAGAAAATGCTGACCATATCGTAAGTCCGCTTAAAAGCAGGGCCGCAATCCAGAGAGTCCAGTCAGGTTTTGAAAAAGAAGAATCCAGGATCAGGCGCAGCAAAGATCGAACCGGCCGCAAACTGATCAGACATAAACCACTCAAAAGGATCCCAACCAAAAAGGGCTGCGTAGTGAGAAGTCCTGGAAAGACAACACTTCCGAGTACCGTCAGAACTATGGCAAGCATATACAAAACGATCCACATGACAGTCCCAAGAAACAAAACCGTGATCCGGGCAAAAAACGAATCCCGGAAACCAAAACAGAAATAGCCGCCTGCAAGAATCAGAACAGTCCAGAGCGGTGAAAATCGAGACCACCAGGCATTCGTCGTGAAAACCAGGATGATCAAAAGGAAAAGAAATATCTGGCCTGGCCTTTTCAAAACGGATTTTAACAGTTGGTTATATTGGGTTTTTAAGGAAAAAACAGTCTATAATGAATATAGATGTGTTATTATAAATACATGAGAATGAAGACGTCACAAGCCTGCAAATACCTCGGGGTTGCCAG
>CAJTLE010000142.1 GCA_910577085.1 uncultured Allobaculum sp. | reverse complement strand
AGGAAATAGGCTGGAGATGGAAGCGGAGTGATCCGTGAAGTTGGCCAGTACTAATCGGTCGAAAGCTTAATCTAAGATAACGAGATACAGAGTGAAAGCTCTGACAGTAAGAATCATGGAGAGGAAAGAAAGCCACAAGCAATCTTCACTCTTCATGAACGAAATAAAAGTCATAACTGTTTGAAACGGAAGTTATGTTGAAGCTGGTGTTTGTTTTTGAAAGATTCATGTGAAATGAAATCAACCCGCGATATTCGAAAGAATACTGAAACCGGATCTGTCATTGAATGATCATCCAAAGATGCGCTGATTCAATGAACTGTATGGTGACGATAGCCAATGGGTCACACCCGTTCCCATCTCGCACACGGAAGTTAAGCCATTGAACGCCGACGATAGTGTAAAAGCAAAAATAGGAAGTCGCCAGACAAAAGCAAAAAGCCGAAGAATAAAGGGTAAATCCAATATTCTTCGGTTTTTTAACTGTCACTTAGTTAGCCTTAGCTAATGATGACAGGGAACTTTTAATTCCGAAAGCATCCAGAACATCAGTCTGGATTGCAAACGATCATAGACGTAAGCCCAACACAACTGAATAGAATACCAAAACGCCCTGCAGGAACAGGAGATTCCCCTTGCCTGCAGGGCGTTGAGTCTTTTCAAAACCGGATTGGCCGCAGTGGCTTACTTACACAATTCGCTCAGACCATACTCATCTGCCTGAACCAGCTGGATCTTTGCACCATTGGGGATAAAGTCCAGCAGCTGCGTATATCGTGGATGCACATGACCAATGACATTGACCTTGTCATCGGCCGGATAGTCGGATGCAGTGATCATGATTTCGCCCGCATAGCGGCCATACTCTTCGTTGTCCTGACACAGGCTTCCTCGAACACGTCTGATTGTATTGGATGGGGCAATCGATTTTGCCGGACCATGCATTAGACGGCTTTCCGCCAGGCGGCGTAGCGTCTTAGGGGAATCTGCCCGGATCGTAAAGGGCTTATCCAGAATGGATAAATCCGCAAAGTCCTCCAAAAGTACAGGAACAGGATATACTCCCTGCATGGCTTTCTGGATAAAGTTGAGCTCGCGTTCACTCAAGCCGGGATCACCAACCAGAATCTGGTCGATGCCAAGGCGTTTAAACTGTGTCCATGCTACATACGGCGACACATAGCGGTGTGATTCCAAAGTCGGAAGCCCCTGAAACAGCGGACCGCGCAAGATTTCGTCACCGGGGATAAACACCGAAAGATCGGCCGCTGGAACACCTTCGCTCATTGTATAGAATGTTTCCAGATCCAGTCCGGTTTCCGGACGCGGATAAAAGTTGTGCACAAACAGAAGATTTGGATGACGGGCCAGAAGCCATTTCTTCGTTTCTGTTTCAATCGTTGAAGCATTTAATGCAACGGGAATCCTGAAGGCAATCTGGTCGATTTCCTCCAGAGTAAATCCAAAATCAAGACGCAGAATATCCAGATCCATCGCCCTGGCAAAATCATCCAGGGTTTCAAACTCATATTGGCTGGCGGTCTGGTCGTCCACATCACACATGACCTTCGCTTTTCTTGCATGGAGCTGGTCAACCAGATCTTTGAGTTTGGATGGATCACTTTGTACTTCGGGAATATGAGCCGAAGTAAAAACAAGAGAGCCCTCCTGAATACAGGAGGGAATCTCTTGGAAGGAACCTGGATATAAAGACGTTCCTAAATTATTTTGCATCCGCTACAGCGGAGGATTTGATACCAAAGTAGGTGATGATGAAACCAGCCACATAAGAGATCACCAGACCAATGAGGAAGTTCAGCATACCGCTTGTTCCCTGCATCAAAGGAATGGCAACCAGACCGGATGGTCCAAATGCGTTGGCCATGACGTGGGTGAGCATGACATACGCTCCACCAAAACCGGCACCGAGACCAGCAGTGATAAACGGTTTCCCTAAAGGAAGCGTTACACCATAAATCAGAGGTTCGCCAACACCTAGGAAGCCTGCAGGCAGCGCACCGGCAATGATTTTTTCCATTTTGCGGTTGCCGACTTTTTTCGCCTTGATCCAGATCGCAATTGCCGCACCAACCTGACCGGCACCAGCCATCGCCAGAACTGGGAACAGCGAAATACCGCCCATGGTTTCAAGCTGAATGGTATAAATAGGGATCAATCCCTGGTGCAGACCAAGCAGTACCATCGGCAAGAACAGTGCAGCCAGAACATAACCGGAGATCACGCTGATTACAGGGTTGCTCGAGTTCAGAAGCAGAGACAGGCCATCAACGAGCCAGTCGGAAACAAATCCGGCAACTGGCATGATCGCAAAGATCATCAGAAGTCCAGTAATTAATAAGGACAGGAATGGAGTCAGGATCAGGTCCAGCAGGTCCGGCATGTGTTTGCGGATCCATTTTTCTACAACGGACAGAACCCAGACGCCTAAGATGACACCCACAACGCCGCCTTTTCCGGTGGTCAGAATGGAGTTTAAAGGAATTGCTTCATTGTACAATCCGAGCATCGTGGAGATCGTAACAATATTGGCACCAATTGAGATACCGCCGATCATACCGCCCATAGCAGGGGTAGCCCCAAAGACTTTTGCGGCATTAATACCAGTGTAGATGACCAGATAGCCCAAGAAAGAGCCGCCAATCAGGTTGAACACCAGCTGGGTCATCGTCCAGAAATCGCCCGCAATCGTTCCCGATGAAATCAGCTGGCCAATCAACGATCCGAAACCGTTGAACAGCCCGGCTGCAATAATCGCCGGCAGCATCGGAACGAAGATGCTTGCGATCATGTTCGCAAAATCTTTAAATGGATTCTTTTTCTGCTGGGCTTTCACTCCTGCTTTGTTGGATTTCCAGTCGCCATCCAGATTCATTTTTTCATCGGCTGGAATTTCGGCATCTGTACCAGTCAGGCCTGTCAGGTCCTTGAATTCATCTGTAACTTTCTGCGCCTTGCCAGGCCCTAAAACGATCTGGAAATAGTTTTCATTGGTAATGACACTTAAAACTTCCGGTGCTGTTTTGATCTCTTCAATCGCGACAAGAGATGGATTGTTGACATGCATGCGTAATCTTGTCATGCAGTTTGCGGCATCCTGAACATTCTGTTTTCCACCGACTTTTTCCAGAATGAACACTGCCAGTTCTCTGTTGTTCATAGCTCCTCCTTTCACAATCCCATGGATTGGGTCTTAAATTGTTGTGTTTTGATCGTTGTGTCTGCAGGTCAGAGAATGATGTTCTCCATAATCGGCATTCCAGAACGAATCAGGTTCTGACCCAGATCACAACCGGCTGATGATCCGATCGATAAAATCGATCAATCAGATCTGCTTAAGCCGGATTTCTGTCCTGGAATGATTTTTGGTTCTTATATTTGCGGTTCAGCCTCGATCGCGGTTTCTGATGACAGATCAAAACCAGAACCAGACATCCGATCCGAAAGTGGATTCAGAAATCAAATTCAATCCGAAACTGAATCCGGAGATCCGATCCCGAATTGATTCCAGAAATTCAACCCGGAAACCTGGTTTGCAAACCATGTTTAGAGAATCGGATCGATAAAGCCGTTGGCTTCGTTTAAAAGCTTGCGGGCTTCAAAGGCATCGATGTCTTTGGAAACCATCACAGCTGCCGTTTTGACTTCGTTTTCCGCTTTCTCTAAAGCATCCCTGGCTTTATCTTCATCGCATCCAGTCAGAGTACGGATAATGTTTACACCTCTGGCCCGAAGCTTTTCGTTGGTCATCTTGACATCAACCATGTAGTTCTTGTAAATCTTGCCCACTGACTTCATCGAAATCGTTGAGATCATATTGAGAACCATCTTGGTTGCCGTTCCGGCTTTTAAGCGGGTAGATCCAGTGAGCACTTCTGGTCCAGGAAGCAGTGTGATTGTGAGTTCGCAGATTTTGGAAATGGCGCTGTCAGCCGAGCAGACGACTGCAGCAGTTGCGCAGCCAAGACTTCTGGCATACTCCAGAGCCCCAATCACATAGGGGGTTCTGCCGCTTGCCGCAAGACCAATGACCATATCGTCTTTGGTTAAATCAATGCCCCTAAGATCCTGCTCACCCAGTTCTCTGGAATCTTCAGCCCCTTCTTTCGCTTTGACAAAGGCGCTGCCTCCTCCGGCAATCAGACCGACAACGGTGTTATAGTCCACTCCAAATGTTGGCGGGCATTCGACCGCATCCAGAACCCCCAGTCTTCCGCTGGTGCCCGCTCCGCAGTAAATGATGCGGCCATTGTGTTGCAGTGTAGAGGAACTCTGTTCAATCACCTTGACGATCATGTCTTTTGCGTTAGCGACTGCTTTGACAGCGTTCAGATCTTCTTCGTTCATCAATGTCACTGCTTCTTCAATACTCATTGATGAAAAATTCTCACTGTTCGGATTTCGTCCTTCAGTGCTCAGTGTTGTTAAATCGACCATGTTTTTCTTTTTCCTTCCCTGTGACCAAAGAATACTGCACACAAAAAACAATCACCAGAGTTTGGGGCCGTGTTGGATTGTGGATCCGCTTCATGAATCTGAAAGCCATTTCATGTCCAGAACGGTCGCAAAATTGTCCTGTTTGGTCCTATGCATGAATGAATATCCGCAGATTCAATCGAGATGAAACGGCATGGAGTCGGGACAAAATGGTGATGATGTCTGAAAAATGCTCCTTGAACGGGTCGATTGCGGATCAAAGATCGCAGCCAGAACCAACCATCCCGTACTCACCGACCGCCCGGCAGCCAGAGACTGCGCCAAAGACCAGGTTTCTCCCTCTTGGCAGCGCACGAAAAAAGATCCAGCCCGAAAGCCAGATCCAGAACATTCATATCTCTATACAAATTCTTCTCTGTTCTCTATACCTATTCTCCACTGTCCATTATTCATCAATATCTACCGCCTATTCGAAGCGACTCGTCTCAGGAAACAGTAACCTTAATCAAATATTAACTGTTTAATATCATCTCTGCAGTATTTACTCCATATCGTTGGTCAGAATTTCATCCGGATCCAATTCCATATCCGGCAGTTCAACCTTGGCTTTTTCCAGCGTCTGGCTGCTTTTGAGAATGCGCTCATAGTCTTCCTCATAGTTGCTGGCAAGAAACCGACGGTAAATGATATCGATCATGGCAAGCATGCTGATGCGGCTTGATCCGGCACCAACCCGGATTTCTTCTTCAATGCGCGGCACATAGAAGACATAATCTGCCAGTCTGGACAGTTCATTGGGGGAATACTGCGTAATTACCACCAGAATTCCTCCAGATTCATGAACCATTCGAGCCACTTTAATCATCTCTTTGGTCTGACCTGTATAGGACGCAATAAAACAAAGATCCCCAGGTCGTACATTGCCGGCGTCGACCAGCTGCAGATGCAGATCATGAAATAACAGCACCGGTTTCTGGATCCGGGTCAGCTTTTGCATAAAGTCTTCCACCACCAGATACGACGCACCAATTCCATACAGATGAACGAGCGGTGTCTGCTCCAGACGACGGACTACGGCCTCCAGAGTCCTGTAGTCCATCAGCTTCCAGATCTGCTGCAGGGCGTTGATCGATTCTTTTAAAACCTCGCTAACCATCGTGACACTATCCTGTTTTTCATCGTAGTTGGAAAAATGCCTTGAATTCTGATACCCGATTTCCTCACATAGCGCCAGCCGGAATTCTCCATACCCTTTAAATCCCAGTTTCTGACAGATCCGGATCAGCGTCGCACTCGAACAGTATCCCGAAGCACTCAACTCCCGGACATTCATTTCCGTTGCCTGCTTAGGATGACGCAAAATTGTCAGAATCATTTGCTTCTCCGTTTCTGTCGCCTGCGTTTCCAGATAGTTTCTCAGTTCTGACGTTACATTTCGCATGGCTATCCCTCCTTTTTTCCTGCTGTTTTTTTCTAAACTCGAGACGATGCCGCCAGTCGACCTCGCTGAAAGATGCTGCTTATATTGCTTATCGTATGGCAGGGTCATTTTCAGCACCCCAGTGACCGATGTCCTTACCAGTATCTAGAGCGTGATCTATGGTGTGACCAGTACCGATTGTATGACGATCAATGCTACGGTCGGATGAACAGATCGACAGTTCTGTCATCCATTATCCATATAAAATGGGATTCAAAACATAAAGGGACGATTTCGTTAGATCCAATTGCAGGCCAGAGCATTTTAGACAAACCCAATACTGTCATCAGCCGATCAAATCTACCTGCAACCCTCACAAATTCATCCGAAAACGCAAAAAAAGCAGTCTGTCTTTACAGCCAATCCTGCTTCGTCCTTTATAGCCAGGGCGTTTGATACAGATTCAGATTCGATGCAGGTTCAGGAAAGACGATGAAAGCGATCGCTTGTTTTTTCTGGCATTAAGCGCAGCTGGTTTTGCGCAAAAAACGGGTCTCTGTAAAAAGTGGTGGGATTTGCTGATATAGCTGAATTTGAGATATCGAAAAAGAAAGATTGAAAATGAAAAGATCTCCCGTATGATGGAAGAGTCTTTCCCGAGACGAACTATCCATACA
>CAJTLE010000141.1 GCA_910577085.1 uncultured Allobaculum sp. | reverse complement strand
TGGCAACCCCGAGGTATTTGCAGGCTTGTGACGTCTTCATTCTCATGGATTTATAATAACACATCTATATTCATTATAGACTGTTTTTTCCTTAAAAACCCAATATAACCAACTGTTAAAATCCGTTTGCCTGAAAGAAGCAAGAGGATCTTCTTGATTGGGCGATTCAAGGGATGATATTTGAATTGAGACTGGTTGTTTTATTTGAGCAGGAAGTTGAAGGTGGATTCTTTGGAATCTGCCTTTTTTGTTGGATGTTAATTGATCAGGATTAAAAAACGCCTCATAAGTCTTGCAATTCTTGCAGGCGTGAAAGGGAATTTGAAGTTTATGGGATGGTTGACTACAATGAGTGATATGAACCAGTATGATACTTTTTCTTCAATGAGACTGATTGATGTTCTCAAACAGGGATATACTTTGCGTTTTCTCGATCTGCCCGTACTTGTCCGTTTTGAAAATGGGAAGTTTCTGGTGAGCGGACCCAATTTTACCCTGCGGCTCGATCAGAATGGCTTTCTGGAGACGTATGGCCGCTATACGGCGATCGTGGCCGATTTCAGCCAGACGGTCGATGAGAAAAAAGACGAAGAGTACTATGCCTGGCGAAGGGAGAAACAATAGCGTATGGCGAAAGAAAAAAAGCCTTATCCTGTCCTGTATGTCTTATCCACCCGTGGCAGCCTGTTTCGAAATGGCTCCGTCAATCCAACGCTGCATTTTGGCGTGGTGACGGATGAAGCCAGAATGAAAGAAGATCCAGAGTATGCCGCTTATATGGATGAGATGATCAATAAAGAAATTCCACAGGCGATCATTAATAAATTTGTCGTCAGTCAGCCGTTGTATCTGACCAACGATAAGATCCCGTTTCTGTTATTCAAATCCAATATTGACCCCTACAGCCTGAAAGAGTTCTGTAAGGCCATTCTGCAGGAGATCAGTTTCCACACGGGCGTGCGCCATTCTGGTGTTTATGGTCTGGATAAAACTCTGCTTCTGGAAATGAACAAGAATCCCGGCCTGCTTGGCTCCATGCATTTAAGCAATAAGGGCGAAAAACTGACCCGGTCGGAAGCGATGAAAGACTTCTCGCAGCCGCTTGAATTTGAAGGCGATCCCATGGATCAGGGCATCATGTGTCCGTTTGACATCTGGAAAGAAGAAAAACGGCGTGAGGCTTTAAAAGAGCAACAGAAATCGGATGACGAGGAGGAAATCGTTTTATGGTAAACCCTCAGACTTCTACATCTGCCAAGCCTTTGAGTCTGCGTCGGACGATCAACATCTGTATGGGATGCATGGGCATCTATTTTGGTGTTCAGATTATCGCCGCTCTGTATCCAAGCCTGATGATCGGCTTTATGAATGCCCGGCTTGGCTATTATTACTATTACTCACCCGTTCTTGATACGTTGAATCAGCTTCTGGTAAATCTGGTGACACTGTTTGCGACCGTTGCTTCCGGTGGCATGGCAGCCTGGTTTGGCATCAAGATGATGGGTGTGAATTTGAAAGCACAGTTTGAACAGACCCATTTTGACCGCTCCTGGATTTTCAAGGGCGCAGCCATGATGTTTGCGGCCAACCTGATTCTTTCCTGGCTGGTCTCTTTGCTGAATAGCCTTCTTGGCGTCTTTGGAACCGGTATTGATCAGGTCGGTCTGAGCAATGCAGGCGGTGTTGCGGGATTCCTTCTGAACTTTCTGATGGCAGTTGTCGCTGCCCCATTCTTTGAAGAAGTGATCTTTCGCGGCATCATGTGCAAGAGTCTGGCCCGCTTTAACAAAGGTTTTGCGGTCATTTTCTCCGCACTGCTCTTTGGAATTGCGCATATGAATCTGTATCAGGCCATTCCGGCATTTGGAATGGGAATTATCCTTGCTTTTGTATATCTGCGCAGTGGATCTTTATGGGTGCCAATTCTGATGCATGCGATCAACAACTTCATGGCGCTGCTTGAAACCTATGCGCCAGTCCTCTTCTCTATCCTGATTTCGCTTGTCATGATAGTCCTTGCGGTGGTTGGTGTGTATTACATTTATAAAGAACGCCGCCAGTTTGCGGGGGTATTCCGTCAGAACCGGAATGCTAAAGGAGAATGGAAAGCAGTTCGAAGCAATGGCGGCTTCTGGGTGCTGATTGTGATCTTTGCGCTGATCTGCCTGTTTGGATTGATCGGTACGATATTTTTGAATGTTGCTCTGTATTGAGAACTGGACTGTTCATTCTTTAAACTGAATTTGAATTGAATCAGATTGTAAGGCGGTGAATTCCGCCTTTTTTGATGCCTTTTCGTAGACCGATTTTTAAAAATATGATGGAGATAAGAAGTGAATGTGACTGAAAAATACCAAAAAGGTATACAAAGCCGGCGAAGACTTCCAAGATAATACTATTGGTGCGTTGGTTTGCGGATGCCGGCTTCTGGTTTGTCAGTCTCTGGTTTATGGAAAGATGAATTCAGAAAAGATAGAAAAGATACGAAAAGCCAATGGGCAGTTAACAAAGCCAACAAACAATAAATGCCAACAGACAATAAACCAAACGATCAATATTGAAGACAGAAATCAACAAAATTGAAATAGACAGAACTATTGAAAAATCAATACAACAGAATAGACAAGACAATTGAAGAAGAGAAAGGGGAATACGGAATGAAACTGATCCATCTGGCCGATCTGCACCTGGGCAAGAAAGTCTTTGGCTACGATCTGATGGAAGAACAAAGAGATGCGCTCAATCAGGTAATTGAACTGGCTAAAGCACGCCAAGCGGATGGGGTGATGATTGCGGGAGATGTGTTTGATACGCCTATCCCGCCGGTCGATGCGGTGGCTTTGCTTGATGAGTTTCTCAACCAGCTTCATCACCTTCAAATTGAAGTGATGATCATCAGCGGCAATCATGATTCCGGCGGCCGCCTGGATTTTGGATCCGGAATTTTTAAGGAGTCAGGCATTCATATTGCAGGCACCTGGAATGGCCAGGTGGAATTTGTCGATCTGCAAAAGAATGAAGAAGTGGTGCGGATTCATCTGCTCCCGTTTTTAAGACCCGGCATTGTCCGCGCTGCTTTAGGGGTTTCGTGCCAGAGCTGGAATGAAGCTTTAGATCTGGCTTTACAGACGGTCAATTTCCGCGAGGATGCGGCCAATATTTTAATGAGCCACCAGTTTTATGCGGGCGGACAGCTTTGTGAAAGTGAAGCAGCCAATGTCGGCACCCTCGATCAGGTCAGCACCAGCCTGCTGGAACCGTTTGATTATTGTGCCTTAGGCCATCTTCATAATCCACAGGCTCCGGGCAGAGCGGTGAACCGCTATCCGGGAACTTTGTTGAAATTTTCCTTTTCGGAAATTAATACTCAAAAAACCATTACGCTTGTGGAAACTCATCCGGATCATTCAGCGGCGATTGAAGAGATTCCGGTGATCCCTAAGCGGGAAATGATTCATCTGAAAGGAAAATTTGCGGATCTGCTGGATAAAGACTATCTTCGCAGCGTTGATCGGGAGGCTTATGTCTATATCACCCTGGAAGATCCAGAAGAAATTTTCCAGGCTTATGAAAAGCTGCGGGAACACTATCCGAGAATTTTAAAGATTGAATACTGTAATCTGCCCAAAGCCCATGCGATGGATGATTATGCAAGGGAAATTGAACGCATGAAAAATCCGCTGGAAATTGTGTCCGATTTTTATACTCTTCAAAACAATAAAGATTTAAGTGAGGATATGGTCAGACAGCTTGCTGACATCTGGGAGGAACTCCATGAAACCAATTAAACTGACCATGCAGGCGTTTGGCCCCTATGCTCATACAGAAGTGGTTGATTTTCAGGCCTTTGGTGAGAAAGGGCTGTTTTTAATCAGTGGGGATACAGGGGCTGGAAAGACGACGATTTTTGATGGCATTGTCTATGCCTTATATGGAGAGCTTTCCGGAGAACTGCGTAAACCGGAAATGCTGCGGTCGAAATATGCGTCTCCAAAAGTGGATACCTTTGTCGAACTGGAATTTGAACTGCATGACAAGAACTACATCATCCGCCGTTCTCCTGAATATATGCGGGACAAGAAAAATGGAAATGGGCAGACCAAACACGCCAGCAGCGTGGAAATGATTGATGTCGAAAGCAAGAAGTCACTGACCAAAGTGGTGGAAGTGCGTGAGGCGATCAACCGCCTGATCGGGCTGGATGCGCGCCAGTTCAAACAGGTTGCCGTCCTGGCTCAGGGTGAATTTATCCGGCTGCTGGTTGCCAGTACAAAAGACCGCACTCAGATTTTCAGAGATCTGTTCCAGACCAGTGATTATGCCGTCCTGCAAAGCGAGATTTTAGAGCGCTCCAAAAAAGCCCGCGATGAAGTCAATGCCGCACAGGCGACCATTGACCGGCTGTACCAGTCATTTCGGGGAATGGATGCAAGTACGCTGCTTGAACCGGAGCGGATTGAAGAATTCCTGAAAGGTCAGGAAAAACAGCTGGAACGTCTGATTCAGGATCAGGCGGACTGGCAAAAACAGCTGGCTGAAGCATCCAAACAGAAAGGACAGCTTGACCAGCAGAAAGAACGATTTGATCTCTGGTTTAAAACCGGCAAGGATCTGGAAATTTTAAAGCCGCTCTATGACAAAACGGTGCAGGAAGTCGAAGAGCTGAAGAAAAAACAGCCGGAAATGCAGGAGAAGAGCTATGAGATCAAAAAACTGACCGACCAGCTCGAACAGTTTGGCCAGTACCGCCAAATGGAAAAAACATATGCGGACTTACACAGGGATCTTCTTAAGAAAACGGCGACCTTTGAAGAGTTTAAAGCCAAATTAGCCGCTGATCAGTTCCGCCAGCAGCAGCTTCAGGCCAGGGCTGAAGAACTGATCAATGCTCCCGCTTTGCGCCAGCAGACTGAAGCATTGTGCGCGCAGTTTCAGGAAGCTGCCAATCGCAAAGTGCAGCTTGATCAGCTCAATCAGGAAATCTTTGGACAGCAGCAGGCATTTGCCACTCTTGCCGCTCAGGCTGAAGAGGCTCAACAGCTCTACCTTCAGAAAAACAGCCAGTTTTTAGCCGGTCAGGCCGGTATCCTGGCCAATACCCTTCAGCCCGGTCGGCCCTGTCCGGTATGCGGCTCCATTCATCATCCAGATCCAGCTTGTCTCGAGCACGATATTCCCGATGAACGGACGTTGAAAAAACTGGAAAAAGAGGCCAATGATAAAGCCAAAAGAGCCCAGCGCCAGTCCGAACTCTGTGCTGGCCTGCTCTCACGCAGGGAAGAGCAGGAAAAAGCACTGCACCAGCTCGAAGCTACGCTTCCACCTAACCAGAGTCTGGCTTCAGTGCAGGAAGCACTGAAAATGTTTAATGATCAGTGCAACGAGCGGGAAAACATTTTAAAGACCCTCCGATCCCTGGCAGCCGATCTCGAAAAGCGCCTGGAACAAAAAGAGAATGGCCAGAACCATCTTGAACAGCTCACCGCCCAGGCAAGCGAACTGGCTGGCCGTCTTCAGAGTTTTAAAGAAACCCTCAGCTTTGATCAGGAAGATCAGGCAAAGCTTCGCCTGAATACGCTTCGTCAACAGGCTGCTGCCTATGACCAGCAAAAAGCCAGCAGTGAAAAACAGCTCGACAGCCAGAAATCCCGTCTGTTCCAGCTGCAGGGCATTCTGGAAACCTATGACAAACAACCCGAAGATCCACACTTGCAGATCGAACAGCTTGGACAGCAGCTCACTCAGATTGAGCAGGCCATGAATCAGGTCAACAGCCAGATTCGCGAATTGCAGGGTCAGCTGAAGATCAATACTTCAATCTTTGAACAGCTCCAGGATGTCGAAAAAGACTTGCCCAAACTGCGCGAAAAAGCACAATCTCTCAAAAACCTTTCTGATACCCTCAATGGAACCCTGGCCGGACAGACCAAAATCAATCTGGAAACCTACGTGCAGATCACGTTCTTTGAACAGATCATTTCTCGCGCAAACCAGAAACTGAATGTCATGACCAGCGGCCAGTATGAACTCATCCGCGCCGAAGAAGGCGGCAAAGGCAAAGTCGGACTGGGATTGGATGTTGTCGATCACTTCAACGGATCCCAGCGCCCGGTTCAGTCCTTATCCGGTGGAGAACAATTCCTGGCTTCTTTATGTCTGGCCCTTGGTCTTTCGGAAGAGATCCAGATGGAGGCCGGCGGTGTTTCTTTGCAGACTTTATTTGTTGATGAAGGTTTTGGCTCTCTGGATGAAGAATGTCTGAACAAAGCCATTCAGGCGCTCAACCAGATTGCAGATTCCCGGATGGTCGGCATTATTTCTCACGTTGAATCGCTGATGAACCGGATTGAACACCAGATTCTGGTCACCAAAGATCCGGTCAACGGCAGCCGGACACGTATTGAAACTCTTTAGTCATACGGAATCAACGGACAATAAATGGGCAATAGATAAAACGACAATCGATCATAGATCAATAAAAGAATCGAAAACTGGCAGGATAAAACGTGGTTCTTACGCAAAGTGTGTGGTAGAACCTCATTTTGATTTATTGAAGATGTCATATTGGCATCTTCTTTTTTTGTTAAATAAATTGTACTGTGAAACATCCAGACTACTCATTGGAACTCAGACA
>CAJTLE010000140.1 GCA_910577085.1 uncultured Allobaculum sp. | reverse complement strand
TATTTTTAAGAATTTCACAATCAATGTTTTGTTCGATATCTAAAGATGATTTGCGTCAGGTCAGCAGCTGTGTGCCGCGTTCCCTTAACGCTCATATAGGATACCATCTGTCCTGACCAAGGTCAAGCGATTTTGTGAAAATATTTTATATATTCACAATCGATCAGCTCTTTTCCTGTTAGGGAAACACGACTTGATTTCTGGTATTCCTTCTGGTTGCCCGCTTTCGAGCAACTTGGACCAGTTTACCTTAACTTGACATTTTCTGTCAAATCTGAAACTGGCTGTGTACATGCAAAATCTTGTCCTTTCTGCTCATCTGAAGAGAATCAGAAAAATGGAATTTCCTTTTTTCTTGACTTCCCCGTCTTGCTGGCGCTTAAATATTACCGACAACCTGTCGGTTAAGGAGGAATGATCGGATGCGGACAGTGAAAGAAGCGGCCGTTCGAAGAAATGAAATTCTTGATGCAGCTGAACGATTATTTGGGACCAAAGGGTTTGATCAGACAAGCACCAATGATCTGCTTGCGGAAGTCGGAATTGCCAGAGGCACACTGTACTACCATTTCAAATCCAAGGAAGAGATTCTGGATGCGATGATTGAGCGAATCTCAAATCGTCTGCTTTCCAAAGCAAAAGCCATTGCCAGCGATCAAAGTCTGCCCATACTGGTCCGACTGACCAGAATGATGCAGGCAATGAATGTTTCTGATCCAGTTGGTCTTGAAATTGTTGAACAGGTTCATCAGCCGCAAAATGCCCTGCTCCATCAAAAGATGCAGGAACATCTGGTCTCTGGTCTTACCCCTCTAGTGACCGAAGTTGTCAAAGAGGCTATTGCACATGGAATCTGCCAGACGGACTATCCAAAACAGACAGTTGAAATGCTTCTGATTTATACCACCTCTGCTTTCGATAACCTGATGGAGGTTAGTGAGCAGGAGCGCATCACACAGATTCAGGCCCTGATCTACAATCTGGAACGCTTATTTGGAACCAAACCTGGCGTCATGGCTGAAGTGATCTTACCTATCTTTTCGCAGACCCCATCAGCCAACGATAGGCTGGCAGATCAGAATGGTGAAGATGGAAAAGATTGATTCTGATCCATTTCGTCAAAGTGTCAGTCTGGTCAGACATGGAGAACACGAAGAAGGAACATCGTTCCTTTTCTTTTTCCAACATAACCGACCGACTGACGGTTTATAAATCGATTATGTAAAAGGAGAATAATTATGGAGATCCAACAGAACCGACGTCGCTTCTTTCTGCTTTGGGGCGGCGAGATGATTTCTGGAATTGGCAGCGGGCTGACCAGTTTTGGTCTGACTGTCTATGTCTTCCAGCTGACCGGCAGTGCCAATGCGACGGCTCTGATTTCCCTGGCCGCTTTTCTTCCGACTCTGCTTGGAAGTGTTCCTGCCGGATGGCTGGCGGATCGGTTTGACCGCCGGCTTTTGATGATGCTTGGCGATGGACTTTCCGCATTGGGCATTGTCTATATCTGGTTTTGCCTGAATCAGGGTCAGGTCAGTCTTTGGCAGATCTGCCTGGGAGTATTTATCAGTTCTCTGTTTTCAGCCTTGCTGGAACCCGCTTTTAAGGCGACAATTACCGATCTTTTAACACCGGAAGATTATGCCAAAGCAAGTGGACTGGTTTCACTGGCTAGTTCGACAAGATATCTGATTTCTCCACTTCTTGCGGGTTGGCTGTTGGTTCATGGAGGAATTGAGCTGATTTTGCTGCTGGATGCCCTGACCTTCTTTCCGACTGTTCTTTGTGCAGCATTCATCAGGCAGAAAGTATCCAGTCCAGTTTCCAGCGATGAATCCAGCCATCATTTTATGGAAGATCTGAAAGAGAGCTGGAAGATTCTCCAAAAACAACCTGGTCTTTTGCACCTGTTAGAATTGACCGCCTGCCTGACTTTCTTCATGGGCGTGATTCAGGTCCTTTGTCAGCCATTCATTCTCGATCAGGCTTCCAGTACAACCCTGGCCTGGATTGAAACCGTCAGTGCAATGGGCATGTTAGTAAGTGGTCTGTATCTGGGTGTAAAAGGAATTGCATCTCATTATGCAGCGGTATTAAGTGGATCTCTGTTTGTGGCTGGTCTGGCAATGGTTTTGTTTGGCTTCAGTTCGGGAGTATATCTTGCCATAACGGGATTTATCTTCTTTGCATGCCTGCCGTTTGCGAATACCGCTCTGGATTATCTGGTCCGTCTGCGGGTCGAAGACAAAATGCAGGGACGGATCTGGGGACTGGTGGGTTTCATTTCCCAGCTTGGCTATGTGCTTGCCTATGGATTGAGTGGATTGGGAGCTGACGCTCTGGCCGGTCTTTTCCATTGTTCGGTTGGTCAGGGATCCGGTTATCTGATTGTGATCAGTGGGATTCTTTGCGCTCTGATTGCGGTGGTGGTGTACCAGATACGATCCATTCGCTCTCTTGAAACAGAACCTGCTTCTTTGATTGGAGAAAGTATATGAACTCATCTTCGTTTCAGCATTCCCGCTCTTCTTCTGGATGGTTGTTATCCGTTGGAACCGTAATTCTACTCAGTGCCGCCAGTGCGCTACTTGCCTTGACGTTATTAAGCGGCGCCAGTCTGATCAACTCGATCAGCCAGCTGAACACCCTGGCCAAAGGACCAGATCTTTTACAGATGCATACCGGCGAGGTTAATTTCCAGAAACTTGAAGCCTTTGCGGCTGATCATCCGGAAATTGAAAGCTTGCAGATCTCGCCCTTTTTGAATCTGGCCAGCGATGAAGTCGTTCTCAATGGTCAGAATCTTGCTGCCAGCAACCAGGATCATGGCGTCGTGACGCAAAACGAAGCCTTTGACTTCCTGCTCGATGACAATGGCCAGAAGCCGGAAGTAAAACCTGGCGAAATCTATCTGCCAAGCAGTTATAAAGCGCTGTACCAGCTGGAACCTGGACTTCCGATCACGCTTGCCGGCCAGCCACTTATTCTGGCTGGATTTGTTCAGGATGTTCAGATGAATTCCATGATGTCTTCTTCCAAACGATTTCTTGTAAGCCCGGAGGACTATGAAAAGCTCAAACCAGACGGTGAGGTCGAGTGGCTCATTGAATACCGGCTCAAAGAAGGCGGGGATCCTAACGCGCTGGCCCAGGCGTATGAGCAGGCTGTCCTTCCCGCAAATGGACCGATGATCACCGGACCCTTGATCACATTGATCAACGCCATTAGTGATGGAACAACAGTTCTGGTTCTGCTTTTGATCAGTATCGTTGTCCTGCTCATTGCCCTGATCTGTGTTCATTTCATCCTTTCCATACAGCTGACACAGGATCGAAAGGAAATCGGACTCATGAAAGCTTTGGGCATCAGCCGACGACAGATACAGATGCGCTTTTTTAAGAAATATATCCTCTTCAGCCTTATGGCCTTTGTCATTGGAATCTTTGTGGCTCTGGCCTGTTCTTCCACAATGCTCAGACAGCTGCAGGAATTATATGGAAAAGGACTCCAGGTGCAGTTCAGTCTGTTCTGGGCCGTGATTGGTGCTTTGATTCCAGAAGTGATTATTCTTTGTTCCTTATGGATTTCTTTAAAGAAGATGGATCGACTCAGCGCTCTGCAGGCACTCTTTGAAAACGACAGACCCAAATCCCGTCTGCAGCAGACCCTTCTGGTTGGCTTACTTTGCGGATGCTGCGCTTTTCTGGTCTGTGTTCCTCTCAACCTCTACACCACCCTGGAAGATCCTGGGTTTGTGCGCTATATGGGCATTGGTCAAAGCCAGATCCGCATCGATCTGCGTCAGAATTCAAAGATGGATTCTACGCTGACCGATCAATTCTCCTCCCTGCGAACCCAGCTTCAAAATGATCCAGAAGTCAGCCGGTTCTGTCTGCTGGAAACCAGAAGAATGAATGCAATCACCAAAGATGGATCAACAGTTTCGCTTCTCGTTGAACAGGGGGATCATTCCGTTTTCCCTGTTCAGTATGCTAAAGGCCATGCACCAGAGAATGATCAGGAAATCGCTCTTTCTTCCTTGAATGCCCAGGCACTGAGGCTGGATGTTGGATCAACTCTGCAAATCGACTGGAATGGTGAAAGGAAAACCATGGAAGTCTGTGGAATCTATGCGGATGTGACCAATGGCGGAAAAACCGCAAAAACCAGAGCCGAAGATTCCAGTCTGCCGATCATCTGGAGTGTTGGATATGTCACATTAAATCCAGATACATCTGTCAAAGACTGGATGAGCCGCTATCAAAGTGAAGGATATGATGTCATCGATCTGCAGGACTACATTCAGTCCACTTACTCACAGACTCTAAGCCAGCTTCAGCTTGCATTACGTATGGCTATGGTTCTTTCGGCTATCGTCCTGTTTGTGGTTCTGTTTTTGTTCATGCGGCTGCTCGTTGAAAGAAGCCGCTACGAACTCTCCCTTCAGAAAGCCTTTGGACTGAGTTCCAGACACCTGATTCTCTCCGAATTCAAACCAGCTCTGCTTACTGTTGGGCTTGGTCTGGGTGCTGGGATCCTGACTGGAGATTTTGGAGGCCAGCTAATCTGCGGGCAGATTCTTGCCGGACTTGGAGCTTGCGGATTCAATTTTACGATCAACTGGCCATTTAACGGCCTCGTCTTTTTGATTCTCTTTGGTCTTGGAGTGATCGCCCTGCTTTTGGCCTTCCAGCCCATTACCGGCATTCAACCACAGGAGTGCTGTCATGGCCGGGAATAATTTACAAAGAGATCGGATTAAAAATTTCGAACTACAGATTCAACAGTCAGCTCGCTGGCAGATTCAGAGATCTGCTTCTATAGCGATCTTCTAATATATGGAAAGGAATATTTTGATGAACCAGTCCGTCTTACAGGTCAATGATCTGTGTTTGCGCGATATTTTACATAACGTCAGCTTTGAACTGGCTGACCAGGAGATGCTTGCCATCATGGGCCCTTCAGGCTCAGGAAAATCCACTCTGCTTTATGTCATAGCCGGAATGGAAAAAGCAGATCAGGGCCATCTTGTTTTTGATGATCATGACCTTGTTGAGCTCACCGAAGACAAGCGGGCCAGTCTACGTCTTCATCAGATGGGATTTGTCTTTCAGAATATGAATATGATGGCCAGACTCAATCTTCTGGATAACATTCTGCTTCCGGTTCTGGAAACACCAATGCGCAAACAAATCGATCCCGACACCAACAAGCCATTCACCAGCCGTAAAAAACGACGCGACTATTATCAGAAACAGGCAAGTCTCTTCATGAACCAGCTGGAAATTGCAGATCTGGCAGACCGTAAGATCAATGAAGTCTCCGGCGGACAGCTGCAGCGGGCCTGCATTGTCCGGGCATTGATGAATCAGCCGCGATTATTATTAGCCGATGAACCAACGGGAGCTTTAAACAAGGCCGCTGCCCAGGATGTTCTTCATGTCCTCAACACCCTGAACCGACAAGGAATGACCATTTTGCTGGTCACCCATGATCGCAAAGTCGCCAGCCAGTGTGATCGAATTCTGTATCTGCTCGATGGTCAGATTCAGGGGGAACTGAAGCTGGGAAAATTTAAGGAAAGCGATGAGAGAGCCAGAGAGGAACAGGTTTCAACATGGCTGCAGAGCATGGGCTGGTAACTCAAAACCGGAAAATCTGAAATGCACCCAAAATAACGCAGCTGCATCCATTCCTGACATTCTTCAATGAAAGGGATTGGGTGATCGACGAACTCAGTCCATCGAGGTAGTCTTCTTACAGTTGTTTCCCTGTCCAATCTGTGGCTTTCCTTTTATGATGGGGCTGAACCCTGTCAGATTGGAGGAATTTTTTGATGAAAGTCTTCATTGCAGGAGCAACCGGACGCGTTGCTCATTATGTTATCGATGATTTACTGGCCGAAGGAAACACGGTCGTAGCCGGATGCCGTCATCCTGAATCCTTACAGGAAACCCCATCTTTCAAACCAGTTGTCATGGATCTGCATGCCAGTGTTGAAGATCTCGAAAAAATCATCGCTGGATGTGATGCCATCTACTTTTTAGCCGGCTCACGAGGAACTGATCTGCTTCAGACCGATGCATTTGGAGCGGTTAAACTGATGATGGCTGCACAAAAGCAGAAAATCAACCGGTTCATCATGCTCAGTTCCATGTTTGCGCTCGAACCAGAAAAATGGAATGAACCGGGCATCAAGGACATTACGGATTACAATATCGCAAAATTCTTTGCGGACTCCTGGCTGGAAAAGAATACAGATCTGGACTGGACGATCATTCAGGCCGGTCTTCTGCGCGAAGAACCAGAAACGGGATTGATTGAAATTGATCCGGAACACGAAGGTCCTGTTGCCATTCCAAATATTGCCCATGTGCTGACGGACGTCCTGACCATGAAAAACACCTATCATCAGCTGATCATGGTTAAAAATGGCACAACGCCAATTCAGGAAGCACTCGCAAAGATTCCTGCTGCCCATTAGTTTTTTCAAAGTCATTTATTTTTAATTCTTCAATACGCAAAAAGCCCTGGAAGATATGATTTCTCATACCCTCCAGGGCTTTACTTTGTCTGGCGACTTCCTATTTTCGCTTTTACACTATCGTCGGCGTTCAATGGCTTAACTTCTGTGTTCGAGATGGGAACAGGTGTGACCCATTGGCTAGCGTCACCATACT
>CAJTLE010000139.1 GCA_910577085.1 uncultured Allobaculum sp. | reverse complement strand
TCAACGGAAAACCTGTTTTTTCGAGGGCTGTGATGACTCCAATTTACTGCCGAAAGGCTTTTTGAAGTACAATAAGTTACAATTTGTACCATCGTAGACTAAGAAAGTACATGTTTTTCGAGCGATAAAAGACGAAAGCCAAAGAAAGGAAAAATCATGAAAAAGACAATGGTAGCCATGCGTCATGGCCAGACCGTATTCAACGAGCGCAAACGTGTTCAGGGCTGGACCGATTCTCCATTAACCCAGCTTGGAATCGAACAGGCCCGCTACTCCAAAAAGTACATCGACTCTTTAGGTCTCGATTTCGATCACGCTTATTGTTCCACCTCGGAGCGTTGCTGCGACACCATGGAAATTCTGACCGACATGCCGTACACCCGTAAAAAAGGCCTCAAAGAATGGAACTTCGGTATTCTCGATGGCGAACCCGAATACCTCAATCCACCTCTTGCCGAATACGACGAATTCTTCAGCACTCACGGTGGTGAAAGCCGTGCTCAACTGGTCAAGCGCATGAATGACACGTTGACCGAAATCATGGATCAGCCGGATCATCAAAATGTTCTGGTCGTTTCCCATGGTGGATCGCTCCGCAACTTTGAAAGATACTGGTGCCCTGATGATTCTGCTTTTATCAAAGGCCGTCTTTACAACTGTGCTGTGCTTGTCTTCGAGTATGACACCGAAAACAAAACCTTCGAACTCAAAGAAGTCTTCAATCCAAACTACACAGGCGATTCCAAGAAATAGCGCCAGCAGTTACAACCCATTAGTACCTCAATAACACGCAGCCCATATTCTCAGCGATACCGGCTGCTTTTTCATTCTTTTTGTCAGCATATTTTTCTCCATCCAAGGATTGCCAGATGAAGATTTTGCGTTGAAACGAAATCCGTTTTGAATTCCAGTTTCCTGCAAATCCTTTCTTTCAAAAGGAAGCAGACGATTCTCCGGCATTTAAAATAGTTTTACATCCATTGTTTCTTATAGTGTCGATTTTTAATTGTATCTATGGTAAAGATAATAGAAGTCTGAATACCGTTTTTATCATTTCTTCCTTATCTATCCGTAATTTTTAATCCATAATCTGATAAGCAGTATTCCACGATTGAAAGTCATATTTTGAACCGAGGTGTTATTCATGAGTTCTTCTCATTCGTCTTCCCAACCTGATAAAACCTTACCGGCAAAAAAAACTTCTTCGACTTCTTCCCAGTCTTGCTCCCCTAAAAAGAAGAAGAAAGCGATCCGTAAAAAACGGGTGCTTCTGATTTGTGGTGTGGTGGTGACTGCGATTGTCATCACAAGCCTGGCTCTCTTTTCACACCCTGATTCATCTTTGGATGCTGGTCTGGCTTACCTGGAAAAGCAGGAACAAAAAGAAATCGATGAGCTGGATCAAAGCCTGTCCAAAAAAAAGCGGGATCGAATGCTTAAAGCCGTCGAAAGTGGACAAAGTTCAATTTTCACTCTGTTTAACTCCTCTCTGGTCTTTGGTGATTCCCGTGTTTATGGATTTGGCAGCTATCAGTTTCTCCCCTGGGAACAGGTGGTCGCAGGGGCGGGCTACACAATTCTGAACATCTCGGATTCAGTCGATCTTGTTGCCAAAGTAAAGCCGGAGAAGATGTTCTTCTCCTATGGCATTAACGACATGGGACTTGGTGTCGGCCAGGATCGTGGAGAAAACGGTTATGCTCAGGTTTATGAGGAAAAAATCGACGAACTGCTCGCAGTTTCTCCGAATTCGAAAATCTATCTCAATTCAATTCTTCCGGCCACACCTGAGGTGGTCAAACAAACACCGCGCTGGGCAAAAGTCGATGAATACAATGCCCAGATTGAAGCGCTCTGTAAAAAACGCGGCTGGACCTATGTGGATAACTCCAAACTGGCAGATGGCGGCAAAGCGAATATTTATATCGATGACGGGATTCATCTGCAGCCCTCCTTCTACCCGGAATGGGCTTCCAACATGATTTTCTCCGATGACTGATCTGAGCAGGAAACAGATCTGAAACCTGTCCAAAGTCAGAAAACAATCTGAAGGGTCCCTCAGGTCAAAGACAAACAGGAAGAAAAAATCTCAAAGAAACGGGAAATCATTTGAATAGAAAAGAAGGATTATCACTTGAATCAGGACAAAGGGATCATCACTTGAATCAGGACAAAGGGATCATCACTTGAATCAGGACAAAGGGATCATCACTTGAGACCTGAACCAAAATAAAAGGGAATCACCTGATCAAGACAAAAGAATAATCACTTGAATCAAGATAGAAGGTTAATCACCTGAACCAAGAGATAAGAAAAAGATCGGAAAGGGAATATAGGGAATACATATGAAAAGGCGAAATCCAGTTTTTCTCAATATTGGAATGGCCATTACACTCTGTCTGCTGACTTTTATACTTGGTCAGCAGATTTTTGGCGGCAAAATCCATTTCAAAGCGGCTTTTAATGAAGTGATCTCAAAACTCACGCAAAATCTCGATCCGGAAGTCTATCCCCAGGTTGAGACCTCTGCTCTAAGACGATATATCGACCTGGATCCAGCTGCGGTCAATGAAATCTCGATGTACCGCAATGAAGATCTGATGTCGGCCGGTGAGATGGTCATTGCTCATTTTGAAAATCCACAGGCTGCCAAAGACTTTGAAACAGCCGTTCAAAACCGGATCACTTCCCAGCATGATATCTATTCCGGCTATGCACCCGAACAGACTGCCTTAATGGAAAACGCCCTGGTGGATATCCAGGACAATTATGGTCTCTACTATGTCGGAGAGAACACGGCCGGCATGGATGACGCATTTATTTCGGCACTCAAAGGAGGTCAGTAAGATGGTCTTTACTGATTTAACCTTCCTGTTTGGCTTTCTGCCTGTTGTATGGCTGCTCTATCGCCTGGTGGCCAAAACAAAACTGGCCAATTTTTATCTTCTTATTGCTTCCCTGATCTTCTATGGCTGGGGCGGTTTGAGAAGTCTGGCCATTCTGATTCTGGTTCTTGTGTGGAACTATCTGGCAGCTGGAAGAATTGGGCTGGAAGAAGATCCAGAAAAACGAAAGAAAGTGCTGTTCCTTGCGGTTGGTGTCAATCTGGCCGTTCTGTTTTTCTACCGCTATCTCGGTGTCTGGTTTGGCGGCCTCTCTGGCCAGCTCGCAAACCTGCCCAAACTGATGCCTGTTGGCCTTTCCTTCTATTTATTCTCCTGCCTGTCCTGTTTATTTGATGTGGCATCAAACCGATGCCTGGCACCGTCTTCACTGATTAATTTCGGTGTCTATGCAGCTTTCTTTGGCCGGGTGAATATGGGGCCGATCGGACACTATGCCAGATTCGAAGAACAGTTAACCAGTCACCCGGTCACCAGAGCCAAATCTGCTCAGGGAATGAGCCTGTTTTTACAGGGCATGCTTCGAAAAGTGATTCTGGCCGATAACTTTGCATTGCTTTATGGAACCATCAATGGCAATACAACCTGGCTTGGCAACCTGCTTTTAGGCTTTGCCTACTTCTTCCAGCTCTACTTCGACTTTTCGGGATACTCGCGCATGGCAAGAGGACTGGCTTTATTGTTTGGCTTCCAGATCGATCCAAACTTTAACCTGCCGTATACGGCCGCGTCTGTTCAGGACTTCTGGCGCAGGTGGCACATTTCGTTAACCGACTGGTTTCGTGATTACGTCTACATTCCTCTGGGTGGGAATCGCGTTTCTGCCAATCGCTGGCGGATCAATATTCTCTGTGTCTGGCTGTTAACCGGTCTGTGGCATGGAGCCGCTCTGCCCTTTATTGTCTGGGGACTTTTCCAGGGTGGACTGATCCTGCTGGAAAAAGAATATCTAAACGCTGGATTGAAAAAACTCCCTGCAGTCATCAGCCATCTGTATCTGATTCTTACCCAGCTGATTGGCTGGACGTTCTTTTCCAGCCCGTCACTGATGCTTGCCTTAACCCGGATCGGGCGCTATTTTGCGATCGGTATTTCCGAGTTTGCGGATTATGCAGCCACGTTTGAACTGTTTGGAAATCTTGGATTATTCTTCCTGGCTATCCTTCTTTCAAGCGGCCTTTCCGTCCTGCTTGCTCAGATGTTCAAAAAACAGCTGAAAGGCAAATGGCAGTTTTGGAACACGCTTGGCTGGATCGGTGTACTTATCGTCTGCATTTCATTTCTGGTATCCGCTACAGCCAGAACATTTCTTTATGCAGCCTTTTAGAAAGGAGACTGAACTGGAATGAAGAAAAAACGAATCAAGGAAAACCGGTATCTTGCTCCAGCAATGTCCCTGCTCTTAGTCTGCACGCTGCTGCTGTCCCTGATCCTTCCCGATCGTTCCTTTTCCGCAGCGGAAAACCGGGCCCTGGCAAAATCTGCTACAGTCTCATTACCCGCCATGGAAGATGGGACAACCGGTCGTGAATTGAATACATGGTTTTCTGATCAATTTCCTGGAAGAAACATGTTTTTCCATCTGAACTATCTGATCCGCAAAGCTGCCGGAGAAAGAGAAATCAAAGATGTCTTTTTAGGAAAAGGAGCCCTGCTGGCCAATCCGGAAGCGGAAAAGAATGACAACATCTCCGCCACGATCAACGCCCTCAATCAATTTTCCTCTCTTAGCGGACTGCCTTGCTATGTCATGGTCTGCCCATCCGCTGCAACCGTGCAGCCGCACAAACTCCCCTATGATGCACCAGTCAGAGGGGTAAGCCCCGCTTTTGATGCCCTTGCCATGAACCTGAATGGACCAGTCAATGCCGATGTCCGATCTGCACTCAATGACCACAACCAGGAATACATTTTTTACCGAACGGACCATCACTGGACCACCAAAGGAGCCGGCCAGGGGGCCAAAACTTTGTTGGAAAGCATGAGCATTCAGACTGATCTCAATGAGTTTGAACTCATGCCCGTCTCCCGCGACTTTCAAGGAACCCTCGCCTCCAAAACAGGATCTATCGGTCTGAACGATACAATCGAACTGGCCGTCTCGAAAAACACCCCAAACTATCTGGTCACCTGGGCTGATGGAACCAAAACCTCAAGTATCTACAACAAAGCTGCTCTAAACACCAAAGACCAATACCAAGTCTTCCTTGGCGCGAACCAGGCAAAAGTGCGCATTGATACCGATGCCCAAACCAATCGATCCCTGCTGCTGTTCAAAGACTCTTATGCCAACAGCATGATCCAGTACCTGCTGCCTTATTTCTCTTCGATCACCATCGTCGATCCGCGTTACTACTTTCAGGACCTGGATCTGGTCATGGCCTCCGACCTGTTTACCGACATCGCCTTTGTTTACAGCTACGACACCTTTGCGACCATTTCCTCTTTGAAAGATCTGCTCAATGACTGGAACTCAGCTCATCAAGCTGAATCCGATCAGGAAACAGAAGGATAAGCAGCCGCTGAGGACGTTTAAAAGACGTCAATTAAAAAAAAGGATAAAGAACAAAAGGATAAAGAACAAAAGGATAAAGAACAAAAGGATAAAGAACAAAAGGATAAAGAACAAAAGGATAAAGAACAAAAACTGATTCCCGATTTTCAATCCTAGACCAACAGCCGCAAAACAATGAGCCCGTCTCTTTGCTTTGCGGCTTTTTCATGGATTCAACGATCCATGACTAAATCCATTTGATAATCGAGTTAGAATAGGCTAACCTATTATCCGTGAGTTAGCTATGACTAACATACAGGAGAAAAACTGATGAATTATGCTTATGCTTCCAGAACTGGAAATGTTGAATCCATTGTCAATACACTTGGCTTAGATGCTGTCCGCATCAATGATGGCAGCGAAACAATAGATGGAGACTTTGTCTTATTTACCTATACAGATGGATATGGAGATGTTCCTGAAGAAGTCGTGAACTTCTTACTTGGAAACTCCCAGTTCCTCAAAGGTGTCATTGTCTCCGGCGATATGGGCTATGGCGACGCCTATTGCCAGGCCGGTGACAAAATTGCTGAAGATTACGATGTAGAAGTTCTCTACCGCGTTGAAAACGCCGGCACTCCAGAAGACCTGGATGCCATGAAAGCGATCGTTGATAAACTGTAATCCTCTGATTTACCGATACGCTGTAGAAGCTATAAAAGCAGTAGTTTCCTGATTGATCAACAACTGCAATTTTCTGGTTTTCTGTTTTCTTTTCCCGAAAGCCGCCATACTCAACCACCCCTGACTGGTTGTTTCAAATCTTCTATCTATGATCGAAATCGATTCTACCTGCTGACTGATCAGAACTCTGAAATTCGATATGGCTGGCCTGCAAGTTCTGTCCTTGCTGCAACCTACCGCCGTTTTCTTTCTCCTCTTCTTCCTTTGATCCTTTCAATCGCCCGCTTGGCAAGCGACAGATCCAGGGAAAGAAAACACAAAGCAGTCCACAGCATCAACTGCTGAAAGCACGGCTTCCTCTGCCTGGAGAAGCCGTGCTTTTTTACGAAAAGAAAGATTGCTTTTCTTCGAAGGGTCCGTTCAAATCAAAATAACCAGTATATTCCGACAAAACAAAAACCCGAAGAATATCGGATTTCTCCTTTATCCTTCGGGTTTCAATTTTGTCTGGCGACTTCCTATTTTCGCTTTTACACTATCGTCGGCGTTCAATGGCTTAACTTCTGTGTTCGAGATGGGAACAGGTGTGACCCATTGGCTGTCGTCACCATACCGGTTTGTCTTACGA
>CAJTLE010000138.1 GCA_910577085.1 uncultured Allobaculum sp. | reverse complement strand
CTTTCAAAACCCTCACCTAATTGGCCGCTCCGCGGCCGCGCAGCGTCGCCGATTTGTCAACTATCTGATTCGGATTGCATTTTTGAAATTTGAAGAAATTTTTAGAAGTGTATGAAACTGGTTCATTATTCGAAAACGTCTAAAATGGCCTACAAAAACGAAAAAGACTTCTCGCCATCAGAGAACTGACGGCTAGAAGCCTGAGCTTACTTAACTTAATGACATTGTGTACAGGCGCAAAAAAAAGCCACAGCAATTGCTTGCTGTGGCGATTTTTCGATTCAAGTTTATTGGATCATAAATCCGAGATTCTTATCGATTAAAGTCCTTCTTTTTCGATCGCTTTCAGACGGTCGCGGCGTTTCTTAGCATCTGCTGCTGCTTTTTCGAACATAGCATCTGCTTCTTCTTTGCCTTTCAGTTTAACCAGCTGAGCGTAACGTGCTTCTTTGAGCATGAAGTCTTTCATCTTCGTGTAATCTGGTTCTTTCTTGTTATCGATTGTTAATGGCTGTTCCTTGTTATCTGGGTTGTAGCGATACAGATCTACATAACCGCATTCAACGGCTTCTCTCTGTACCTGCTGATGGTTGCCCAGACCGCCTTTAATACCGTGTTCAGCACATGGTGCGTAGGCGATGATCAGGGATGGTCCATCGTAAGCTTCAGCTTCGCGGAATGCTTTCAGAGTCTGGTTCTTATCAGCACCCATGCAGACAGAAGCTACATATACGTGGCCATAAGTCATAGCAATCTGACCGAGGTCTTTCTTGGCAGTTGTCTTACCACCAGCAGCGAACTTCGCGATGGAAGATCTCTGGGAAGATTTGGAAGACTGTCCACCAGTGTTGGAGTAAACTTCAGTATCCAGAACGAGAACGTTAACGTTTACGTTGTTGGCCAGTACATGGTCAAGTCCGCCGTAACCGATATCGTAAGCCCATCCGTCACCACCAACGATCCAGTTGGATTTGTCAACGAGGTCATAGCCAGCCAGAGTCTTAACGTCTTCATCGTAATCAGCTTCTGCAACGAGACGTTTGATTTCTGGTTCGAGTTCTCTCTGTTTGTCGCGGTCGTTGCCAGCGGCAATGTAAGCTTCCATTTTTTCTTTCAGTTCTGGAGCAACTTTATCGAGGTTGTCTTCCATGATCTTCAGGATCTTGGATTTGTTCAGGTTGTTGGCAAGAGCCATACCGTAGCCGTATTCAGCGTTATCTTCGAACAGGGAGTTAGCCCATGCAGTTCCGTTTCCGTCTTTGTCTTTAACGAATGGAGTCGATGGGTTGGCACCGCAGTAGATGGAAGAGCATCCAGTTGCGTTGGCAATCTGCATATCTTTACCAAACAGCTGAGAAGCTAAGCGGTAGTATGGAGTTTCACCGCATCCTGGGCAGGAGCCTGGAACTTCAAAGTAAGGCATCTGCAGCTGAGATCCCTTGATTGTGGATTTCGGGAACAGATCCGATTTGTATTCAGTTTCTTTGAACAGGTAGTCAGCCAGTGGGTCAAGGTAGAGCTGAGAGTTAACGTCAACCATCTTGAGGGCTTTCTGGCCTTTTTTACCTGGACATTCAGATACGCACAGTCCGCATCCAACGCAGTTGGTTGGGGAAACCTGTACACGCCATCTGAGGTCGGAATCCTTTTTGCCCATTAATGGCAGAGTTGCGAATTCCATTGGAGCTTTTTCGATTTCTTCAGGAGTTAAAGCAAAAGTACGGATTGTTGCATGTGGGCAGACGAAGGAGCAGAATCCGCACTGAATGCAGTTTTCTGGATCCCATTCTGGTACATGGACAGCAATGGTACGTTTTTCGTTGAAGGCAGCATTGTTCTGCATTGTTCCGTCAAGTACACCATGTTTAGTGAATGCGGAAACAGGCATGTTATAACCTTCAAGTCCATTGATGCGGGCTGCATATTCATCCCAGTAAGCATTACCAGTAGGTTTACGCAGTTCGCTGACTGGCAGGTTGGACCAGTCTTTGTCAACTTCAACTTCTACCAGACCATCTTTACCCATGTCGATAGCTTTGTAGTTGAGCTGAACGATATCGTCACCTTTCTTACCGTAGGATTTCTTAGCTGCTTTCTTCATCAGATCTACTGCTTCATCGTATGGCAGAATCTGTGGGTTCAGAGCGAAGAATGCGGACTGAAGGATAGTGTTTGTACGACGACCCATACCGATCTGATCAGCGATCTTGTTCGCGTCGATGATGTAGAACTTAGCTTCTTTGTCGGCCAGTTCTTTTTTCAGACGGTTAGGCATGTGTTTAACGATTTCATCTTTGTCAAAGGAGGTGTTCAGTAAGAAAGTTCCGCCTTTTTTCAGGTTGTTAGCCAGATCGTATTTGAACATGTAGCTGTCCAGAGATACGGAGATGAAGTCAGCGTTGTTGATGTAGTAAGTTTTGTGGATTGGTTCGGAACCGAAACGTAAGTGGGAGCGAGTTACACCACCGGCTTTTTTGGAGTCGTAAGCGTAGTAGCCCTGTGCATACATGTCAGTGTTGTCACCGATGATCTTGATGGAAGATTTGTTAGCGGAAACAGTACCATCAGATCCAAGACCCCAGAACAGACATTCTGTAGTTTTGCCATCATCGATTACGAAGGAATCGTCAGCTGGTAAGGAAGTGTTGGTAACGTCATCTTCGATACCGATTGTGAACTGATCTTTGAGTTCGTCGCCTTTGAGGTGATCAAATACAGCTTTGATGTGTTTTGGAGCAGTGTCATGGCTTCCTAAACCATAACGTCCACCGATGATCTGCAGGTCTTTGTCGCGAAGAGCTGCTACAACATCGAGGTACAGAGGTTCGCCTAAAGCGCCGCCTTCTTTGGAACGGTCAAGAACTGCAATTTTCTTAACTGTTTCTGGCAGAACGTTAAGCAGGTATTTTGTGGAGAAAGGACGGAACAGATGAACTTTGATCATTCCGACTTTTTCGCCGTTCTTATTCAGTTCATCAATAGTTTCTTTCGCTGTTTCAGTTACAGAACCCATTGCGATAATGATGTTTTCTGCATCAGGAGCACCATAGTAAGTGAATGGTTTGTATTCACGGCCTGTGATTTCGCTGATTTTAGCCATGTAGTCATTTACAACGTCAGGTACAGCTTCGTAGTGTTTGTTACGAGCTTCAACACCCTGGAAGAAGATGTCATCGTTTTCGTTGGCACCACGTGTAACTGGGTTTGTATGTGGCTGCATTGCGTTATTCTTGAATTCAGCAAGTGCTTCGTAGTCGATCAGATCTTTGTATTTTTCTGTATCGAAAACTTCGATCTTGTCTACTTCGTGAGAAGTTCTGAATCCATCAAAGAAGTGCAGGAATGGTACGTGAGCTTTGATCGCTGTGAGGTGAGCGACACCAGCAAGGTCCATAACTTCCTGTACGGAGTGGGATGCGAGCATTGGGATACCAGTCTGACGAACAGCATAAACGTCGGAGTGGTCACCGAAGATGTTCAGAGAACGGCTGGCAAGAGATCTTGCAGCAACATGCAGTACAACTGGAAGGTTTTCACCAACCCATTTGTAGATGTTTGGGATCATCAGCAGCAGGCCCTGGGATGCTGTAAAGGTTGTTGGCAGGACACCAGCCTGTGCAGCACCATGGACAGCACCAGAAGCACCAGCTTCAGACTGCAGTTCAGCGATCTTTACGATTTCGCCGAAAGCATTCTTACGGCCCTGAGTTGCCCATGTATCCATGACTTCAGCCATCGGGGAAGATGGAGTGATTGGGTAAATACAGCTCATGTCTGTTAACGCATAGGCATTATGAGCAGCAGCAGTATTACCATCCATGGACTGGAAAGTTTTTGTTGCGTTTTCTACCATGTAGAGTAGTTCCTCCTTTGAATTTTGAACCTACATTCGGATTCATTATATTCGGATTACATAGGGTTTGAAAGAGATTTATTTCTCTCGGGGGCTTCTCTGCGGTTAGTTTTGAATAACTAGAACGTCATTTTTACCAAACGCATCCCTTCTGACCGAATCAGTCTGAAACCACTTAACAGGCTGGACTGTTGATAGAAAAGTTCTAAATGTAACCGTTTTTAACATACTTTGTTAAACCGGCAGCTTTTCTTTGCCCTGAATGCACGGTGGTCTCCGAAGCAGAGTCAATTTCACGCGACACCATTATCCACCTGATCAGATGATTTCCAAAGGCTGAATAAATTCATCAGGCAATTTCCTTTTCCTTTGCGTCCTTTCTGCCTAAACTTTCCCATTCTTCTCTTGTTGAAAATACAATTCTCACTTCTGATCAGGCCGTTTGCGGTTTCAACAGATTTTCGAGCCGATGTAAATTTTGTTTTTCTGTCGTTTGCATTTCTTTTTTCATTACAGTGCATTTACACGATCTTTTTCCATTTCTTACAGAAATCGAAATTTTATACAGTTTTGCCTTCACGCTGCCCGATTGGCTCGCGGCTATGGCTGTCCGATCCGCTTTCTCCTGTTTCTTTCTTATGGCCCAATTTTGATTGATTCATCTTTGGCCGATCCTTCTTTGGGTGATCCTTCTTTGGTCCGCTCTGCCCATCTTGAAAGAGAATCTATCCGGAAAGAATGCCTGGCCTGGAAGATCAATCTTGATTTTTCATGGATCCGATGGAAACTGCAGAAAGTTCATCTATGAAGAATTGGGCTCAATTCTTCCATTTTTTCCGACTGACTTTATTAAATTTCGTTGGACAGATAGAATTTGAAAGGTTGAAAGAGTATCCACTTCTATTGCTCTTTCGTTTAAACTTCTCATTCCGGCTTCTCTGACTCTTTGATCCACCTTGTCTGGTCAGTACAGAGCACGCCAAGTCAGCAGGCATCCAGAATGAAATCGAACCGTTAAGTATTGAACTGAAATTGTGAACATAATTTCGTTGAATATCCCGCATTGTCATCCATTGAAACCATATCCAAAGGAGATCCCACCATGGCTAAACCCAACCCGAACACAGAAAAACAGCGCGAGCTTCTGTATGAAAAGCTTCAGGATATCCGCGCTAAAAAATCCGATGAAGAATCCAAGCAGGCTTTGAATGAAGCCGTTGAACTGTTATTAACGACTTCACTGATTTTACCGGTTGCTTCCAATCCAGAAATTCAGGCCAGCAATCCTGAACTTCCAGAAGGCGAAGACAAGAACGTCCCCAAGCTTTCTCCCTTTACAGTGACCAACCAGAAAGGCTTTCAGCTCTTCCCTTTCTTTACCAGTGTCGATCTGATGCAGAAGTTCTTTAACTTCCCGGTTCAGACTTTCCTGAACGTCGATCTGAATGAATATCTTCCTTTACTTAAAAACGCAAAAGGCGTTGCCGGCATGGTCATCAACCCATCTGACCAGGGCAGCTATCCGTTCCCGACATCCTTCTTAGATGCCCTCTATCAAAGAAGCATTGCCCCAGCTCAGACTGAAGAGCCAGAAACAGAGACTGCTCCAGAAGCAGCACCAGAAACGGCCAAGTCCAAAACTGAAGAGGACTTTGACCATCCAGAAAAACTGCAGAAAGCCCTGGCTGACTTTCGTAAGATTCAGGACCAGGACTCCTATCTCAAAGCCGCTGCCGCGCTGATGAACTCGGCTGTCTTTGTTCCTGTCTATCCACCCGAAGAAAACCAGAAACCAGCTCCAGACCAAAAGCAGCAGCTCAAACCATTGCTTGTTTCCGGCAAAGGCAAAGAAGAAAAACTGTTCGTTTTCTTCACAGACTACAAACAGCTGACTGATTTCACCAAAAATGCACCAGTTATGCCATTGAAAATGAAGTTCCAGGATCTGATTCCCATGCTGGAAAGCACAATGAAAACCATCCGTGGTTTTGTCATTGACCCGCTTGGTGTCAATCTTGTCTTTGAAACTCGCTTTATCCAGCAGTTCAAAGAAGCTTACGGCAATCACAGCGGTCTGCAGATGAAAGAATCCGGCGACCTGCTGGAAACACTGCATGAACCAGAAGAACGCAATCAGGAATTAGAAGCAGCTCTGATTACCGGCGGCTTCCATATTCCAGAAATCCGGACCATGTATCTCAAAGAACATACCGATTCCAAAACTGGAAAAGCCGGCTGGTTTGTCCTGGTGGAAAGTGACAAGCACGATCCAGAGCTGTTCAGTCAGCTTGCCAAAATGCTCGATAAAACCGCTGGCAACCGTGAAGTCGGCTTCATGTTCGTCAACCGCCAGCAGGCCCAGCGCTATGCCAAAGACAGTGTGCCAATCTACTCCCGTATGTAGAATCACAGATTGAAAAGAAAAACAGATAAAATGCGAAATCTAAGGAAATTCTCGGATTTCGCATTTTTCTTTGTCCAGCTGCTGGCCAGATACGAAAAGGCAGACTTCTCATCTGTTTTCCCTTCTTTCTGAAGAGGGATTACAATGGACTTTGGTTATTTCAACATCCCCAAAAACAAACAAAACAATAATTCAAAAAAGAAAAGGAGAACAATCCAATGAAAACAGTACTGATCAATTCACAATGGATAAGTCAAAATCAGTCCCCTTTCCAAACCTTATATGAGTCCGCATTTCCATCCACCGAACGAATGGACTTCAGTTCGATCAAACAGATGATATTAAACAGTTAATATTTGATGTATTATATTGATAATAATTGTCTTATATTGTATCAATATATTATGAAAAGATCTTCAGAATCAAAGTATTTAAAAACTGCTGAATACGCCAGGCAGAT
>CAJTLE010000137.1 GCA_910577085.1 uncultured Allobaculum sp. | reverse complement strand
AAACAATCCATAAATCTGCATCAATGAGGAAACTGACTCTTCTGGAAAGAGCAGATGGATACATCAAAGAAACGGAGATGCGGCAATTCCTCCCCACCCAAACTGCATAGCAATTTGGATGGGGTATCCTTGCCTATCATATGAAACTTATTTTTATCAGTTCTGGCTCTATGAATAATTCCCTTTCCAGCTCATCCATCGACAAGTAAAGGATCAGATTCCTTGAAAAAAAGACAGCTTCTTTGTGATGGCAATCCATCGTAAAGAAGCTGTCTTTGAATGCATTCAAATGAGTAAGAGAGATTTGATCTTGAAAAAGCCATCAGAAAGGCAAAAGATTACAAGATCCATCCTGTTAAAGGATTGAGCGGGTTACTTCCACAACGGAGCGGACCTTTTTCAGGTTGGCGATCAGGCGATCCAACTGAGCAGCGTCTTTTACACCGACTTCTGTTTTGGTCACAGCCATCAAGGATTCGCTGTCGACGGTGGAATTGATGGATTTGATGCTTACGCCGTTTTGCTGGAAACAGGTGACCAGATCCGAAAGCAGATAGTTGCGGTCTTCCGAATCGATCTGCAGATGAACGGAGTAATTCTTTTCTTCCAGATCATCGCCCCAGTACACCGGAATCAGACGCTTGCTTTCTTTGGCGATGTTCGGGCAGTCTTTGCGGTGAACTTTGACGCCTTTGCCTTTGGAGACAAAGCCGACAATTTCATCGCCCGGAATCGGGCTGCAGCAAGGAGCCAGCGAAACCTGAATTGTATCGATGCCCGGCACAATGACACCGCAGGCGGTTGGCTTGGTGTGGTTTTCGTTTTTGGAGAATAGTTTGAGGATCTCTTCGTTGTCATCCATCGCTGCCTTGCCGGTATTGAGTCGTTCGAGAACGACACTGGCCGGAATCCGCTTGGTGGCAATGGCCACAAACAGATCATCCTGGGTGCGGTAAGAGAGCGACTGTAAAACGGATTCAATGCGCTTGGAGTGTTTGACGTCAATCAGATCCAGACCGGAATTTTTGAATTCCGCTTCGAGAATCTGCTGCCCTTCACGGATGAGTTCCTTGCGTTCTTTGAGATCTTTTTTCTGATAGAACGAACGGATCTTATTGCGGGCATGGGCTGATTTGACGATCTTGATCCAGTCACTGCTAGGTCCTGGTGACGTTTTGCTGGTCATGATCTTGACCACATCGCCGGTTTTGAGTGGTGTATTTAAAGGAACAATGGCACTGTTGACCACGGCCCCAACCGTATGGTTGCCGACTTCCGTATGAATACGGTACGCAAAGTCAATTGGTGTAGAGCCGCTTGGCAGGGCGATGACCTTGCCGCGCGGGGTGAAGCAATAGACATTGGCTTCGAAGATATCCTTTTGAACGGTGGACATGTATTCAAGCGGATCTTCGCTTTCTTCATCGGTAATAATCGAGAAATCACGGAACCAGGAAAGCTTGTCTTCCATTTCTTTGATGTTGCTTTCTTCATAGCCTGCCTTGCCGTTTTCTTTATACAGCCAGTGCGCTGCAACACCTTTTTCAGCGATGGAGTCCATCTCTTCGGTGCGGATCTGAATTTCAAAGATATTGCCGGATCCCGGGCTGACTACAGTCGTATGCAGGGATTGATACATGTTGCTTTTTGGCATCGCAATGTAGTCTTTAAAGCGGCCAGGAATCGGCTTGTAGGTGGCATGAATGTAGCCGAGAACCTCGTAGCAGTGCGGAATGGAATCCGTAACGATACGGATGGCCTGCAGATCGAGGATTTCTTCAAAGCGTTTGTTTTTGGTCACCATCTTTTTATAGATGGAATAGAAGTGTTTGGAGCGGCCAAAAATCCGGTACGGGATGTTGTATTCTTTGAGGATATATTCGATATCCGTAATCATCTCGTTGACCTGCGCGTTGCGTTCGGTTTCGCGCTCGGCCACCATCGTCTTGACCAGCTGGTATTGTTTTGGATACAGATATTTAAAGGAAAGGTCTTCCAGTTCATTTTTCACTTTGGAAATACCAAGGCGGTGGGCAATCGGGGCATACACCTGCAGAGTTTCTTTGGCGATCCGCTGCTGTTTTGCTTCCGGCTGGTACTCAAGGGTGCGCATATTATGGAGCCGGTCAGCCAGTTTGATCAAAATAACACGGATATCCTTGGCCATGGCGATAAAGATTTTGCGGTGGTTGCTGGCCTGATACTCCTTTTCATCCTTGAATTCCCGGTTGATCTTACCGACTTTGGTGACTGCTTCAACCAGGTCGGCGATTTCTTTGGAAAATTCCTTTTCCAGAACGTCATAAGTGACCCAGTCGACATCTTCCATCGTGTCGTGCAAAAGACCGGCCGCAATGGTTTTGGGAGAACAATGAAGGCCGGCAAGAATGTTGGCTACCTGAATGACATGAATGACATAGGGTTCGCCGGATTTCCGGTACTGACCTTCATGGGCCTTTTCTGCAAATTTCCACGCTTTCTCAATCAGCTCAAGGTTTTCCGGCTTCTTGATGTAGGTACGGATGTTGTCCATACACTGATCCATCGTGACGCTTTTTTTGTCTGGCATCTTAGTCCTCCTTCTCTATATGGCAAAGAGGCAGGCAGTCTTCAAACCTGCCTGCTTCTGTTTTAACTTCAAATCGATTGATTTCTAACTGATTTCTTTCACTGGAACTGGGCAAATTCTGGCGTTGAACACAAAAGATACGCCAAATCCGCCCGGGAATGCTTTTATTTTGCTTCAATCCTGCTTTAAATACCGTTTGTTCACCTGAATTTCTGCCAATTTATATAAAAAAAGGCTGAAGATCGCAAAAAATGAAGGCTTTTCGTTCAGTTTCAGTGAACAAAACGGGTATCCTTTTGCGATTTCAGCCTGTTGATGCTCTAAAAATCCTGGGCGTTTCTCTGCTTTTTCAAGCGGTTTTCCCTGCTTAAAAGTCTGGAAAAACTCTGGTTATTCCCCTTCGTAATGCAGCAGTGTCATGACAGGAGCGTCCGCTAAACGATCGCGGCCATGCAGGTCATCAAGTTCAACGACAAATGCATAACCAGCCACTTCACTGCCGGCTTTTTTAACCAGTTTGGCAATGGCTTCAGAAGTACCGCCAGTTGCCAGTAAGTCATCGACGATTAAAACACGGCTGCCTGCTGGCAGATCATCCGCATGCATCTGTAAACGGTCTGTGCCGTATTCGAGAGTATAGGATTCTTCGATGGTTTTTCTTGGCAGTTTTCCAGGTTTACGAACTGGAATGAATGGCAGATCCGCTTCCAGAGCCGTTGGGATCCCAAACATGAAGCCGCGGGCTTCTGGGGCAACGATGACGTTTGCATTCACTTCTCTGGCCATTTCAGCCAGACCTTCAGAAGCCTGTTTTAAAGCTTTTGGGTCAGCGAGAATCGGGGTGATGTCCCGAAACATAATGCCTGGTTTTGGATAATCAGGGATAGTCGCAATTCTTTCTTTAAGATCCATGGTATCGACAGGCTGTCCAGACGATTGCGGACAGCCGCTCCTTTCTTTTCATTTCTTGTTAACTGGATTATTTTTGAATTTTGTTTTTTCTTCAATGAGGCTTGCCGGGCAGTCTTGAATGAATGATCACAGACTGGTTCTTTTCCAATGGTCATTTTAAGTCATGGAAAAAATCCCTTACAGCCACGTCTCTATTTTACTGTCCGATTGGCTTTACGTCTCATTTCGAAAATGTTTTTTCGATGGGGAATCCACATTTTCTACAATCCGGACCATCTGTCTGACTTTTCTGTTCAATCTGACAAGGTTTTCAGCCTGTTCAGAGCAGACAATCCGTCAGAAACAGGGTCTGGTTCAGTCCGGTCTGGCCCGGTCAGATCCGGTAGACGATCTCGTCAATCACAAAATCGGCCGATTCCCGGCCTCGATAACAGGAAATCGACAGAGTGCCGATCAGCGATTCAATGGTTGAAGGATCACTGGCCGCGTCCGTACTGGACTGGTTGAAGTGAATGGCCTGAACACCGTTGGCCAGTGTGAATTTGCGGTGCGTCCCGCCGGAGAGATCAAACTGGCTGACAATCTCAGGCTGATCAAGGCGGAATCTTGGCAGTTCAAACCCCTGGCCAAAGGGACGGAAAGCATCGAGGGAGCGGATATTTTCAATGGTAATTTCTTCCGGTTCAATGGATATCGTCACTTCTTCGACGGGTTCCCATTCGAACTTGCGCGAATACGTCTTCACAAACGTTTCAAAGTCTTCCCATCGATCTTCCTGAACGGTAAAGCCAGCGGCCTGGGCATGACCACCCAGCGCACTGTAGCCATCAAATTCCGACAGGAAATTCAGGCAATGGAATCCTTTCGGGCCGCGCATACTGCCTTTATAGCCGCTTTCCCCTTTCGTGCAGACAATGGCCGGCTTGCCATATTGGGAACAAAGATTACCAGCCGCCAGACCAATGACACCTTCATGGAAGTTTGGACTCATAGCCAGCAGGACATTCCATGTCGGATGAATCAGGGCCTGGCTTTGGGCATAGACCATATTACACAACTGTTTGCGATTGTCATTGAGCGCAATGACTTTATCCGCATACTGGCTGATCACGCGCGGATTGACGGCTTCAAGATAGCGGACAAATGTGTTCACATTGGCCCGGTCTGCCAAACGGCCGATCGAATTGACCCGCGGCGCAATCTGGAAAGCGGCATCCCGTTCGGTAATGGGTTTGGAACGGACAAAGGGTTCGAGATGCGGTTCGCCTTTCTGATTAAAGAGTTTCAGGCCTTCCTGAATAATGGCCCGGGTCTCCCCGCGCACTTCCATGCAGTCCGCAATCGAGGCCATGGCAGCCCAGATCAGAAACCGGTCCTGCTCAATGCCAAGAGCCCGTATGCATTCATAGGCAACTCCGGCCCCGCATAAGGTGGAAAAGGCGGCTTCCAGAGTATCAGGATGAACAAGCACCTCACACTCTACATTTTCCGGCAGCAGGTGGTGGTCTGTGACGATAACTTCCACACCCAACTCTTTTGCTCTTTCTAAGGCGGGATCGGCTTTGACGCCGTTATCACAGGTCACGATCAGATTGTAGCCTTTTTCAGCCGCCATCTCGACGGTTTTCGGTTTGAGGCCGTAGCCTTCCTTGATCCGGTCAGGAATGTAATAACCGACCGTCAGGCCATAGGCCTTTAATCCTTCAACAAAAATCGTAGACGACATGATACCATCGCAGTCATAGTCGCCCGCGACAAGGATTTTTTCCTGGTTCTCTCGCGCCCTTTCCATCCGGTCCACAAAGCGTTTCATGCTCTCACTCTGACTGATGGGATAAAGTCCCTGCGGATTGAGAACCTGACGGGCCAGTTCAGGATCCGGATTCATGGCGGTGAGAACCTTTCGGGTAAAATCACTCAGATTTTTCATAAGATTCTCGGATCGGAGAGCGTCAGGACAATTCTGATTTTTCTGTCCTGACAGACCCTCAGATTTTCTTTCTATTACGGAAAAAATGATCCTCGAAAATCGAAGATCATAGATGCTGGTTCAAATGGAATTGTATCGATCAGTCGGGCAGACCTTTACCCGAAAGCTCTTCAGGCAATACGCCTAAATGTTCATACGCCTTGGCCGTCGCTACACGACCTCTTGGTGTCCGGTTAATCAGACCGATCTGAAGCAGGTAGGGTTCATACATATCACTGAGCGTAGCCGTATCTTCACCAATCGAGCTGGCCAGAGCTTCCAGACCGACCGGGCCGCCTTTAAAGCGGAAGATAATGCCTTCCAGAAAGCGGCGGTCAGTGGTATCCAGACCGAGTTCATCGACATTGAGGCGGTTGAGTGCATCTTTGGCCACCTGACGGGTAATCAGACCATCATTGTACACCTGCGCAAAATCGCGGATCCGGCGCAGCAGACGGTTGGCAATACGGGGCGTGCCGCGTGAGCGCAGGGCAACTTCGGATACTGCATCTTCATCCATCTCAACATCCAGAATGCCCGCTGTACGGCTGACGATGCGTTCGAGATCCTGCTTGGCATAATAGTGCAGCGGCAGGATGATTCCAAAACGATCTCGTAATGGGGCGGATAAATCCCCGGCTCTGGTCGTTGCTCCGACTAAGGTAAAGGGCGGCAGAGCCAGTCGTAAAGAATGAGCCGAAGCCCCTTCCTTGCCGACAATAATATCCAGATAGAAATCTTCCATTGCCGGATAGAGAATTTCTTCGATTTGTCTTGGCAGACGGTGAATTTCGTCAATAAATAAAACATCTCCGGCTTCCAGAGTGGAGAGCACGGCAGCCAGATCCCCGCTTTTTTGCAGGGCTGGACCGGAGACGGTCACCAGATTGCCTTTCATTTCATTGGCGATAATCATCGCCAGCGTTGTTTTTCCAAGTCCTGGCGGACCATATAACAGAACATGGTCAAGCACTTCATTACGGCTTCGGGCAGCCTGAATGAACACGTTGAGGTTGTGTTTCAGTTCATCCTGACCGATATATTCTTTCAGCGAAGCCGGACGAAGCGCCTGTTCAAGATCCGAACTGCTCTCTTCCGCAGTTTCGGCTCCATCCAGAATTCTTTCTTCTTCCATGACTGAATGTTCTTCCTTTCTAAAGTTTTCCAGCTGGTTTTCTATGGAGGATTCTTTTTTCATGAAAGGACCACTCTTTCAAAGCACCCTTCGTTAAATGAGGTCGTTTTATCCATGATAGGATAAAACAGTTACATCCCTGTCTGCGAACAGTGTTCGGCATTAGCCGGCGGGAGAAGGGTTAAGATACAAGATCCTTATCTAAGCCCCGCTTTGAGGACCAAAACTCCCCGAAGGGAA
>CAJTLE010000136.1 GCA_910577085.1 uncultured Allobaculum sp. | reverse complement strand
ATTATCTCTTTAGGACAACTTTTTGACCATTAAATGTTTTTGTTTTTTAAGTATGCACAAAAAAAGCCAAATCATCTTAAACTGACGATTTGGCTATCTAAAATGTCGTTAACCGAATGGCATTGGGAAAATCATTACAGATACCAGCCAACAAAAACCGCAAGGATTCTCTCCCTGCGGTTCATTGATCAGTTTTTAAATAATCGCTTTGAAAACCAATTCAATTTTAAGCAGCTGAGGATTCAGTGGTAGCTTCGTCAGAAGCTGCTTCAGTTGTTGCAGCTTCGTCTTCACCGGCATCAGAAGCCTGAACCTGAGCGTCCAGGTTCAGAGATGCGCCATCCAGAGCCTGAGACCAGTTGCAGACTGGGCCAGTTACCAGACCTTCAACACGTTTGTTATAGATGTTGAACAGGGTATTACCATAAATTCCAAGGAATGGAACGAGTTCAGAAGCACGTACCATTGCTTTGCGGTAGTTTTCTTCGGATACAGCTGGATCACCAGTTTCTTTACCGGCATCCAGATAGCCATTCAGTTCTTCGTCGAAAATCTTTGGATAGTTGTTTCCACCAGGAACTTTTTTGCCATCGACTTCAGTGTAGCCTTCAGCAGCGTTCATGGAAGTGTTGGACAGACCAGTGAAAGTCAGAACCATGAAGAATGCGTTCCAGTCTTCAGCACTGTCTTCGTTAGATGGGTCAGTTGTAGTAACCAGAGTGTTGAAGTCAACAGTGTTCTGTTTCAGGTCAACGCCCAGTTCACCATAGGACTTGATGATGATTGGCAGCAGCATGTTAAGAATGGAGTTGTTTTCAGTTGCCAGGAATTTAACTTCCAGTTTCTGGCCATCTTTTTCACGGATACCATCAGCACCAACCGTCCAGCCAGCGTCGTCAAGAATCTGTTTTGCCTTTTCCATGTCGTAGTCATAAGTAACCAGGCCATCGAGCTGTTCTTCACCCGTTACGATCGAACCTGTTCCGGCACCAACTGGAGACCAGAAGATCGTTGGAACATAACCAGTGGAAACGTCTTTGATTTCATCGCTGGCTACACCATCAGGCCACTGATAGTAAGCATCAACGAATTCAGCGCGGTTTGTTGCATATGCCAGAGCCTGGCGGACAGCTGGATCTGCAGTTGCGCCAGCAGCAGCGTTGAATCCGAAGTAACCCTGGGCAGCACGGAAGTAATGGTCAGTGGTCAGGGTTTCAACCATGGAAGCCGGACCGATGACAGTTGGCTGAATTTCTTCAGGCAGGTAGTCGATTTCGCCGGATTTTAAGTTGGCGACTTCTGTACCATCTTCAATCGTACGGATAACGATCGATTTAATCTGGTAATCACCATCACCTGTGTAATTTTCGTTCAGGACAACAGAAGCACCAGCGGACTTGTCATATTTGTTCAGTTTATATGGTCCGGAACCAATAATGTTTTCTGGAGCCAGGTTCTGGTATTCTTCCAGGTTACCTTTTGTATATTCAAACTGGTCATCAGGCATAATCATGATCGTACCGATTGTATTGGCTGCATCGATGTCCGGTGTAGCGCACTTGAAGGTAACGGTCAGTTTGTCATCGGATACGGTAATACCGGATACTTCTTCAGCGTCGCCGTTCTGGTATTCATCCCAGCCCTCGATGAAGTTGCAGGTACCATCGTTGTAGGCGCCGATGTATTCAGGGTCAGCCATCAGAGTGAAGGTGTATTTGACATCATCACCATCCAGCGTGGATCCATCAGAGAATTTCTGATCTGCTTTCAGTTTGTAAGTCAGAGTCATTCCGTCTTCTGATACTTCAGGCAGAGATTCAGCCAGAACAGGTTTAATTTCGCTGTCCGCTGTGTACGCCAGCATGGACTGGTAAACCATGTTGACTACCCACTGGTCGTAGGCGGTACTGGAATACATTGGGTTAAAGATGCCTGAAAGTTCCTGGGTTGTTCCGACTTTCAGGATTTCGTTGCTGGAAACTGAAGATCCGCTTCCCGAGCCGCCGCATCCAGCCATGGAAAGGGCCATGGCAAAAGCTGCTGCTCCCGCAACATATTTGCGTGAGTTCATTTTTTTCTTTCCTCCTCATAAAAAAGAAACTACGTCTTGCAACCCATTTTAGCGAAGGGATTTTCTGATTTCAACGACATTTTGTGAAGAGTATCGAACAGAGATCTGTACAAAGTCGTCTTATTCAGACAATTTAGAAATTCTGATGGAATGAGTAGCCCGACTTTGAAAGATCTGATTCAGATAAAATATGGATTAGATCGCGTTTTTTGGATCATATTTTTCCGGAGTTTCATTGCTTTTACGGCTGTTTTCTGCCGATTTCGATTCATTTTCCCTAAAAGCAATTCATTTTTAATTAAACGCTTGATTCCTATTTTCTTTCTTCCTTTATTGTCCGGCAGAAACTCACGATTCCGGTTCAACATGGTTTACCTGAATTTTTTTCACCTTCTTTCTAAAATGTAAGAACTTTCATTTTCATTGTAACAGTTCAATCTTTTAAGTGCTCTGTCTATTCTCCCTTTTCAGCCCTGAACCTATATTCACTTGTTATTCCAGTCTTTATTCTCATAGTTCAAATCTTGTTTAAATGTTTTTTAAATCTTAAACTTCCGTATCCAAACCGAATTGGAATGCAACAGACAGTTGCAAATTTTACGAATTTCAAGATAATTGTTGCGCTATTTCTTCGGTTTCTTACGCAATGGGGTGGATCTTTTCAACTTGCCATGCTCTTGGCGGGCATCTGGTTTGTGATTTGGATGGATCCATGATCCAAATTCATCAAACATCTTTGTCCTTGCCTGCTGCCACGGATGGCGCAATCCAATTCGGTCCTCTTTCACTATTCAGGCCTCTTGAAATGTTGATTGAAATGCTGATTTTTGGTGACCAAAGAGAACTCTTTTTTGCCAATACGGCTGCCTGCCTATCTACCATTTTCATTCCAGCGTGTGTCTGCCAAGCCGAAAAGTTAACTTTATCTTTCTGATCCTTTTCTGGATCTGTTTATTTCTTTGTTTCTTCTCCTCTTCCCTTCATTCCTGGCTGCACAGTTTTAAAACAAGCATTCCAGACTCTTTCTGGCCGCTGAAAATTCAAAGCATTCTCCTTCATATTTATTTCAGAGTTTTACCATTTCAATGCATTCCTTTCTTTTTGTCTAAAACCACATCTTTTTTCTTTCCGCCCATTTTGGCCGGGTGATCGGCAGGCTATGGTCAGAAGATTTGAAATTGTCCTTTTTCATTGAACAGGAAGTGATCGTTTTTTTCTGGCCCTCGCCAAGCGTCAGTGTATCCGCTTACGTCGATCTTTATTTTTTCCTTATCCAGGTATGAGGATAGATAATCCCATCACCTGCCCAAGATTTAAACGAATCTCTCTAAAAAAAGAGAAGTATACGGAATGAAAACGCCTATTCAAAACAATGCTTTGTTGTGAAAATGTTTATATTTCGAAAACATTTTTCATGAAATTTTCAATTCCATATTTTCGGAAAATTCATTCAAAATTGTAAAAAATGTAACTCGACTTCCCGCTTGATCCCCCAATATCCCCTTTATATAATGGATATGCATGAAGGGGTAAGGCCCTATGGAGGTACGTTATGTTTGCTAAATTATTTACCATTTTTTCTTACTTTAATGCTAATGACTGGCTGAACGAGTCTGTTGTCTGCGCACAGTTAACAAAACAACTCCACTAGTACACACCTCGACACACCATCAGAAGTATTGAACCCCTAATCATTTGGAGCGGCTATCGCCGCTCCCTTTTTTTATTCACAGATCTTCACTTTATACGAACTTATGCAAACTTTATATAAGTCTTCTTCTTCATCCTCGTCCTGCCCAGATTGACATCGTCCACAATTTGTAAACAATCCAAGTTTTGCTTACAATATTTTGTGTCCCGGATTTGTTGAAGCCCAGCCTTTTGGAGCCTCATTTTAGAATTACCTGTTTCTGGCATTCTTTCTGTACAGAACGATCATGCTAGAATCCGGGCAGAGGAAGAGAATATAAATCTTTCTTTTCTGCGACATTTTTTGCTTTCCGCAAACGATTTGCAACGGATCGCAAAGACTTTCATGAAAGGAGAAACTGCCATTTTGCGAATGCTCTGATTCACAAAATGGCAGCCGTGAACGGAATGAAGCTGAATTTTGAACCGTTTTACCAGGAGCTGATCGACACGCTCGGTGCTTATGTCCTTGCTGCCTGCACCATCTATACCGATCAGGCCACAATTGCGCCCCGCAAAGGAGCATCCAGAAGCAATGAAGCCCTGGCTATTTTAAACAGCCTGGCTTTTAAGCTGGAACACGATCCAGAAATGTATGAACAGATCAAAGCCTATCAGGCTTCCTTAGAAGAAGGATCCCTGGAACGAAAAGAAGTCGATCTTCGTCTGCTGGATCTTGAAGAAACCAAAGAGGTTCCCGCCGATTTCTATCGCCAGGCTCTGCACACGCAGGCTGAAGGGGAAACCTGCTGGCTGGAAGCCAAAGAGAAATCAGACTATGAGATGTTCAAACCGTATCTCAAAAGCATCGTTGCCGATACCCTGAAAATCATTTCCTATTCCCCGCGCTTCAACGGCAGTAATGCCTATGATCTGATGCTCGATACCTATGAAAGAGGCATGCAGCAAAAACAATATGATGAATTCTTTGAAGTCATTAAAGCGGAACTGATTCCTTTAATCGCCAAAGTCAACGCTGCTAAACCGATCGACACAACTCTGGTTGACGCTGATTACGATATCGATAAACAAAGAGAATTTGCCAAGGTTCTTCTCAAACACTTAAAAGCCGATCCAGAGCGGGTTTATCTTTCGGAAACCGAACATCCATTTACCAACTTCCACAGCCATGATGATGCCCGCATCACCACGCACTACTACGAAAACCGTTTCCTGTCCGCTGTCTTAAGCACCGTGCATGAATATGGCCACGCTCTGTATTCTTTACAGATGAATCCAGCCTTCGATAAAACCAAACTGGCCGATGCGGTTGGCTGTGCGGCGCATGAATCCCAATCCCGTTTCCTGGAAAACCATATTGGCCGCACTAAGGCTTTCTGGCAGCTGCTCTATCCGGAACTGGTCAAAGCCCTCCCTGAATTCAAAGATGTCAGTGTGGATGAACTCGTCCGCCAGATCAACGCATCCCAGCCTTCTTTGGTCCGCACCGAAGCAGATGAGCTGACTTATCCATTGCACATTCTGATCCGCTATGAAATCGAAAAAATGATGGCAGACGGTTCCCTGGACTATGATAAGCTGCCGGAAATCTGGGCCGATAAATATGAAGAATATCTGGGTGTCCGCCCTCAGAATGATAAAGAAGGCGTCCTGCAGGATATGCACTGGGCAGGCGGCAGCATTGGTTACTTCCCAAGCTATGCCTTAGGCTCGGCTTATGCCGCACAGCTCTATGAGAAAATGGCTGAAGATATCGATGTTGAAAAAGCACTGCGCGAAGATCACTTTGAAGAAATTCAGGATTGGCTGGAAAAGAACGTTCACCACTACGGTGCTTCCAAAGCCATGCGCGAAATCGTTGAAGAAGTCAGCGGTAAGCCCTTTGATCCGCATATTTATACCAACTATCTCAAAGATAAATACACAAAACTCTATAATCTGGATTAAGCAAGATCCAGACCCTGAATATCCCTTTTCTCCGGTATGGCCCCCATACCGGAGTTTTTTCTGAAAAAGGCGTTGAGTTCATCCCAAACCACTCAGCATGATTTCCTGTGCAGACTCGACAAACTGGGCACCCTGGGCCGCCTATTCTGGTATTCTTCTTTTCCATATATAAAGACTGGTCTATAGGCATGATATATAGGCAGGCCGATACAGATATACAGAACAGATATACAGACAGGTTGAATTCAGCTAAAGCAATCTGAAAAGAGGTCTGCTCAAAGATCGTTTCAGCCGCACTGAAAAAGGGAGAAATCCATTGGATTCTCCCCCATCAATGCAATCGAATAGCTGAATCTTTCTGCAGCTAATCTTCATCCGTGCGCAATACGCTCGGAGTGAAGTTCTGGGCTGCTGAAACGATCAGTGAAGCTGCTTCATTTAAAGGAATGCGAGTCGTATCGATACATAAGTCATAGTAGAAAGAACGACCCCATTTCCGGCTGGTGAAGTACTGATAATGCGCTTTACGACGTTTGTCTTTGTCTTTCAGACGCTTGCCAATTGGAACGTCTGTTTCGCCATATTCATGTACAACGCGGTTTTTCCGGCTTTCTTCATTGGCGTAGATGAAACAGCATAAGGTATTGGGGTCATTGCGAAGCAGATAATCCGCGCAGCGACCCACAATGACACAGCCGCCTTTTTCAGCCAGTTTGAAGATGACATTGCTCTGGGCTTCAAAAAGCTGTTCGTTGAGGTTAAAACCAAAGCTGCTGCTGGTCAGCATCGTGGAAAAACGCCCCTGTTCTTCGCCGTTTTCTTCGATAAACTGTTTCGCAAAGCCGGTTTCTGTAGCAATCTTGTCAACCAGATTCCAGTCATAGAACTCATAGCCTAAAGCATCGGCAACCATACGGCCAACCGTGCGGCCTCCGGATCCAAATTCACGAGTAATGGTAATAACTTTTGCGGTCATGATTTCCCTCTTTTCTAATGACCGGCCAGACTCAAAGGACGAAAACAATTCCTTATATTTATATCGTAGACTCTCATAAATTCGAAACCTCTTTAGGTTTCGTGAATTTTATATTTGCCATTTTTCATTTCTCCTACATTCAGAAGCGAAAAATGGTATTTTTTATTTGAATAAATATTAACTTTTTATTAA
>CAJTLE010000135.1 GCA_910577085.1 uncultured Allobaculum sp. | reverse complement strand
AATATAGTTCTAAGTAGAACTACATTTTAGTGTAGTTCAAAGAAAGCCAATGTCTAAATTTAGTTATACTTAAAGCACGGTATTTATTAATAAAAGAGTGTAGTTCTACTTTTAGCGGGATCTAAGGTTGATTCGCTTTTTCCTTCCCAGATGAATAGAAAAGGGGAATGGATATTGCATTAAATGTCAACGAAAGTGAATTTTGGTCAATCCTTATTGAAAATCCACTTTATATAAAGGGACTATTTTTTGATAACCCATTTTCACTTACAAAAAAAGTAAGTAAATGTGGGAACAAAGGCGCTGATGTAAGTAATGGGGGGTCAATGTGGTTGATGAAACTGAATATGGGGTCAAAGGAGTTCATGGAAGTGAATGCGGGGGCAAAGGTGTCGATTACTTTTAAGACCACATTCACTTACGTCGTAGAGCTTTCCAAAATGGAAGGTCAAAAATTCAAAAAAATTCAGAGAAATAGAAAAAATTCGATGCAAAAGAACACTTTGACCCATATTCACTTTCAAAATTGACCCAATTTTAGTTACGTTGTCAGAAGATGAAGTTAATTGACATCATTATTTGCTATTGTAGTTAAAAAAATCAAACTTCGTATAATCTATATTTTGTAACATCTGAGGGTATTGAAATCTGGGTCTGGCTGGATTCTGCCTGGATTCCATATTATCGGCCGATTTCTCACTATCCGCCAGTCCCTGCAAAAATGCCTCGTTTTCCAAAACCCAAAAACGCATTTCGCCCGGTGTCCGGCGATTTTTTGACGATCTTAAATTTGTCTAATTTGTCTGCCTTAAACATCTGACAAATAGTAAGAGGCCATAGAAAAATTGGGATTTTCAGATTTTATTCAGTTGCGCGTTTCGTGAGACATTTTATCTTCATGCGCTATAACGGATCAACGACTTCTGCAATTGATTCTGTCTAATTCCAACTGTCTGGATTTGATCTCAATTCGGTCTCGTCTGATGACTGCAAGATGTCTGATTGCTTTGTCTGTCATGTACTGTTGTCATTCATTGTACAGTCTTGCTGGTTTATGGACTTTGATGACTGTCCACAGTCTCTCATGAACAGATTTTTGTCATCAATTTGCTGGCTGCGGCCAGCTGCTGACTGAATCAATTGGTCTAGTCAGTACAGCTTATTAGCACATCAGAATCTTTTTCTGGAAGTTGTCTGATCTAACAAATTCCTGAATTGGTGGTGATTTGAACTTGATCAGCTGCTACTGGTTGTCTTGTGCTCGTTGTTATGAAAATTTTTTCATTATTGCTGACGCAGGAAGTTCTTTAATGAATAGCTCCAGCAACTGGCCGGATCTACGGATTTGAATTTCTTGGATCGTGGCTTTTCGTACTGACTTTTGCATCCGTTCTGGTCATCACAATCAACACATTCAAGTTTTGTTACGCTGATTCCCTTTTTCTCACTATTCCGAGCCCGATTTCTTTCCATATATTATTTCCATCTACTGCAAGCTGCCTCTGCAAACGGTCAATGGACAGAATTTTCCTGGTTTCTTCCCTGCCCTTTCTTCCTCAATTCAAAAAATGACCGAGATCAACCTGGTGAAGAGTCGATGTGGAGCTGACATTATTTCGGGCAGATTCTTGCGCTTATCAAGGAAAATAAATATTGCAAGAATTTGAAGCTGACTGACGGTCATTTCTCTCAAAACATCATATTTGCCATGAGCAAGCGCTTTCAGCTTGTATAAATTTGCATGCTTTCTTTACGAAAATATGGTAAAAATGACGCATAATCTCCATTTCGATTCAAGAAACTCAGTTGTGTTTCGAAACGTCTAACACCCGTATTAAACTCAAAATGACAAAATGAACGTTCTGATACAATTGTTTTCGTTCAAGCGGGTTGTGACGATTTTTGCAGCACCAGGCCAATCTTCCCCGCGTGCTCTGGTCCTGAAAATTTCATGGTTATCGTTCGAAAAGAACGACAGAAAACCCGAAATCCGCTACTCTGAAATCATCAGAAAATCTGCAGAAAGGATACTCTATGCTTCAATGCAAACATATCGTTAAGGAATACTATGCCGGCGATCAGATTGTCAAAGCAGTCAACGACCTGTCGGTTACCTTCCGGGATTGTGAATTTGTTTCGATTCTCGGTCCTTCTGGGTGCGGAAAAACGACATTTTTAAATATTGTTGGCGGTCTGGATCAATACACGAGCGGTGATCTGATCATCAACGGCAAAAGCACCAAGCAATACACCGATAAAGACTGGGATACCTACCGTAACCATCGTGTCGGCTTTATTTTCCAGAGCTACAACCTGATCATGCATCAGACTGTTCTCAAAAACGTCGAAATGGCGCTGACGTTATCTGGGGTCCCAAAAGAAGAGCGCAAAAAACGAGCCATTGCGGCTCTTGAAAAAGTCGGTCTGCACGATCAGATCTATAAGAAACCAACCCAGATGTCGGGTGGTCAGATGCAGCGTGTCGCCATTGCCCGGGCGCTGGTCAACGATCCGGAAATCGTTCTGGCCGATGAACCTACCGGTGCGCTGGACTCTGAAACCTCTGTGCAGATCATGAATCTGCTCAAAGAAATTGCCAAAGACAGACTGGTTGTCATGGTTACCCATAACCCGGAACTGGCTGAGCAGTATTCAACCCGAATCGTCCGCTTAAAAGACGGTAAGATGCTTTCGGATACCAATCCGGTAACGGAAGAAGAAGTAGAAGTCAAAAACCGTCAGATGACCAAGCCTGGCATGTCCTTCTGGACAGCCCTTACTCTCTCCTTCAATAACCTGATGACCAAGAAAGCCAGAACGTTCTTAACGGCCTTTGCGGGCTCGATTGGTATCATCGGCATTGGTCTGATCATGTCCTTATCCAATGGTATGCAGGCCTATATCAACCAGGTTCAGAATGACACCATGGCAGATTATCCAATTGATCTAAAAGACAATACGATGGATATGTCGGTCATGATGACGACCATGATGGATATGGCCGATGATGAGGAAGTCAATGAGGAAGATAACAAAAATATCAAGACTTCCAAAATGGTTGAGTCGATCCTCAACTCGATTTCCAATACCAAGACCAACAACCTCTCTGAGTTCAAGAAATACATTGAATCCGACGATGGACAGGGAATCCGAGATACCGCAAAAGCGATTGAATACTCGTATGCGATGCAGATGAGTGTCTACAACGAAAATTCCCCATATGGCCTGGTCAAAGTCTCCCCAAATGGACTGATCGATAAACTGGGACTGAGTTCTGTCGGTCAGATGCAGTCGACCCTCGGCATGCAGACCGCAATGAATCAGGAAGTCTGGGTGCAGATGCCGGATTCACAGGTTCTGCGTGAAGAAAACTATGAGCTGGTTGATGGTTCCTGGCCAGCCAATGAAAACGAAATCCTGCTGGCTGTAAACTCCCGCAATGAAATCACGGACTACGCTTTATATTCATTAGGTATGCTCGATCAGGATGAACTGGCCAACAACTACCAGAACGTTCTCAATGGCAAGCTCGATAAAATTGAAGTGAGCGATGAAGGTGAATATACCAATGAGGACTTCTTAGGCATGGAATTAGAAGTCCTGCCTGACTGTGATTTATATACCAAGGAAAATGGCCTGTGGTTTGATAACAGCGATGATGAAGACTTCATCAAGCAGCAGATCCAGGACAAAGGTGCTCACGTTAAAGTTGTGGGTATCGTAAAACCAAAAGAAAAGACCGTCAGCACAACGGCCCTTGGTGGTGTGCTCTATGATTCCAAACTGCGTGACTGGGCTGGAGACCAGGCCAATGAGAGTGAAATTGTTAAAGAGCAGAAAGACAATCCGGATATCAACATTTTTACCGGTAAACAGTTCTCTAACGGTGAAAAATTCTCGATGGAAACTTTAACTCCCGAACAGATGATGCAGATGCAGTCGATGCCGCAGGATCAGCTGCTCGAATACATTGCAACCTATAACAACAACGCCAATGCGACTTACCAGAGCAACCTGGATACTTTAGGCGTCCTGGATAAAGAAATTCCTTCTTCCATCAAGCTGTATGCGAAAAACTTTGATGATAAGGAAAAACTTGGCGATCTGATTACGGATTACAACACCCTGCAGGAAGATGACAATCGCCCAGAAAACATCATCACTTATTCCGATACAATCGGTACGATGCTTTCCGGTGTCCAGACAGTAATCAATATGATCTCCTACGTTCTGATGGGCTTTGTTTCCATTTCCCTGATCGTTTCTTCGATCATGATTGGAATCATCACCTACATCTCCGTTCTCGAACGAATCAAAGAGATCGGTATTCTGCGTGCAATGGGTGCTTCCAAGCGCGATATCCGCAATGTATTCAATGCAGAAACATTCATTATCGGTTTAACCTCTGGCTTGCTTGGTGTAGGCCTGACAGTTCTGCTGAATATTCCCATCAGCATGGTTGTCGAAAACCTGACTGGCGTAGCCAATGTCGCGGTGCTGCCATGGCAGGGGGGCCTGATCCTGATTGCGATCAATCTGGTTCTGACCATGATCGCCGGTCTGATTCCTGCTTCAATTGCGTCCAAGAAAAATCCTGTCGAGGCGCTGCGCACCGAATAAACAGAATCAGCTTTCTACATTTCAGTATTTTCTTTCTACCCTTTGGATGTTCATATCCGAAGGGTTTTTGTTTGGCTGCCTGTACAATAGGCCTGAATTTGAGTGACTGAGGCTGCTGAAGGTTTGACTGATCGACTGCCCTTGGTCTTCATCGTCATCCTGTTCTTTCTGGCAAGAAGCGAGTCAAAAGCCTTAGACTTCTCACTATCCAGATTACATCGATGTAAGATAACTATTTGGCTGGTGAAATTTTGCAAAAAAGATTATGGGATACGATTAAACTATAACGTTGAGACTGCCGCCAGAATACGGTTAAATTGTGCCAGACCCAGGTTGCTATGGCTGGAATGAGGACAGGTTTGATACGACTAAAGATGTTTAGTCTAGACCTGTCTGGTTCTCTCTGATTTTGTCTGAGTTTGTCAGGCTCTGTATGAATCCGTCTGGCTCATGGATACCTGTGAAGTTTGAAAATTGAACGTTTAAGGCGGTAAAGGAAAAAGACAGATCGTGGTTTTTTCATGGCCTGTCGATTGTGAGGTGATTTTCATTACAGATTTTGTATGGATGCTGGCCAGCTTTCCATTTGTGGGGGGGCTGTTGTTCTTTCTTGTAGTCATGGCCATTGAGCCGCGATCACTTTGGAGTGGAACAGCATTATTTGCCCTGGTGGTCGGAATTGGCTTGTCGGCCGTCTTTTTACTGGTCGGATTCAGTGAATACTGGGCCAACAATCAGGTGTTATCTACGATTCTGGTTATTTTAGCCATCGGCTTCTTGCTCTTTCTGGTGTTCTTCCCGTTTGCGTTAGGCGGGTTTTTAATCATTGAGGGCATCCGGCTGATTCGCCGGGAAGGGTTTTCGTGGTCAAACTGCCTTTCTTTAGGGCTTGGACTTCTGATTCTGTTTGATCTGTTCGTTATTCCACTTCTGGCCCGCAAGCTTGGCGATGACTCCTTCTATTGGTTTATCGCATCGATTCTTTCGATCATCACGACTTACTTCTCCATTCAGCTGGCGATTTACTGCCTGTCTGCACTGATCAATCTGTTCCATCCCATTCGCAGAAAGAACCTGGATCAGATTGTCGTGCTGGGATCTGGTCTGATCGGAACGGTTGTTCCACCGCTTTTACAGGGACGGATTGAAAAAGGGATTCAGTTGCAAAGACAGAACCCCAATGCGATTTTGATTCTATCCGGAGGCCAGGGGCCTGGTGAAGACATTCCGGAAGGTATGGCCATGATGGCCTGGGCGATTGATCATGGCGCAGATCCCAATCGAACGGTTGCGGAAACCAAATCGAAAAATACCCGGGAGAATCTGATCTTTTCAAGAGAAATCTTCCCTCAGCCTTATGGAAAGACCGCTCTGGTAACGACCCGTTATCATGTATTTCGAGCTTTGCTGCTGAGTCGGCAGCTGCATATGAAAGCAATCGGCTATGGATCGAAAACCAAGTGGTATTTCACGCTGAACGCCCTGCTTCGTGAGTTTGTGGCCTACCTGAGCATGACCCGCAAAAAGCAGATCAAGTATCTGCTGATTCTGATGTCGCCATTCTTTCTCATTGCGATATTCAATCTGATTTTTCAGTAATCTATCCATTCCAATTAAAAACGCCAGAACCTGCTGGATGATCAAAATTGATCGATCCATACGTTCTGGCGTTTTCTCTTTGTCTGCCTGCAGAAATCAGGCAGTTTATCCATTCGTTTTCATAGAATATCCAGGCTGAAATGAGATTAAGGGCTCTTTCAGCGTTTTCTGGATCTGCGGGGTCTGTATCCGGAGCCGCGCGCAAACAGGCCGATGATTTGATACCAGCCCAATAACAGCCACCAGACAACAGCCATGATGCCAAGCAGCCATAACCAGTTTCTGCTTCTTCTCATGTTTCTTCCTCCTGCTTATCAGAGTAACAAATCAACCTTGACCCTCATCTTTCAGCATGCGAATGAAACTGAAAGAGATCCATTTTCTGCCAATTTCTGGAAAGAGGCCTCCCACAATCAGGCGAAAATCTGGTCAAATGTTGACGTGCCACCGAGTCTACCACAGGTTTAGATGAAAAAACAATCACTCCAAGTCACTCAATCTATCCGGATTGATTCAAAACCAGACGATTTTGAGATCTGGATCATGACTTATCAGAGATGAAAGCCTTATCAATGGAATGAAGCAAGGCGTAGTTCCGGGTCCTTTTTCGAAGAATTTGGGCTGACATGGATGTCAGTCATAGGTCTTGGCAGTGTGGTCGAAGAGCATTTATACTCAAGCGGCAATGTCATTAAGTTAAGGTGATGTCCTTTAGCCTCGGAACCAACTTGGGCGTGAAATATGAAAGATAAGCAGTTAGCCATAAGAACTAAAAAACAAAAGAGCATGACGAAAAAGTGTAATTTCTAA
>CAJTLE010000134.1 GCA_910577085.1 uncultured Allobaculum sp. | reverse complement strand
TAAACCCCTTGCGTGCTCCCAGAACCTGTGAAAAGCCAGTCTTGCGAGCGAGGCGACAGAAGGAAGGGACAGCGACCGCTCAAAGGGTGTTTTTGTCAGGTTTACCCACCTGAAGTGCAATAGCCTCAAAAATCACTCTGGAAATTGCTTGAAAGTAAAGCAGAAAACCAGTCAAATTCAAATGAGAGGCGGATGCTGGTCGAAAGGTGGAATAAAGTTTGGAATGAAAAAGACGCTTTCAGAAAAATGGGCGTTTCTTTTTCTTTATGGCATCTTCATGTCTATATTTCAACATGAAAATACTAAAGGAGAACGTTTATGAAAACTGTTGGTTTATGGCTGAAGAAAGCAGCCCGCACCTACAATAAAACGAGTCTGATTCTTCGGATTCTGATTGGTCTGATTGTAGGTGTTCTTCTGGCGTTGATTGTTCCAGGCTGGAACTGGATTGGCGAGTTTGGAAACCTGTTCGTCGGGGCTCTGAAAGGAACTGCCCCAATTCTGGTCTTTGTTCTGGTTTCCAGTTCGCTGGCACAGAACTCGTCTAAACTGGACAGACGGTTTGGAACGGTCATCTGGTTATACATGTTAACCACTTTCCTGGCGGCCGTTCTTGCTGTCTTTACGAGTAACTTTTTCCCACAGACGATTGCTCTGCCAGAAGCTGTAACGGATGCTGCTGCTCCTCAAGGTCTGCAGGAAGTCTTCCATACTCTGCTAAGCAACATTGTAACCAACCCGGTACAGTCGGTTGCGGAAGGCAACTATATCGGTATTTTGTTCTATGCGGTTCTCTTTGGCCTGGCCATGAAAACCACCGCTCATCCATCGGTCAAAGAATTCATGCGTGATACCGCAGATGGCGTCAGCAAGATTGTCCGCTGGATCATCAACATGGCTCCTTTTGGTATCATGGGTCTGATCTATACTACGGTTTCGAACAGCGGCCTGGCGATTTTTACCGATTATGGAAAACTATTGTTATTGCTGGTGGGTACGATGCTGCTGATGGCTTTAGTCATCAACCCAATCGTGATTTTTGCTTATCTGCATGTAAACCCATATCCATTGATCTTCCGCTGCCTGAAAGAATCCGGCATTCCTGCTTTCTTTACCCGCAGTTCGGCGGCCAATATCCCAGTCAATATGGAACTTTGTAAATCCCTGGGCCTGGATGAAGACTTCTATTCGGTTTCCATCCCGCTGGGCTCGACAATCAATATGGATGGTGCAGCCATTACGATCACGATCATGACCCTGGCGGCCTGCAATACCATGGGGATTCATGTTTCGATTCCAGCAGCCATTCTGTTGTCGGTCATGTCGGCTTTAGGTGCATGTGGTGCTTCGGGGGTTGCCGGTGGATCGCTGCTTCTGATTCCGATGGCCTGCTCTTTATTTGGCATCCCACAGGAAATCGCCATGCAGGTTGTTGGCGTCGGCTTTATCATCGGTGTTGTTCAGGATTCTGTTGAAACAGCCCTCAACTCCGCTGGAGATGTTGAATTTACCGCTGTAGCTGAATACTATTCCTGGCTCAAAAAAGGCAAGAAACTTCCAGCTTTCTTACGTGGTAAAAAGTAAAACAAAGAATTTTACAAATCTCTGAATCTTACAAATTTCTGGATCTTCTGAAGCCTTTCTTCAGAAGATCTTTTTTGTTGGGGGATTCGGATTAAAGACTCTCATATTTTCCATCCGTTTATTGAGCGGTTTATCTGGCAAGTTCATCCATCAGGTTTATCAACGGTTTATCTTGGTGGTCCATCATATGTTTCGTCTTGTTGATCCATTTTGCAGGGGAATTTTGGAGGGCCATCTTGGAGGTTTGTCTTGCCGATCCATGTTCGCGGCCAAAAAGAAAACGCCCGATCCATGGATCAGGGCGTCTGGTTGAAAACATAAAACTGGAAATCAAAGAAGTCACTTACCGGCGATTGTTGTCGTTGCGATTGGCAATGCCGATATAGCGAAGCAGCTGGGTCAGGGACATGAAAACCGAAGCCAGGTAAGTGCTGGCAGCCGCGATCAGAACTTTGCGGGCGCCATTATAATCGGTCTGCGTAAAGTGCGGATCGGTTTTGAGAATCTTTAAAGCCCGGGAGCTGGCGTTGAATTCAACTGGCAGTGTGACCAGACCAAAGACCAGCGTCAGCGAGAACAGGATGATTCCGGCCCAGGTCAGACCCGAAATGTTCAGGAGCAGACCCAGCAGGAATAATGGAATCGCGGCATTTGAACCAATGTTGACCACTGGAACCAGAGCTGCGCGGATGCGGTTAGGCAGGTAGTGTCTGGCATCCTGAATCGCATGCCCACATTCATGACAGGCTACTCCAACAGCGGCTGCTGAGTAGGAATTGTATGTGGACTGTGAGAGCGAAAGAACTTTCGTTGTCGGGTTATAGTTGTCGGTCAGGTTGCCCCGGATTTCCTGAATCCGGACATTCTGCAGACCGGCATGATTGAGAACATAGCGGGCGGCTTCATAACCGCTCATTGTGGATGGAACTTGAGAATATTTACGGAAGGTTGCATTGACCCAGGCGGAGGCGGCCAGCGACAGCGCCATCGCGATCAGCACCCAGATATAGCCGGCATCCATTCGAAAGCCATATCCGTAGCCATAACCATAAGGATACATTGTTTTACCTCATTACTTTCTTGATGTTTCTGTTTCCATCTTAATCGAGAAGGACCAAACTCACCGATGCAATGAACAGAAAACAGACCGGCACACGCCGGTCTGAATACAAATCATAATCGATATGGAAATAAAACGAATATTAAAAGTCAGGCATAAATCCTGAAATGATGAATAAACGCTTGATTGCAGATGAGTGCAGAGCGCTACATACCGATGAACAGGCGGCCAATCTGATAGACAATTGTCGTCACAATCCAGGCCACACTGAACTGGAAGGCTGCCACCTTGAACATGTAAGCAGTGGAGTGCGATTCCTTGCGGATGGTCGATAAGGCAGCCACACAAGGAATATAGAACAAGGTAAAGAGCATCATGCAATAGGCATTGAGCGGGCCAAAACCAGAAGCAAGCAGTTCGGAATGCAGAAGCTGCATGCCCCCAAAACTGTTGACGTTGGCAATGCCGTAGAGAACGGCAATGGAGCTGACAACCACTTCTTTGGCGGAAATTCCTGCAATCAGAGCCACCGCAATCTGCCAGAATCCAAGACCGCATGGAATCAGGATGACGGCAAGACCTTTGCCAAGATAGGCAGCAAAGGAGATGGCGATATCAGAGGTATAGCCAGAGGGGCCAAAATGCATGCAGATCCATAACAGAATCGATGCTGCAAAAATTGTGGTTCCCGCCTTGGTCAGGAAGTCTTTGACTTTTTCCCAGACATAGACTGCAACAGAGTGCGCGCTTGGCGTTTTATAGGCGGGCAGTTCAATCAAAAGCGGGACAGTGCCTTTTGCGCCATCCATCCGGTGCAAAATCCATGCCAGAAGCAAAGCCATCGCAATGCCGATCAGATACATGGAATAGGCAGCCCACATGGCATTGTGGGCAAAGAACATACCGGAAAACAGAATGTAGACCGGAAGTTTTGCCGAACAGCTCATAAAAGGAGTCAGCAGCATGACCCGCTTGCGGTCTTTTGGCGATTCGAGAGCACGGCTTGCCATAATGGCTGGAACCGTGCAGCCAAAACCAAGGACCATGGGAATAAAAGCGCGGCCGGAAAGACCGATCTTTTCCATGATTTCATTCATGACATAGGCAACGCGGGCCATATATCCCGAGTCTTCCAAAAAGGCCATGGCCAGAAAGAGAATGGTGATATTCGGCAAGAAGGTCAGGATCCCGCCAACCCCCGATATGATGCCATCGCAGATCAGATTGATCAGCCAGTCAGAAGCGTGCAGGTTTGTCAATGCCGACCCGACAAGCTGGGTAAACCAGTCAATACCGATTTCGAGATACCCGGACAGCCAGTCGCCAACTGTAAACGTCAGCGCAAAGACAATTGCCATCATGCAAAGGAAAATGAGCACTCCCCAGAATGGTCTGGTCACCACATCGTCGATCCGTTCGGTCAGGGTATCAGACTGCTCTTTGCCCAGCATGACTTCTTCCATGATGTCCTGAATCAGGTCATAGCGCTGGTTGACAATCTGGTTGGCTTCCTGCCCATCCACAATGCCGGTCAGGTCCATCGGGTAGCGCGCTTTCATTTCCGGGTCGGCGGTCAGCATCGAAATGGCAACCCAGCGCTTACGCGGGGTATCCGCCGGCAGCAGATCTTCAACCGCCTTAATTTTCTGTTCAATGTCATCGGAATAGACCATGACATGGGGCTTGGTTTCTTCTGAGTGAATCATGCGCGGCTGGTGGTTGGAGGCCTTAGCATCTTCAGCCTGGTGCAAAGCGGCATGCAATAAAGTTTTCAGACCCCGTTTTTTGCGGGCAATGACCGGAATAACGGGGATTCCAAGAATTTCCTGAAGCCGGTGCAAGTCCAGGTCGATTCCGCGCTTGGATACAATATCCATCATATTTAAAGCCATGACCATGGGCTTCTCCATTTCGCTCAGCTGCAAGGTCAGAAACAAAGAGCGTTCCAGGGCGCTGGCATCGGCCACGTCGACAATGACGCTGACTTCATCCGAAATGATGAACTGGCGGGAAACCTGTTCTTCCATCGTAAAGGAGTTCAGGGAATAGGTGCCTGGCAGATCCACCAGACGGATTTTCTGGCCATGGGAGGAAATGGCGCCTTCCATTCTCTCCACCGTAACGCCAGGCCAGTTGGCCACTTTTAAATTGGCCCCTGTATATGCGTTAAACAAAGTCGTTTTTCCGCAGTTCGGGTTACCGATAAAACCAAGAGTGATCTCAGACATATTTCACCTCAATGTGATCTGTGATCGAAGGACCCAGCGCAAAGCGGGTTTTGCGCAGGTCGATGATCATCGTTCCTTTTCCTTTGCGGGCCAGAACTGTAATTCGGGTCCCGATAATCATCCCCAATGACTGCAGCCGCAAGGCAGTTGCCTCATCGAGATCAAAACGGGTGACTTCTACTGTCTGCCCGATCTCAACCGTATTGAGTGTTTTCATAAAAATCGCTGCTTTCTACAAAGTTTCTGTACTGTCTGAAAAGTTCAGACCAAGTTTGTCCAGCCTTATTATACTGGGCCGGATAGGAGCAGGCGGAAACTGGCGCCTGACTGAGACAAAACAGTCAAAGAAAGTAATCCTAAACTAACAGTTTAGAACCAGCTGAAAAACTGAAAAGTCCTCCGGAAGCCGAACCAGAGGACTTGAAAAATGGGGATTATCAAGAGTAGATAAGTATGAGAAGCGATTACGATTGAAGATCCATGAGTTTTCTGGCTTCTTCCACAAGATGATCGGCACAAAGACCAAATTCAGCCAGAAGTTTTTTAGCCGGGCCGGAATGGCCAAATTCGTCATTGACGCCCACTTTACGGACGCGGGTTGGATAGTTTTCAGCCAGGCAGGAAGCTACCGCTTCGCCAAGGCCACCGATGATCGAGTGTTCTTCAGCCGTCAGAATCCGGCCGGTTGTTTTGGCTGCTTCAATCACAGCCTTTTGGTCAAGCGGTTTGATGGTAGCCATGTTGAGGACGCTGGCCTGAATGCCTTCTTCTGCCAGCCTGTCAGCTGCCATCAAGGCTTCATTGACCATCAGGCCATTGGCAATGATCGTCAGGTCTTTGCCTTCACGCAGTTTTTCGGCCTTGCCGATTTCAAAATCCATCGTTTCGGTATGGAAAACAGGAACGGGAGCCCGGCCAAAGCGGATATAAACAGGGCCTTCCCATTCATAGGCTTTTTTGACCATTTTTCTGGCTTCAACATCATCGCTTGGGCACATGACAACCATATCCGGGATTGCCCGCATTAAGGAGAAGTCTTCATTCATCTGATGGCTGGCCCCATCTTCCCCAACGGAGATCCCCCCATGGGTAGCGCAGATTTTGACATTGAGGTGGGGATAGCCAACTGTATTGCGAATCATTTCGTATCCGCGGCCAGCCGCAAACATGGCGAATGTTGAAGCAAAAGGAACAATGCCTAAGGTTGAAAGTCCAGCCGCCGCATCGATCATGTTGGCTTCTGCGATTCCACAGCTGATAAAGCGTTCCGGGAATTCTTTTTCAAACAGGCTGGTTTTGGTTGCTCCAGCCAGGTCAGCGTCGAGGACATACACGTCTGGATGTTCACGACCTAATTCTTTTAATGCGTTTCCGAAGGATTCGCGGGTTGCGATCGATTTCATGCCTGTACTCCTTTCAGCTCATTGACAGCTTGCGCATACTGATCCGCATTGGGTGCTTTGCCATGCCATGCGGCATTGCCTTCCATAAAGGAAATACCCTTGCCTTTGATGGTATTCATTAAAATTACGGTCGGTTTCTGGCTTCCGGCATTGGAGTGGAAAAAATTGACCGATTTTTCCAGATCGTTGAAATCATGGCCATTGATGATCATGACATTTTCGCCAAAGGCTTCGAATTTGCGGTCCAGTGGTTTGGTGTTCATGACTTCTTCAGTGGGACCTTCGATTTGCAGACCGTTGACATCCACGTAGATGCAAAGGTTGTCGAGTTTATGGTGAGCCGAGAACATTAAAGCTTCCCAGATCTGGCCTTCAGCTAATTCACCATCACCGACTAAAGCGAAGACTTTGAATTCTTTGTTGAGCCGTTTGGCCCCTAAAGCCATGCCGGCAGCGGTGGAAAGTCCCTGGCCTAAAGAACCGGTTGACATATCGACACCTGGAGTGAGATTCATGTTGGGGTGGCCCTGGAGTCTGGAACCGATCGCCCGGAAGGTTTTGAGTTCATCTGCCGGAAAGAAACCAGCACAGGCCAGGGCGGAGTAATAAGCCGGGGTAACGTGACCTTTGGACAGGACGAATCGGTCCCGATCAGGGTCGGAAGGATTGGACGGATTTTAACAGTTGGTTATATTGGGTTTTTAAGGAAAAAACAGTCTATAATGAATATAGATGTGTTATTATAAATACATGAGAATGAAGACGTCACAAGCCTGCAAATACCTCGGGATTGCCAG
>CAJTLE010000133.1 GCA_910577085.1 uncultured Allobaculum sp. | reverse complement strand
GGTCAATTCTCAAATAACGTAGTCAGTTAAGACTCAGGCTAGTCAATCAGGCTTGAAACAGATGCATGAAAGCTTCTTATTTCAAGCCCCATCCAAATTGCAAGGCAGTTTGGGTGGGGTCATTGACGTTTAACCTTTACGCCGGTCAGTTTTTAATTTTTATATTCTTCGATGCAAAGGAAGTCGCCAAGACCATATTTATCGGCCAGTTCGGTTACTTTTCCTTCGTCATACAGAGTGTAGATATCTTCCTGAACTTTATCTTTCAGTTCGGTATTGCCTTTTAAGAAACCAACACCATATTTTTCCGAAGCGAGCAGATCGTCGAGTTTGACGAAGCCATCGCCGCGGTTTTTCAGCTGATAGTCAGCCACACCAACATCCAGTGCCAGCGCATCAATACCGCCTGCTTCCAGGTCCATGAAGGCTGTATTGTAGTCGCCATACTGAGTCAGTTTTGCGAAGCTGTTGGTCAGATCAGCATTTTCATCGGATTCCAGGGCAGCCAGAGCCGAAGAATCTTTCTGAACCCCAACAATCTTGCCTGCCAGATCAGCAGGAGAAGTGATGCCCGAATCAGCGGGAACAACCCATACCTGCGAGTTATCGATATATGGATCACTGAAGGTATATGCGTCTTCACGGCCATCCATTGTAAAGCCATTCCAGATGCAGTCAATCGAGCCGCTGGACAGTTCCATGTCTTTGCTGTCCCAGTCAATTGGCTGTTTGACCAGTTCCCAGCCCTCTAAATCGGCAACAGCCTGAGCCATTTCCAGGTCAAAACCGGTGTACTCACCGTTTTCATCCATATATCCATAGGGTGGGAATTCCGCATCAAATCCAACGGTAAATGTCTTTTTATCAGCCAGATTTGAGGCAGCCGTACTCGATGTCGAGCTGGCTTTGGAGTCACTGGCCGCCTGACTGGTTCCAGAACTGGAAGAGCACCCGCTCAATAATGCGGCAGATACAAGAAATGCACAGGATAAAGCTGAATACTTCATAAAATCCTCCTCTTTTGGACGCAGGTTTTCAGGTTTTCTTTCTGAAAATACACTGTAAATCTTGATAAGATTCCTGCAACAGGTTTCATTCTACCATCGTGCAAGATTGAGCGGCAATGATGTTCACCATCTCTGTGCGGCTGTATACGAATTCCAGTCATTTTCCGTATTAAAACCCAAAGATTCATCCGATATTTCCCATTTTCCAGGGATTCTATTTGAAAGACTCCATTCGGTATTTCGCTTCATGGCCAGACCGGGGTGTCTTGTGATCAGAAACAACGCATTTCAAACAGACGCTTTAATGACCGGCCAATGTTTCCTGTCTGTTTAAAATCCATTTCCCTGTCTGAATTGGACTTTCCCTTACAACAGCCCCAAATTCTTTACATCTGTTTTCAGAAAGAAATCCAACGACCAAAAGTATACGACCTGAAAGGCCAGATTTCCTCTCCGGAACCTCCATTTTGTATTCCCATCATGAACATTGGCATACAGGATCTGTTTCTGTTCAGGATAAATCGCAGCGCATCAATCAAACGTCCTGGCAGTGGTTTTGTGCGTTTCCATTTAACAAGCAAAATAGCGTCAAGTATTATATGGTCGTTTTTACCATTTTGGTTATATTTACATTACCCTGATAAAAATCCGACATTTTTGGAAAACTTTAATTGAATTTTTATGTTTCTGTTTTCGAAGAAAGGTATTGTTAAGTGAGAAAGGAGCGACTATGGAAAAAACACCCATGATTGAAGTCCGGCATGTGACCAAAGAATATCCAGTCACGGATGAAAAAGTTGTCGCCCTGGATGATATCAACCTCACGATCAATAAAGGAGAGATCTGCTGCATATTTGGTCCCTCTGGTTCCGGCAAAAGTACCCTGCTCAACCAGCTGGCCGGCCTGGAAAAGCCCACCCGCGGCGGCATCCGGATGAATGGCACCGTGATCAGTTCGCTCAACGAATCCGAACTGGCCAAATTCCGACAGAAAAATTTGGGATTCATCTTCCAGGCCTATAACCTGCTCCCTTCCATGACGGCTTTGGAAAATACCGCAATGCCTTTGATGTTTCAGGGCATTAACAAGAAAACCCGCAATAAGGCAGCCTCTTACATGCTCAAGCAGGTCGGTCTGGCCAATCGAATGGGCCATTATCCCAACCAGATGTCCGGCGGCCAGCAGCAGCGTGTCGGCATCGCGAGAGCCTTCGTGGCCAAACCAGCCATTATTCTGGCGGATGAGCCCACTGGAAACCTGGATTCCAAGTCCTCAAAAGAAGTCATGGATATGATTCAGGACTTTGCCCATCGCTATCATCAGACGATCGTTCTGGTTTCGCATTCCCCCGACGCAGCCAAGTACGCCGATCATATCGTTCATCTTTTCGATGGACGGATTGTCAAAGAAGAATTCAGAACCCCGGAAGGCTTCCTGGCGTCTTCATATCTGCAAAAGATACCATCTGAACAAAAACCGGATCTGATTTCTGAGCAGACCCCCAATTCAGAAAACAGCCAGGATCAGAATTCTCAATCAGAAGATGTCCGATCAAAAGCGGTCCATTCAGAACTCAGACCTGATCCAGCTGGAAACCCACCCCAGCCCAATTCATAACCATATACGTCCAGATACGTCCAGATTTTTCGAACTGGAATTTTAATTTGATGCATTTTAGACAAAACACAAACTGAATACGAACATTACACAAACTCTATACAAGGTAAAACAATCAATCAGACACGCCGCAAACCACAATTCAGGGCGTGCAGAAAGCTGAAAGACAATGAAACGACACCCCCAATTGTTGATCGCAGGGGCACTGTTTGCCAGTTTACTGATCGACAGCGCTCTTCCCTGCACCTGGCAGCCCGTCTATGCCTATGGCACTGAGACGACTGCCCATCTTAATCTTCTCTGGCTTTATATTTATGAACCAAACAGTGATTTCTCGACTTCCTGGAAACGCGAGGAACCCAAAACGGTTCAATTCTGCTTTCAAAGCAGTGACCGGGCGACCTATGAAGCCGTCCGTAAAAAAGAAATCGTGGTCAACCAGCCGATTACGTCGATCGACTTTGACCTGCTCAACTGTGACTTTTCAACCGATAAGGAACCAGTAGTCACGCTGCTTTCCACAAAAAAACAGTATCTGACCTTTCAAGTCACCCTGCAGGATGTGTACTGGACGGGTCCAGGAAACAATTTCTACTGGTACATCAGCTACCCTGGCAAACAGCTCAATGGCACAATGGGCACCTTTCCCGTTCAGATTCTCGAAGAAACTGCGAGCATACAACCAGAGGATTCCACTTCAAATCAGATCAACCTTGCTGATACCCAGGGCTCTGGCGCGACAGCTTCCAATCTGGACTTCAATGACACTCAAACCGTAACAACCCAGCAGACACCACAGGTCGTCAATGAAACCACCGAGCGTCAGGGTGAAGAAATGACCCCGATCAGCTCTCCGGCACCAAACCTGATCATCCGGCAGTATTCGTATGGTGCTGACTCTGTTACAGCCGGAACGACCTTTGATCTGAACATCGAGTTCTACAACACCTCACGCAAGATTCCGGTCGAAAACATTGTTATGTCCGTGGAAACAGGAGAAGGCTTATCGATCGCCAATTCTTCCAATACGTATTACTTTGAAAAATTGAACGCGCAAAGCGCTCTTTCCCAGACGATCAAACTCAAAGCCCTCGGCACCGATCAAACGGCTTCTCCAACGATTACCGTAACCTTCTCTTATGAATATGTGGATCTCGATGTGCGCCAGAGCCGGACGAGCAGCGAAAAAATCGCCATTCCGGTTTACCAGCAGGATCGCATGGAAATTACCGAACCCACTCTGCCCGAAGAAATCTGGGCGGGCGAAGAAATGATTCTCAGTTTCCCCTATGTCAATAAAGGCAAAAGCACCCTTTATAACGTCAGTGCTACGGTAGAAAGTGACATTCCGGCTTTGCAGAAAGTCCAGAACCTGGGCAACTTTGAACCTGGAAAATCCGGCAACGTCGATATCATTCTTGAACCCGATCAACCCGGTGAATTTCCGGTTAAAGTTTCTTTGACCTATGAAAATACGTCAGGTGAAGAAATCCATAAAGATTATGAATACACGGTCAACGTTTCACAGATGGAAATGCCGGTGGATCCAATGATGCCAGATCCTGAAATGCCAATCGAAGAGCCACAGTCCAATTCTATGGTTGGCTGGATTGTCGGCGGCATTATAGCAGTTGTGGTTGTCATTGGCAGCGTGTTCTTATGGCGCAAAAAGAAAAAGAAAAATGACTCCCAGCAGCAGGATGATACAGACTGGTTTAAAGACGATCCAGAACCAAAACCAACCCCTTCAAAACCTGCCCAGCCAGAGACCGAAACGCCAGACGAAGACACATCCCCGGATTCAAATAAGGAGTCCCAATGAGCATTAAAGATATCCTCCAGACCGCATTTCAGAACCTGAAGCGTCATAAAAGCCGGACCATTCTGACTTCCCTTGGCGTGGCGATTGGCTGTGTTTCGATTCTGATTCTGGTCTCGATCGGCATTGGGATGGAGGAGAACACCAAAAAGATGATGGCCGGCATGGGCTCACTCAACCATATTTCCGTCTATTCCTATGGCTATTCACCAAATGGAACCCCAGACTCCGCACTCAATGACGAAACTATCTCCATGATTGAACAGATCGATCATGTCAAAGCTGTCACTCCAGAAGGCAATCTGGACAACTATTCCGTAACGACCAGTGCCAAGGACGGTGTTTATGTCACGGACTGGACATCCATTCTCGGACTCAACGACAACTATCTGAAAAACAGCGAGATTGAAGTAGTCGAAGGCACGGCTGATCTGCCCGCTTCTACCAGCAACCGGATTCCAGTCCTGCTTGGAGAGCGTATGGCTTATTCTTTTCGGGATACCCGCAGACCAGAAGGAAAAAACCGGATTGATTACTATGGTGACTCCATGAACATATATTACGGCATGAATGGGGCAGTCATGGTCAATGAAAATGGCAGTGAAATCAGTGCTTACGATCCGCCGGATCCATATTTTGATCCGCTGACCACTGAAATCACCCTGGAAGTAACCAATTTTGATTCGTCGGGCAATGAAACCAAAGTCCGCTTCCGTCTGGTACCGGTGGGCATTGTCAAAGAAGACTACGAACTTGGCTATCAAACCGGTGAAGGGATTATCATGCGCAACGAAGATCTTAAGACCATCGTCAGTCAGATCAACCGGGAAGCGGGTAAACCGGCCCAGAAAACGTCCTATACCAACATCAAGGTTGATGTGGACTCCGTCGAAAATGTCGAAGCGGTTCAGGATGCCATCAAAGAGACCATCAATGATGAAAGCGTCGAGGTATACAGCCAGATGGATTCCGTTAAATCAGTGGAAGAGATGTACCGCAATACCCAGCTCGTTCTTGCAGGGCTTGGTTCCATTTCCCTTCTGATTGCGGCTATCGGCATTACCAACACCATGGTCATGTCGTTAACCGAGCGCAAACGCGAAATCGGCATCATGAAATCGCTTGGCTGCAAAACTCGGGATATTCAGCTGATCTTTCTTTGTGAAGCCGGATCGATTGGTTTTATCGGCGGCATCGCCGGTGTATTGATTTCCATTTTGATCAGCATGGGCATCAACTACTTTGTCTGGAACAAGATGGGAAACTTCTGGGACTTTCTGGTCTGGATGTATACCCCGGGCAATGCGACCTCCGTGCTTCCATGGTGGCTGATTCTCTTTGGCCTGGCCTTCTCGATTGGCATCGGCCTGTTAGCCGGCTATCTGCCTGCAAGAAAGAGTGTTAAAGTCTCAGCGCTTGAAGCCATGCGCTACCAGTAGCGTCTGCAACCGCAAAGTTGAACCCTCACCAGCATGAAAAACGAAAAAACGAGAAATCCTGTCTGGAGCCCTTCATCTCATTTGCTCCCTGAGGATTTCCCGTTTTCTTTTTCGTCTGCTTACCAGTTGAAACAGGGGCCTGATCCTGGTCGTTGTTCCTGGAGCTGACGTTCTCATCCTGATGCCAAGTCCAGACCTCACCAGTCCTTCAAAACCTCAATTTCGTTACTTCTATCTAATCTACTGTTATCTGTCGTCTCAATTGCCTTCTCTGATCCGGCCACGCATCCGCCATTGCTGGCGGGTCAGAGAAACAGAAAGCTCATTTACGGGCTGTTCTGAAACGAAAGTGGGTGGACAGTCCCCTTGACTGACTGTCGTTTGGTCACCGACGCCCTTTTCATCGGATTTTGATCCATCTGTCCGTTTTCAGACATTTCAATACAGAAACTTCTATACAGACGCTTGAATTTAAGTTCTTTATTCGGATTCTTTTTCTGAATCCGGCTCAGTACCCTTTTCGTCAGTCTTTGTAACATGCCCCTGTTTCTGCTCTTTGAGACGCTGGGCTCGTTCTTCACGGAACTGCTTGCGCGTGACATAGCTTTTGAACGAGTTGTAGCAGTTGAAGGGGTTGTCTTCAAGGTCTGCGTATTTGTTCTGGAAATAACGGAAGCTGGAGGCCATCGTGATGCCGTAGGCCACCAGCTGATCCCGGATTTCTTCTTCATACGGGTCAAACTGTGATTTCTTCGGTTTTCGCTCACGGCGTTCCGGGTTGGGGTCGCTCCAGATTTTAGCGACTGTCTGTCTGGTCATGCCATATTCTTCGGCTAACGCGGAGAAGTTTGGCTTGATGGGAGGCGTACTGTTCTTCATCTCAAGGATCACAGCCCTGACCTGATACATCTTTTCTTTTGTTGCTCGATACATTGAAAGTCTCCTTGCGATTGGCAGCTTCTTTCTTCAAGGAGGACAGTAAGCGGGTTTGACCACGATGAAAGGAAAAGAAACCGTCTGTTCATTCGAACCATTACAGTTATTATCTATGATTTGATGGACAATGTATCATTAATTTACCAATTTCCAAAAGATTGTGTCAATTTATGGGCTGTTCGGTTATTTTTCATGTACAGGCCAATGTCATTAAGTTAAGGTGATGTCCTTTAGCCTCGGAACCAACTTGGGCGTGAAATATGAAAGATAAGCAGTTAGCCATAAGAACTAAAAAACAAAAGAGCATGACGAAAAAGTGTAATTTC
>CAJTLE010000132.1 GCA_910577085.1 uncultured Allobaculum sp. | reverse complement strand
GAATTGATTATTTGAAGTATTAAGTGTTGTTCAAGAATCGACGTGTTAATTTCGAATATTGAATTGTCTGTAATCAGAGTTTTCAAAGAGCCATCCGTTTGTGAGCGAATCAGTTTACCTCACAAGGCTTGTTTATCTTATCATCTGCCAGATAAGAAGTCAACATCTTTTGTGAAATATTTTTAAGAATTTCACAATCAATGTTTTGTTCGATATCTAAAGATGATTTGCGTCAGGTCAGCAGCTGTGTGCCGCGTTCCCTTAACGCTCATATAGGATACCATCTGTCCTGACCAAGGTCAAGCACTTTTGTGAAATATTTTTGTTTATTCACAAATAGGCCTTTTTCTGGCTTTGGGGATTCGCTCTGGCTGTTCTGGTTTAAATCTGGACTGCCCTTTCGAATCTACGATGATATTCATCTATAAAAAAATCCCTGCCGCCGTTTTGGCGATAGGGATTCATTATCTCCTATTCTTCTTAAAAAGCAAGAGAAAGACTTTTTTTAGTCCATTTTTTTGGATTTTCTTTCAGTTTCAGAGGATTTGAGCTATCTGTGTCTGACTTCTTTGGTGGCAATGACATTCACACCGCTGTCTGCCGCATTTTCAAGGAGCACATCCCCGATATGAACCGGGGCAATGGCCACCACATCTTCGAGGGCTTCAATGACATCGAACATTTTGTTCTTATCTACCGGTGTGGCTGTTTTGCAGGAAACCATTGGAATGACGCCATCCTGGACAGGCACGATACTTGTGACCATCCGGACTGGCCGAGTCACTTCACTGATTCCATATTTAGCTCCACGCGGACAGGTATTTCCGGTTACCGAAACTGCCTGGCCATTTTCAATTGTAACTGTCAGATTGCATCCCATTGGACAGTTGATGCAGATCAGTTCTCTGGTTTCCATCTTATGCTTCCTCCGTTTCTACACGGATTGTTCGCGTATCCGGCGTAATCCATTCTTTTTTCAGAATGATATTTTCCATCTCTCCTGGTGCCATGATCATTTTCTTGCGATGAATCTTCCGTTCGTCATCGACATAAACATTCACATATCCGCCTTTTAAGACATTGCCCACCCGGAAACGAACGACCTGATTTTCATCCATCCGTTCGGGATCCACTGTAAACGGGACCGTATAGCGGACAAGGCCGCCTGTCTTCACTGGAATTTCATGCGTACTTTTGGGAATTCCTTCCAGAACATACTGAGCAGCCTTTTCTCCGGCCTTTGCCGCTTCCTGGGAAACAAAGTCAACCAGGTCATGAACATGCAGAACGTTGCCGCAGGCAAAGACGCCCTCAATATTGGTTTCCAGAGATTCATTGACCACTGGCCCATTGGTAATATGAGAAAGTTCAACACCGGCCTGCTGGCTCAGTTCGTTTTCTGGAATCAGACCACAGCTCAACAGCAAAGTATCGCAAGGGTATTCCACTTCCGTTCCCGGAATTGGTTTTCGGTTTTCATCCACTTCGGCAATGGTAATGGATTCCACGCGCTCCTTACCTTTAATGTTGGTGACAGTATGAGACAGCTGCAGAGGAATATCAAAGTCCTGCAAGCACTGAACAATGTTTCGTTTCAGCCCGCCGGAATAAGGCATCAGTTCCGCAACGGTATGAACATGTGCGCCTTCAAATGTCATACGTCTGGCCATGATCAGACCAATATCGCCAGAACCTAAGATCACAACTTCTTTACCAGGCATCAGTCCATCAATGTTGACCAGCTTCTGGGCAGTGCCAGCCGAGTAGATTCCTGCTGGACGATATCCCGGAATCGAAAGGGCACCTGCTGGACGTTCCCGGCATCCCATCGCCAGAATAATGGCATCGGCTTTGACATCCTTGACTCCCTCATCCTTGTTGACGTAACGGATCGTCTTGTCTTTGGAAATATCCAGAACCATGCTGTTGAGCTCATAAGGGATTTCCAGATCCAGCACCTGATCGATAAAGCGCTGGGCATATTCAGGTCCAGTCAATTCTTCTTTAAAGGTATGCAGACCAAAACCATTATGAATGCACTGGTTCAAAATACCACCAAGCTGCGTATCACGTTCCAGAATCAGAATGTCATCGAGGCCTGCTTTTTTTGCAGCAACAGCTGCTGCCAGTCCAGCAGGTCCGCCGCCGATGATTACAAGCTGTTTATTTTCCATTGTTCAGACCTTCTTTCACTTTGCCGGTAATCAGTTTGCTTCCCTTACCGGACTGACAGATTTCATCCATTGGAATGTTCAGTTCTTTCGAAATGATTTCCATGGACCGCGGTGAGCAAAAGCCTGCCTGGCATCTGCCCATCCCAGCTCTGGTCCGGCGTTTAATGCCATCCAGCGAAGTGGCAGGAATCGAACGATGAAGTGCATCTTTAATAGAACCTGCCGTAACCGTTTCACAGCGGCAGACGATAGTTCCATAGTCAGGATCCTGCTCAATGAGCTTGTCCCATTCTTCTTTGGTCAGATTTTTAACATTCACAAAGCCTTTCCGAGTGGCTTTGTAGTTTTCTTTTTTTCCTGGTTTCAGTTTGTCTTCCACCATGCCGGCAACCATCTTCCCAATTGCCGGCGCGGAAGAAAGACCAGGTGATTCAATCCCGGCGGCATCAAAGAATCCATCTGCACTTTCTTTAATGATGAAATCTCCGCCATCTGGAGTCGCGCGCAGACCGCTGAAGGTTCGAATTGTTTTCTGGAAAGGAATTGATGAAATAGTTTTTAAGGCTTTGGCACGGATTTCAGCCTGACCTTCAGGCGTAGTATTGGTATTTTCTTTGGTTTCTGTTTCCTGCGCGTTTGGCCCGATCATCATGTTGCCATGAACCGTTGGTGTAATCAGAACTCCTTTACCCGCTGGGGTTGGAAGCTGGAATAGGGTGTGCAAACACAGATCACCTGCTGAACGATCGAGCAGAACATACTCACCACGTCTTGGAGTAATGTGAATTTTCTTTTCACTCACCCCATTGTGAATCTCATCCGCATACACACCGGCTGCATTGACGATTGTTCTGGCGGTGTACTTATCATTGATTTTCCAGCCGCCATCAATCTTTTCGATCGTTTCAACCGGCTGGTTAAAATAGAACTTCACTCCGTTGTCGGCTGCATTTTCTGCCAGTGCGATTGTCAGTCCAAATGGACAGACTATGGAAGAAGTTGGGGCATAAAGAGCGCAGACCACATCATCCGAAATATTGGGTTCCATTTCTTTGATCTGTTCTTTTTCAAGAATCTGCAGACCTTCTACACCATTGGCCTGACCGCGTTCGTACAGTTCGACAACCCCTTTGCGATGCTCTTCATCAAAACAAAGAACCAGTGCGCCGTTGTTCTTGTATTCAAAGTCAAGGAGTCTGGCCAGTTCTGGCATCATTTTTGAGCCTTCGACATTCAGTTTTGCCTTCAATGTCCCGGGCAGGGCATCAAATCCGGCATGAACAATCGCTGAATTTGCCTTCGAAGTTCCTTCGCAGACATCCTCCTCTTTTTCCAGCAGCGCAACCTTCAGATCTGTTTTTGCCAGTTCGTAAGCAATTGCTGATCCCGTTACTCCGCCGCCAATGATTACGACATCAAAATCCATATCAGTACCTCATTTACTTTTATTTTCTAAGCTGCTTAATCCACCACTTATAAAATTGGATAAAACACTTTTTGGTGGTTTAAAATTTCCTTTTCCAGATTGAAAGACAGATCAACCCGGATACACATTGGCCTACATTCTAACTGATCTGTTCTTCAGAAATCTTGCCTGTTTCATGATTTTGGCTTTCTCTTATCTATTTTGTCAAAAGAATTCACACGTTTTAGGCTGAATTTTCACAATATTATTTTACAGAATCTCCGGTTTGAATTCTTTGCACGCCATGACTGCATGTTTCCAGTTCTCATACCGTTTTTCCATCTCTTCAGCGGAACGCTGTGGTTCAAAGCTGCGGCCAACTTCAATTTTTAAATCATCCTGATTCCAGAAGCCAATCGCAAGACCAGCCAGAAAAGCTGCCCCCAGAGCAGTCAGTTCATTGACTTTGAAACGATCGACTGGAATCTGACAAAGATCTGCCTGGAACTGAAGCAGGAAGTTATTGGCGGCCGCCCCGCCATCGACTTTCAGCTTCTGAATTGGAATGCCGGAATCTTGTTCCATGGCATCCAGAACTTCCTTGGCTTGATACGCCATCGATTCAATGGCTGCCCGGACCAGATGGTCACGGTTTGTCCCCAGGCTCAGCCCCACAATGGATGCTTTTGCCTTATCGTCCCAATATGGAGCGCCCAGCCCAACGAAAGCTGGAATCACATAGACACCTGCCGTTGTTCCGGCTCGATTGGCCATTTCTTCCGTATCGTTGACATTAGCAAACAGGTGCAGCTCATCACGCATCCATTTCATGACCGAACCGGAAACAAAAATGGATCCTTCCAGAGCGTACGTCACCTGATCACCGATCTTCCAGGCAATCGTACTCAGCAGGCCGTTCTTTGATTGGACAATTTCCGAACCCGTATTCATCAATAAGAAGCCGCCAGTTCCATACGTATTTTTAGCCATACCGCGATCCAGACAAAGCTGGCCAAACAAGGCTGCCTGCTGGTCGCCAACCATTGAGCAGACAGGAACTTCCAGTCCAAAGAAAGCGTAGGGTGCAGTATTCCCATAGTTTTCAGAAGTCGAAACAATCTCAGGAAGAATGCTTCTTGGAATATTGAAGGCCCTGAGCAGGTCCTCATCCCAGTCGACCTTTTCAATGTTGCAAAGCAGAGTACGGCTCGCATTAGTCGCATCGGTAATATGACGCTGTCCGCCAGTCAGTTTCCAGACCAGCCAGCAGTCCATATTGCCAAATAACAGGTCGCCTCTTTCCGCTTTTTCTCTCGCGCCTGGAACATTTTCCAGAATCCAGGCAATCTTGGAAGCTGAGAAGTATGGGTCAATACGCAACCCTGTTTTTTCGCGCACCATCTCTTCCAGCCCCTCCTCTTTCCAGCGATCACAGATCTCGCTGGTCTGGCGAGACTGCCAGACGATTGCCTTGTAAATTGGAAGACCCGTATTCTTATCCCAGAGTACTGTCGTTTCTCGCTGATTGGAAATGCCAATTGCCTTGATCTGGTCCGGCCCAATACCGCTATTGTTTAATACGCCTGCCATAACAGACATCGTATCCAGCCAGATCGAAATTGCATCCTGCTCAACCCAGCCTGGAGCTGGATACTCAACTCCGCCTTCACGTTGGGCCATGGCCACGCTGTTACATTCATGATCAAACAGAATAGCTCTTGTCGATGTTGTTCCATGGTCAATGGCCATGATGTATTCTTTTTCTGCCATTATCTATTCCTCTTAAATTGTAAAGTCTGATTGCTAGAAACAGAACCCTCCCTGCACGGGCAGCTGCCTCGTAGTCCTGTCCCCGTTCAATTCCCTTTTCTCCATTTCCTCTTGTACCGCTTTTCTTCTCGCTTTCTGCTATGGTCAGAAATCAGGTAGGTTGAATGATTCTGATACCCGGTCAGGGCCCGCCAAAGTCCTGTCAGAAAATCGTGATGGTCGATCAGGCAGAAGGGAAGAATCATACCGTCATAGTAGAAATGATGTAAAAAAACGCTGTGATATATCTCCAGCAATTTGGTCAGTGGAGATTGATCGCCGTGTATTGTATTTTGAATTTTTCCTTTAGATCTCTTTGAATAGAGATCCTGCAAATTCTTGTCTCTTCATTCTGGTCTGCTTTTTGAGGATGAATTGTTCCTGTCTAGGTATAGTTCCAGCAGACCGCAATCCTTGTTTTTAAGTACAAATATCTGCAGGCAGATCTGAGCAGGCCCAGAAACCAGATTTTATTGGTCTTACCAATAAACCAGGCGTTTAAAAAGAATTTCCTGCCCAAAGCGCCTGAAGCATTTCAATTTGCTGGAATTGCTTCTCTTTTCCTTTTCTCTTGGGTGCTTTTAGCCCGATTCCTTACCAGGGAATGACTTCGTAAACCAGAACAGCACAGATGGCTCCGCAGATCGGGCCAAAGATTGGAACCAGCAGACCGTATTTCCAGTCGCTGTCCGCTTTGTTCTCGATCGGCAGCACTGCATGCGCCAGCCGTGGTCCAAGATCACGGGCCGGGTTGATCGCATATCCCGTAAGTCCGCCAAGGGACATGCCGATCGCCACAATGATTCCAAAGACAAACAGTTTGTCGACACCTGAGCTCAGTCCGGTGACATTAGAAATCCCCTTGATCGCAAAAACAAGAATAAATGTTCCAACAAACTCACTCAGAAAGTTAAGCCATAGATTGCGAACCGATGGACCAGTGCAGAAGACACCCTTTTTGACTTGTGGATCGTCCGTCGCATCAAACTGCTCTTTAAACAACAGATAGACAATGCAGGCTCCCACAAAAGCACCTGCCACCTGGGCAGCGATGTAACCAGCAATCCGGTTCCATGGAAATGAACCATCAACCGCAAGGGCAATTGTCAGTGCCGGGTTAAAGGATGCACCCGATGCTTCCCCGAAGATAAATGCCGGGATCATTACCGCCAGACCCCAGGCAATGGTAATCTGAATGGAGCCAGCGCCTTTCATGCCTGAGCGATTCAGATTGACGTTGGCGACAACTCCTCCTCCCAGAACGATCAGCAGCATAGTTCCAATAAACTCTGAAATGTAAGGTAACATGATGGACTCCTTCACTCTGGCTGGGTCAGCCAGACAGAAATGATGACGCGTCCAGTCCAGGTTCATCTGCCGGATTCTTATGCGCGCTCACCCTGAGCAGATTATCCTGTAACCTCTTTCATGATAGCAATCTCTCTACCCTATCTCCACTGTTCTCTCAATATTCTGTTAGGCTTTTCTACCTAGATGTCTATTGATAATTAACAAAACGCTGAATGGATATCACCTATTTAAGATTGGTATTTACGATTTTGCGATTTTTTGTCTGTCTTGCACATACAAATTCAGATTTCCTTTCTCTTTTTCACCTCAGATAGGTACTCTCTTTTTCTTCTTAAGATCTGGCAGTCAATGTTTAAATGCCGCTTTTAAATGACTATACATTTCCATGAACCAACCCGCGGTACGCAAAAAAAGCCCTGGAAGATATGATTTCTCATACCCTCCAGGGCCTTACTTTGTCTGGCGACTTCCTATTTTCGCTTTTACACTATCGTCGGCGTTCAATGGCTTAACTTCTGTGTTCGAGATGGGAACAGGTGTGACCCATTGGCCAGCGTCACCATACCGGTTTGTCTTACGACTTAACCATCTTATCATGGATCTTTCAAAAACAAACACCAGCTTCGACAT
>CAJTLE010000131.1 GCA_910577085.1 uncultured Allobaculum sp. | reverse complement strand
GCGCAAAATCAATCAACTGGCAGTTCACAACAGAGAAAGCCAGAACCAAGCTTTCCCATCTTTATCCAAGAATTGATATAGTTTAAAATCGTTACTATAGTTTTAATTTAAACACATAAGGGAGGAGTGCGTCTTTTTCCGAAAAAGTCATTTTGAAAAACGAAAAACCCTGCTCCTTCAAAGAGAGGAAGAGCAGGGTTCTAAAAGTGCTTCGAAATTAGACTAGATATGATTGAGACGCACCACTAGTTCCATTCGCTATCTTTAATAAGAGTAGTAGTTAGAACACTATTTACGCAAGATGCCATAAAACTCTTTGCCGGATTCATCTTCTATACTTTTTATACTTTGCCAACGTTACGAAAACGTTACAAACATTAAAAGTGCGGATAATTTTCGTAAATATGAGACTATTCACAAAACGTTTGTGTAAGGAGCATCAATAATGATCAATCTTTCAGAAGTAATCCTTCCCTAATGCTTGTTTGATAATTTGCCTGCAGAAAGGATCGTTATTATGAAGGATGCCTATGATAAAAGAAAATATCAAGATTGAAAATTTAACCAAATCTTATCCGGAAGGTGAATCCAGAAGGGTTGTGCTTGATGACTGCTCTTTTGAAATTGAAAAGGGAAAGATGACTTCTTTGATTGGAAAAAGCGGCAGCGGAAAGACAACACTTCTGAATATTCTGGGTGGACTTTTAAAGGCTGATGGAGGCCATGTGTATTTAGATGGGGAAGATATCGCCGAGTATTCACCCGAGAAGATGGATGATTATCGTGCGGAAAAAATTGGCTTTATTTTTCAGGACTTTGAATTGATCGAAGATTTTACCGTCGAAGAAAATATCTGTCTGGTTTCTGATCTTGCCGGAAAGAAAAGAAATCAAAAGCGGCTGGACGAACTGTTAAAAAGCCTTGGACTGAGTGATCTGAAAGACCATTTTCCCAGCCAGATGTCTGGTGGTGAGAAGCAAAGAACAGCCATAGTCAGAGCTCTTTACCACTCTCCGTCCTTGATTCTTGCTGATGAGCCCACAGGAAACCTGGATCGGATCAGTTCCAGACAGGTCTTTGATCTTTTAAAGGAAAGTGGTTTTCTGTTCGATCAGACCATTCTGGTTGTTACTCATGACCTTACTCTGGCCAAACAGGCGGATACAATCCTGCTTTTGGAAGATGGAAAGGTAAGGCGTTATGAATCAGACTAGAGGGTACTTTTCTTCGAATAAAAAGCTGGTTCGAAAATTTTCCATCCTGTTCTGGATGGAAGTCATTTTTTGTCTGGCGGTTATGACCTTCAGTTTTGTTACTCGCACCTACCAACAAAAACTGGCTGATCAGCAGTATGGAAACTGGAGCGTTGCGTATTACGGAGTCTTGGAGGATGAACTTTCAGAACTCAAGCACAATCCGGTTCTGGAAGCGGTGGGAACCCAGCGAATCAACGGAACGGTTATTCAGAAGAATGGTGAAACAGAAAAAGAGTTCGGATCGATTGGAACGGCGGATTCTTCATTTTTTGAACTGGCAAACCTGCAGTTAAAAACGGGCCGGCTGCCGGAAAAAGAAAATGAGATTGCCATTGAAGCAAAGACGCTCGATGGCATGGGAATCAGCTATGAAACCGGGCAGACGATAGAGCTCACAATCAGAAAAGAAGACTCAGAGAATAAAAATTCACAGGATACCCAAGAGATTATGAAGACCTTCATTCTGTCGGGCGTGCTGGAAAATTACACAAGTTACTGGGAAAGCCCGGGCACCTTAATTCATTTTTTTGTCCAGGAGCCGGTTGGCTCTGACGAAAGCCGGATCGCTTTTATTGAGCCGAAGAAGGGTTACGAAGACGCATTAAGAACAGTGTCTACAGAAGACTTGCTTGTGGAAACCAATACAAACCGCATCTTCTCGCGCAATCCCTTCTCTTCCACCAACTTTGTTCCGACACTCTGCGTGGTATTAGCCCTTCTGTTTGTAACTGTTCTTCAGATTGAACTGCTGCTGGTGTGGATCTGGAAAAGAAAACAGGAATTACGGGTACTGAGAATTCTTGGCGTTCATCAGAAGACTCTGATTTTGAATGTTCTGGCGATGCTTTTTAAGGCAGGCTGGATCCCCTATCTGATTCTAATTGTTGGCCTGGCTCTGTTGATTCCGCTCCAGTATCTGCTTGGTTTTGTTTTATACCTGCTGGGGTTGACTACTCTGGTTCTGGGAGCGGCAGCAGCCATGATCAGGCAAATTCCGCTTCAAAAGAAAGATTCAAAAAAGAAAAAACGCAGAACACCAGTAACTTCTAAAGTTGTCACAGTCAAAGAAGCATCCAGACGTTTTTTCAGCCAGCAGAAATGGACCTATCGGCTGCAGATTTTCTGTCTGATTCTTTTACAGACAGGTCTGCTTTATTTTGGAGGTCAAATCGTGCAGTCAATTCTGTTTCTGAACCACCCTGGTATTGACTATAGAATTGAAGGGATGCCTAAAGCTGATCCTGTCAGCCATTTCTGTACATTAGACCCTATTCCCGATCATGTCTTGAATGATCTGGACAGCTGGACTGATGTGGAAATCAGATTGGAATCAAGAATGCGCCATGATACGAAAATGTCGTGGGACAACATTCAAAAGTCGCTTTTATACAATACTGAGGAGCAGCGACTCGATCCAAGTCGCCATTTATATATATTTACCGCGGAGGATGGTCAGACAGAGCTATATTCGTCAATCAATGTGATTGGAGATTCGAGAGCATTAGAACTGCTCAAAAAAGCTGACTTGGAAGGTGAAGTGGACTGGGAGAAATGGAAGCAAGGAAAAGAAGCGATTATTTATCTTCCTAAAATGAGAATGGTTAACAAGGATGTCGCTTATGGTTTAAGTGCGGCTGTAGATGGAACCATTGATGATTCCATCCAGCTTCAGGACCTCATTACTCTGGAAAAGGACGGCAGACAATATCAAGTCCCAGTGACTGGGATTCTGAGAAGCTGCAGTCCAGAACTGTTTCGAGAGTTCAATCCTTTATTTATCTATGGATTGATTATGAGCGGCGATGAAGTAGACAGCATTGAGCTTGATCTGAAAGATATTCGAAATAAGGTACCGGTAGAAATTCGATTATCCAAACTGGCAAGTGAAAATAAGCTGGTTTTTCGTAATTTTGCCTCCGACAATGAGCACACACAGAGGATTTACCAGACTAAAATTATATTAAATCTGTTTTCCGGGTTAATTCTGTTTTCAGTTCTTCTGGTTATTTTACAGATATCGAGGATTCTCGCTAAAGAAAAAGCAAACGACTATCTATATCTTTTTAGGAGGATCGGGATATCCAGAAAAACTCGGGAAATGATTATTGTTCACCTCAACCGTCGGATGCTGATCAGTTCAGTCGCCATTGAGATCATGATTACTATGATCTACGGAATCTTTCAAATCAGACGTGGAGGAGGATTCTCTTATTTGACTCAAGATCTGAAGTTTGCTGGATATGTCTTCTTGATTGTAATTTTACTGGCGATATTCCTGTTTGGAGTAAGGCGGTCGAAAAAAGAAGAAATCTGACCATATAAAGTTAAAACTACGAAAGTTTGATTCTGATCAACTTCCAGCGAGTTTATCAATAAGCTTCAAATCGAAAAAACAGTCTCTGACTAAACACTCGACATACACAAAGCCCTCCATCTGCCATCACCACCTTATTGTGCGAAATATCAATCAGAGCAGGCGATGGATGTCTATACTGAAAGTATGAATGACTACTCTAAACTCCAGGACTTGGTCCTGAATGCCTATGGCACCTGTGACTTTCTGGCCGGGCTGACCAATGAAAATATGCGGCGCAAATTAGAAGACGAGCTGGTCCGCTTTGCGGGACTTTGCACCGATGATCGCCAGGAAGTTTATCGATTTGCTTCCTCTTGTCTGTTAACAAAGAATCTGCCTGCCGATGAAATTCTCGACAGCTATTCCCGATCTGTGTTTAAGGCTTCTGGCTCCAGTCTGCTGGACGACTTTCGCTTTGCGGATGAATATTTCCAAAGTGTAGATCCCGCTTTTCCACCGACTAACCAGAACCTTCTTTCCCAAATTTTTCAGACTCTTGCCGATACCTATGGTTTGCAGGCGGATTGGTTAAAGCATTGGATCCGGCCGATTGCCAAACCTGATATCGAAAAGCCTGTTCTGGGAACTCAGCCTGAAAAGCTCAAAGAATCGCTGGCCAAACTGGATAGTCTGATTGGTCTTGATCAAGTCAAAGCAGAAATCCGCGATCTGTCTGCCATGCTTGAAATCTCGAGACTTCGCCAGTCGCGCGGACTCAAGTCCATTCCAACAGCGCGTCACCTTGTCTTTATTGGCAATCCAGGCACTGGTAAAACCACCACAGCCCGGATTCTCGCCCAGATTTACAAAGACCTCGGCTTTCTGTCCAAGGGCCAGTTGATTGAATGCGATCGTTCCGATCTGGTTGGCGAATACATCGGCTCTTCTGCCCAGAAAACCAAGGCTCTTGTCAAACGCGCTAAAGGCGGCATTCTTTTTATCGACGAAGCCTACAGCCTTGCCCGCGCTTCCGAAAAAGACTTTGGTCACGAAGCCATTGAAATCCTGCTCAAGGAAATGGAAGACAATCGGGATGATCTGGTTGTGATTGCGGCCGGGTATCCCGACCTGATGGAAAAATTCCTTAACTCCAATCCGGGTCTTCGCTCCCGGTTTACGACCTTTTTGCATTTTGAAAACTACGATGGAAGCCAGCTTTTTGAAATTCTCGAGAAAATGGCCAAGGATGCAGATTATCAGCTTAACCAACAAGCCAGAGAAAAAATGGTTCTAGAGCTGGACGAGGTCGCCGCTCATCCCCCCAAAGATTTTGCCAATGGCCGCTCTGTCAGGCTGCGCCTTGAAAAAGCGATGAGCAGACAGGCCGCGCGCCTGTTTGGATCAGATCAGATTACCGATGAAGATCTGATCACACTTACTGCTTCTGATTTTGACTGACTTGAAAACACGCTGCCCGTCTGTCTTTGCGGGCAGCTTGTTTTCGTTTCGTTGAGTGATTGATGAAAGCGGAGTGGCCAGGTTGATGAATTTGCCCGCCTTATAAAAAAGAAGCGAGTCTGTAATGACCGCGGCCGGTTTTGATCAGTGTTCCCTCGTCACAGAGTTTTTTGAGAACGCGCTGCAGCTGGCGGCGGCTGCAATTGAGGGTCTGCATGGCTTCATTGACCGAAGCAAATTCATGATCCGACTGAATTGTCCGCAAGTAGAAGAGCACTTTTTCTTCAAGAGTCTGAACTACGATATCCATTGTGGAAGAAGTGGACAGCTTTCCTGCTATCTGGCTGAGTACAAACCGCAGAAAAACCGGATCATTTTCCAGAACGTCCTGGTTTTGGGCAAACGGAATTGCCAGACAGAGAACCTCGTCCGTTGCTTCCGTGTAGAAAGCATTACCTTTGACTTTGCTGAACTCCATATCGCCTAAAAGCGTTCCCGATGAGGCTCTGGTCAGATAGCGCATCGCTCCATCGGGCGAAAGAGGATAAATGCATACGCTGCCCTCGATCAGAATCAGAAACTGAGTGAGCGGCTTGAGAGGATGATTTAACAATTCCCCTTTCTGAAAGGAAAGAAGCCGGATCAGGGGCGGCCGTTTCTGGAAATGGTCTTTCTGTAAGGCAAAGACAGATTCGAGTTTTTCTGGATCGCGTATCTCTTTCATCTACAACTTTTCCTTTCTTTTGTGCCATAGGGCACAAACTATCGGGCAGGAAATCGATATATTCATTCTGGAGGGAATGGATATGGATTCTTTATTTGATACTGAGCATTTATATCGCAGCTATTTCAAGCTCTCTTTTCCGGTTGTGCTTGGAATGGTTGTCACATTGGTTTACAATCTGGCCGATGCGTATTTCATCGCGCAGACAGGTGATACAGACCTGATCGCAGGAGTTTCGCTTTGCGCGCCGGTCTTTACGCTTTTAATGGCTTTTGGAAATATTTTTGGCCAGGGTGGAAGCACGCTGATCTCGCGTCTTCTTGGCCAGAAGAATATGGAAGGCTGTCGGCGCATCAGCTCTTTCTGTTTTTATATCGCCATTGCCACTGGCATTGTCCTGGCGCTGTTGATGGTCCTTTTTGGCTCTGCAATGCTTCAGGCCATGGGCGCTGACGCAGAGACTCTGTCGCATGCTTATAGATATTATATGGTTCTGGCAGTATGCGCTCCGGTCATCATCGTCAGTTTTATTCACCAGAACCTTGTGCGCTGCGAAGGTCTGGCCACAGAATCGATGATTGGAACGATCCTGGGTGCTGTCATCAACATTGTCCTGGATCCGATCCTGATTTCAGTTTTTGGTCTTGGCGCCATGGGCGCAGCAGTTGCAACTGTGATTGGATATCTTTGCAGCGTGATCTACTTTTTATGGCTGCTTAAAAAGAAGACCCACAGTCTGTCGATTCAGATTTCTGACTGCCATGTCAACAAACAGGAACTACGCCAGATTCTTGGCATTGGTCTGAGTGCTGCGCTGAGCAATCTGATGCAGAGCCTGACCATTATGATCATGAATACATTTCTGCTTCCCTATGGCAACGACAAGATTGCGGCCATGGGCATCGTATTGAAAATCAATATGATCGCCCAGCTGATGCTGGTTGGATTTGCATTTGGCGGCGCCCCTTTATTTGGCTATCTATATGGAGCACATCAGTCCAGAGAACTTAAAAAACTGATTCACTTCTGCCTTGGGTTCATGTGTAGTGTATCCCTGGTCCTGACTCTTTTGATCTGGATTTTTGCCAGTCCCTTGATGCAGGTATTCGTCCAGGATGCCGCTTTGATTTCTACCGGTGTTCTGATGCTTCGCTGGCAGGTTGTCACCACGGTGTTTGCGGGCATTGTTCTGCTTCTGACGATCCTGTTTCAGGCGGCCGGAAAAGTCATTCCAGCTTTTCTATTATCTATCAGCTATCTATCAGCCGTCAGGGTGTGATCTTTGTAGCTGCAGCAATAGTCTGCGTAAATCTGTTGGCCTATCAGGGTGTCCTGATGGCCCAGGCGATTGCGGATGTACTCAGTGCAGGACTTGCGCTTGGGTTACTGATCGTCTGCAATCCCATGCGCATGGAAGCTGCTGAGACACCACTCGCTAAACTTGATCCTAAACTGGATTCCAGTCTGGATTCTTCCGCCATCTAAAATCTGCCATTTTGTCCTTTTTGGAGATTTTGCAGGATCGTTCGATACGTTGTTTCAAAATGATCAATTTGCGCAGATCCTGGATCTGGTCATTTAATAGGAGCATTCAACTTTCAAGAGATTTTCATCCTGGACCAGACTCGATACAATGAAAACAAGCCATCTGTTGCACGCTTCTCAGACATCTCTGTCTCTGTTGTCTGGATTCCGGTATGAACAGATGGCTTTTTTGCGTTCTTCCTGCACTCTCTTTGAGCACTTTTTGAATTCTCTCAATGCCATTCGGTTAACGACATTTTAGATAGCCAAATCGTCAGTTTAAGATGATTTGGCTTTTTTTGTGCATACTTAAAAAACAAAAACATTTAATGGTCAAAAAGTTGTCCTAAAGAGATAATT
>CAJTLE010000130.1 GCA_910577085.1 uncultured Allobaculum sp. | reverse complement strand
AGACCTGACAGACCTTAATTTAAGTCGATTATTCAGCTGGTTCGAGCATTTTCTGGACCTGGCACTGGCCGTATTCAGTTTTTGTGAATCAAATCATGGTTTTATCCGCTTAACCGAATGGCATTGCCATCCAAATGGCGGGCACCCAAATTGATCCGGTTATCGAAATAATTCGCCCGCAAGATTTCCGCTTTTTTCGACCATCTCCTTCAAACAGTGATCTTATAGAAAAACAGTCCATTTCCTTTCCGGCTTCTGGAAAAGAAATAGACTGTTTTTTGATGTGTTCTATTTGAACCATAAAAACTGGAACACGTCATACGTCCCGGTCATTTCAAGGTTGTAAATTTGTTTATCCACAAAGAAGCAGGCGATGATCAATCCAAAAGCGGATTAATAGCTGGAAGCATCGTGGCCGTCAAACCACTTCTGTACTTCTTCCATGGTCTCGCCCAGGCAGCCTTCTTCAAAAGGAACTTTGAGGTTGGCCAGTTCAATCAGGCCGCGGAATGGCAGCGTTCCACCAGCCGCGCAGACTTTCTTGTAGTCTTCAAATGCCTTTGGATCTTCTTTCTGCATACGGGCCCAGAACTGTAAAGCAGCTACTTGAGCCAGCGTGTAGTCAATGTAATAGAACGGGTTGAGGAAGATGTGCAGCTGACGCATCCACCAGCCGCCGCGTTCAAGGAAGTCAATTTCTTCGTAGTCTTTCTGTGGAAGGTATTGTTTTTCCAGTCTTCGCCAGCAGGTCATGCGCTCATCTGGTGTCCAGTCGGGGTTGGCATACACTTCATGCTGGAAATGGTCAACCAGCACGCCATACGGCAGGAATTTCACCGCGCCGCTTAAGTGAGAGAAATAGTATTTATCGGTATCTTCTTCAAAGATGCTCTTCATCCAGGGCCATGTGAAAAATTCCATGGACATCGAATCAATTTCAGCACTTTCCATCGTTGGCCAGGCCAGTTCAGGCGGGAAAATGTCTTTACTGGACCAGTACTGGAAGGCATGGCCGGCTTCATGGGTCAGGGTTTCCACATCATGGCTCGTACCATTGCCATTGGCGAAAATGAACGGGCGTTTGTAGTCGGCTAAAGATGTGCAATAGCCGCCGGCTGCTTTGCCGGGTTTGGCATTGAGATCCATCAGTTCATCATCCACCATCGCCTGGAAAAATTCTCCAGTTTCCGGGGAAAGTTCTTTGTACATGTTCAATGCCTTATTGACCAGTTCTTTATCCTGGTATTTTGGTCTTGGGTTGCCGGATTCAAATTCAACTTTTTCATCCCAGACAGGCAGAGTATCGCCATCATAGCCAAGGCGGGCTGCCTGTTTTCTGTACAGATCCATGCACACAGGAACAACATCTTTCAGAACGTTTTTGCGGTAAACTTCAACGTCATCTTTGTTATAGTCCAGGCGCATCATGCGCAGGTAGCCAAGAGGGATATAGTTGTCATAGCCTTTCTTGCGGGCCATGCGGGTTCTGATCTTGACAAGCTTATCGTAAATTTCGCCGAGCTCTTTTTCGTGCTCCGCAAACCATCCCCAATACGCTTTGTGGGCTCTTTTGCGCACTTCCCGGTCCTTGTCATTCATTTTGTCTTCCAGACCGGCAAGGGTATAGGTTTTGCCATCGAATTCAATCTGGGCCGAAGCGACCAGTTTCTGATAGTCACTGGCATATTTGTTTTCTTCCTGGATGTCTTCAATGATTTCAGGAGAAATAACCTGAAGTGCAAATTCATTGGTGGTAAAGAACGTCTCGGGAACATCCTTGCGAAGCTGTTCTACAAATGGGGAGTCAAAAATCGCCTTAATGATCTGGTTTTGAGCATGTCCGACGACGGGGTTGATTTCATTGAAGTAATCATCTTCTTTTGTATAAAAGTCGTCGCGGGTATCGATGGTATGGCGGATGCTGGCGATATTCTGTTGGGTTCCGTAATGGCTGCCTAAGGTTTCGTAATCCACAAACGCCTGATAAAATTCATCATAATCTTTGGCATTTTTCAGGCGGGATTCAATTTCGGCAAGTTCTTCCAGCAAGGCATCACGATCTGGATGCTTATACTCCATTTCTGCAAATTTCATATGATTCTCTCCCTTTCAAATTCCGGACTGGCCTGTGAGTAAAGAAAACCCTCTATCCAGAAACTTTTACCTGTGTTTCTGAAAAGAGGTCATCTGTCTGGATCGATTCTGCCATTTTGTATGGTTTCAATATTCAATCTATCCACACTTTTCTGCTTTTGATTCTCGATTTGCTTTTTGTTTTACCATTTACTTTTTATTTCTTGTTTTTACATTGCGGACTGAAGAGTAAATATACGCTGATCACAAAAAATGAACGAGCCAATCCATTTTTGGCCGTTCTGACTCTTTGTCCGCCAACAGGCAGGATCGATTCTCTGAACTTCCAGATATTGTCTTCAATTACAGGTTGCAAGTCCATGCAACGTGAACAGTATACAACCTTATCGCGCCTTTGGACTCTTTTCTGTCTTTCTTTTCAGAAAATATTTTCTTGATCTTCCTTAGATTCGGCAGATTTTTCAGCGATCTGAAAAACCAGTCTGTCTTTTCAAAATCACCAGACGTCCCTGCCTGGGCGGCTTGACCACCTATATGCGGATGATCTTCTGCCATATAAAAAACCGGCCTTTCGACCGGTTTGATTTCCTCAGGTTCTGATTTTTGTCAGATAGATTTGGTTTTGCTGGATCAGTGACCCCAGATCATCAGGATCAGTGCAATCACAGCGGTAAAAAACAACATGACCAGCAGCGCGGTTTTTCCAATGGTCGCCCAGGCAGCAGCACACAAGGCCTGGAAATCGCCCTTTTCCAGCACGTTCTCTTTATACGGCTGGACTTTCTTGAGCGTTTTTACGGAGTCCGTGATGGATGTGAACCGATCGCTCAAAATTCACCTGCAAAGTGGCACTGAACGAAGTGGCGAGGCTTGATCTCTTTGACTTCAGGCACCTCTTCGCGGCAGACATCTTTCGCGAATGGGCAGCGTGGGTGGAATTTGCATCCTTTTGGCGTATTGACGTTGGATGGAATTTCACCTTCGATCAGTTTCATTTCCGAACGTTTGTCCGGATCCGGAACTGGAATTGCGCTCATCAGTGCACGGGTATAAGGGTGCTGCGGGTTGTTATAGATTTCATCTTTATCTCCCAGTTCGACCATGCTGCCAAGATACATAACACCGACGCGGTCGGAAATATGCTTAACAACCGAAAGGTCATGGGAGATGAAGATGTAGGAAATGTTCTTTTCATGCTGCATATCCATCATCAGGTTGATGATCTGTGACTGGATGGAAACGTCCAGCGCGGATACAGGTTCATCACAGATGATGAAGGATGGGTTTAAGGCCAGACTGCGGGCAATACCGATACGCTGTCTCTGACCACCGGAGAACTGGTGGGGGAAACGGTAGCAGTAGTAGCTTGGCAGACCGCATTTTTCCATCAGGTCTTTGACGTAAGCTTCCAGTTCGGGGCCGCGCTGGAACTTGCCATGGGCAAGCAGCGGTTCAGCCAGAATGTTGAAGACGTTCATTCGCGGATTCAGTGAGGAATATGGATCCTGGAAGATGAACTGCATTTCTTCACGCAGCTTACGCATTTCTTTTTTATTCAGTTTGGAGATGTCCTGTCCTTTGAACAGAACTTCGCCATCGGTTGGTTCATACAGACGGATGATCGTACGTCCAAGGGTGGATTTTCCACAGCCGGATTCGCCAACCAGACCTAAAGTTTCCCCTTCGTATAAGTCTAAGGAAATTCCATCGACTGCTTTTACGCAGGGTTTGCCAGGTTTGAGTTTTCCCTTGCCAAGAGGGAAATATTTTTTGACGTTGTTGACTTCAAGAATTTTTTCAGCCATTGAATAACTCCCTCCTAAGCCATTGTTTTTTCGACTGACTGACGGGCAGCGTCAGCTTCAGCAACGGTTGATTCATAGTCACCGGTTGCCTGATCTTCATACAGCCAGCACGATACGGTGTGACCATTGCCAAGGTGTACCAGAGGCGGCTGACCTTTCAGGCATTTTTCCTGACATTTGGTGCAGCGGTCTGCAAAGTAGCAGCCTTTTGGCAGATAGACAGGGTTCGGAACCGTACCTTCGATGACATTCAGTCTTGCACCATCTTCAGTAGACAGCGAAGGCATGGAAGCCATCAGACCAGTGGTATATGGGTGTTTTGGATTTTTGAACAGTTCACGGACAGCAGCACTTTCAACGACTTTACCGGCATACATAACGTTAACCCAGTCAGCAACCTGCGCTACGACACCAAGGTCGTGCGTGATCAGCATGATGGAAGTTCCGGTTTCGTCTTTGAGCTGGTTCATCAGCTTTAAGATCTGCGCCTGAATGGTTACGTCCAGCGCGGTGGTCGGCTCATCGGCGATGAGCAGTTTTGGGTTACAGGACAGCGCCATGGCAATCATGACACGCTGGCACATACCCCCAGAAAGCTGGAACGGATAGTTGTTGACAATCTGATCCGGACGGGCGATACCAACTTTTTTCAGCAGTTCAACCGTACGTTCTTTGATTTCGTCATCGCTGACGTTTTCGTGGATGCGGATGTTTTCCGCGATCTGATCACCAACTGTATAGACCGGGTTTAGAGCAGTCATTGGCTCCTGGAAGATCATGGAAATTTCGTTACCACGAACTTCGCGCAGCTTATCATCATCAGCTTTGGAAAGATCCACGTGGTAGCCGTTGCCGGTATAGAGGATCTTGGAGTCAGGCATGATTTCGCCTGGCTCGGCAACCAGTCCAAGAATGGACATGGCGGTTACCGATTTTCCGCAGCCAGACTCGCCAACGATGGCGAGGGTTTCTTTTTCATACATGGAGAAGTGGTTGCCGTCAACCGCCTTGGAATCTCCCTTTTTCGTGTGGAAGTAGACCTTCAGGTGATCGACATCCAGAATTTTTTGTCTCTCGTCGCTCATACTGACCTCCTATTGAATCTCTTTCGGGTCAAAGGCGTCGCGCAGACCTTCACCCACCAGGTTGATGGATACTACAGTTAAAAGACACATGATACCAGCTGGAACCCACTGCCATGGGTAGTTCTGGAATGCCTGAGCATTCTGACCCAGGTTCATCAAAGAACCCCAGGATGGCTGTGGAGGCATAATACCCATACCTAAGTAGGAAAGACCAGCTTCGGTCAGGATTGCACCAGCCATCTGCAGTGTGGCGTTAACGATAACCAGCGAAATAACGTTTGGCATCAGATGTTTGAAAATTTTGGATGAATCGGAGAAGCCTAAAGCTTCGCAGGCCTGCATGAACTCCTGTTCACGCAGAGTCAGGATCTGACCACGAACCAGACGCGCAAGGCCTGGCCATGACAGAACACCGATCAGCATCGCTACGGTATACATTTTCTGCTCTGTTGGTACCCACAACATTGTCGCCGCAACTGCGATGATCATTGGAGTAAATGGCAGAGAGTAAACAATTTCAGCAAAGCGCATCAGCAGGTTGTCTACGATACCGCCATAGAATCCAGCGATACCACCAACCAGACAGCCTAAAACAACGGTTAAGACAGCGGCCAGAATACCAACCAGAATCGAAATTCGTCCACCAAGCATCAGGCGATACAGGCAGTCACGACCCTGGCCGTCCGTACCCAGTAAGTGAGCACCTGAAGGCGGCTGGTTCATAATCGAAGTGTCATAGTGGTTAATATCAATTCCCATGAAGATCGGGACAAAGATGACAAGCAGCACGATAATGCCAAAGATAATCAGGCCGCCCATGGCAACCCGGTTCGCCCGGAATTTACGCCAGGCGATCATCCAAGGGCCGACGGCGTCGATCTTTTCGTCGGCTTTTTTCTCATCGATAGCCTGCTGCTGCCACTTGTTGCGAGGTTCGGATGTATTTTCTAAGCTCATTTTCTTTCCTCTCCTCTCGTTTAACCGTCGACCTTAACACGTGGATCGACGATGGAATAGCAGATATCCGATAACAGATTGCCCAGAATCATCAGCACGGCTGAGAAAACCAGACAGGCTGTTGTCAGAGAGTTGTCACGCTGGTTGATGGCGTTGATCAGAACTCGACCAATACCCGGCCAGACGAAGACACTCTCCAGAATCGTTGCTCCAGAGAACAGCGATGGAATATACAGACCCAGCAGAGTAACCAGTGGGATCTGTGCGTTTTTAAAGGCGTGTTTGTAAATAACCGTCTTTTCTTTCAGACCTTTAGCTCGAGCTGTGCGGACATAGTCCTGGTTGATGACTTCAACCATGGAGTTACGCACGTAGCGCGAGAATGTGGCGAAGTTGGAGAACGTTAATACGATGGTTGGCAGCAGCATATGCGCCATGACATCGAGAATCTCCTGCATCGTACCGCCTGGATATCCAAAGTTTGCGTAAACCGAGTCACGCATGCCACTGAATGGGATCCAGCTGACTTTCATGCCAACAAAGTAAATCAGCACCATTCCGAAGAAGAATGTCGGTACGGAAATGCCCAGCAGTGAGAAGACCGTCCAGAAGTTGTCGGTGAACGATCCTTTCTTTACGGCCTGGCGGATGCCCACTGGGATCGCAAGCGCCAGGCCCAGAACCATCGAGACGATGTTCAACAAAAATGAGTTCCACACATAGGTGCCGATAACCTGACCAACTGGCTGTTTCAGAGTGAACGAAGTTCCTAAGTCACCAGTCAGCAGACGGCCCATCCAGCGGACGTACTGTTCAGGAACGGATTTATCCAGTCCCAGCTTTTCACGTGCGCGCTGTTTTACTTCTTGTGTAGCTTTAGTTCCCGGTCCGAGATAGGCAGTAACCTCATCTCCAGGCATTGATTTAACAACACCAAAGATCACCATGGTAATGATCAGCAGCACCGGGATTGAGGTCAGTAAACGTTTAAAAATGTACTTTAACATACACACTCCCCTTTTCCCTTGGAACGTTTTGTATAAAATCCCTGTAATTATAACAAAGAGATTTCCATGAATGAAACATCGCACGAAACTTTTTCAACATCTCACAGCTGTTTTCAGACGGTTTCATGTATTCTGTAGTGTTTTACGAAGCGTTTTCATCATACAGATAAAATCGCTCTTGTTCTTTACCTATGCGTGATTTCTCACTTCCAGGCAATTCTTTCATCTTGATGATTTATTTTCTGAAATATTCAGAATTATAAATGGATGAAAATGTAATATTTTTTATTTCAGGCCCACAGAAATCAGGGCGACAGCGCCTGTCCCTCATCCGGACTGACTTTTTCCAGTCCGAAGGATGGAAAGGCGTCCGCCATGGAGCGTCAGCCTTTGTTCGAACCGATGCGTCTTTGTCTATACCGGATCTGCCAGACAAACTGCAGCTTATCTGGTCACGACAGACAAAGACGTCCGGTTCTGATTGATGCTAGTCCGAAGACCTCTTTCAGACAGGATCAAAGACGAGAAAATCAGACTTTACATGTTTAATAACCATACTTTTAGGCTCTGTTGTACTTTGGGTGGGTTTTTGAGTCGAAAAAAAGGGGATGTCATCTTTTTTGACGGATGACACCCCCTGTATCCTAAATTCCCCACTTTATACACAGGTGGCCTCTGAGTTCGGACTCAAAGGCCGAATAACTCTATAATCTGGTTTTGCAGATTCGTTGTCTGAAAAGCCAGGTCTTTTCTTTTTCCTTCTACGC
>CAJTLE010000129.1 GCA_910577085.1 uncultured Allobaculum sp. | reverse complement strand
TTCAACGGAAAACCTGTTTTTTCGAGGGCTATGATGACTCCAATTTACTGCCGAAAGGCTTTTTGAAGTACAATAAGTTACAATTTGTACCATTGTAGGCTAAGAAAGTACATGTTTTTCGAGCGATGTATCATGACCAGCCGATTACCGAAGAAGAGGCCAAAGCGCTGCTGGAGCGTGATGAAGGCTACCAGAAAATCAATAACCGGTGGGTGGATGCCAGCCATGCCCAACTGACCACCTTGCTCGAACGATTCCAGAAGCTTCGGGAATCTGGCCAGTCTTTGAGTACCCTGTTTGCGATGCAAAGCGAAGGAGCAGATGGAGAAGAGGATATACCAGAACTGGAAATCAGTTATGAAGACTGGATTACGCAAAGATGCGGTTTGAATCATCCCGTTGAACCCAACCTTCTGCCCCCAGGCTTTGATCCGGTGCTGCGCCCCTATCAGAAACAGGCCTATTCCTGGCTGGACCGGATGGAGCAGCATCATTTAGGCGTGATCCTGGCTGATGATATGGGTCTTGGCAAAACTGTTGAAATTCTTTCGCAGATCGAAAACATGCGAAATCACAACAAGAAAAAGATCCTGATTGTCGTTCCGGCTACCCTGGTGGGCAACTGGGTCGCGGAAATCCGTAAATTTGCGCCGTGGATGAGCTATACCATCCTGGATGGCAAAAACGAACCGCCAGAAGGACAGGTCAATTCGCTCATTACCTTAGTGACGTATCAGAAATGTCTGCGCTCGAACTATGTCACCACTGTCCATTGGGACTGCATCATTCTCGATGAAGCGCAGGCCATTAAAAACCCGCAGGCCCAGCAGACCAAAAAAGTCAAACAACTCAATGCAGATTTTAAAGTCGCCTTAACTGGAACGCCAATTGAAAACAACCTTGGCGAACTCTGGTCGATTTTTGACTTTATCAATCCCGGTTTGCTTGGAACCCGGGATGAGTTCTCTTACTTTAAAAACAATGCGGAGGGTCTGACGCAGCTCAAACAGATCATTTCACCTTTTGTCATGCGGCGCATGAAAACCGATAAAACCATCATTTCGGATCTGCCGGAGAAAAACGAGATTGAAGTCCATGTGGATTTAAGCAAGGAACAGGTTGTGCTGTATCGAAAAGAAGTGGAAAATCTTGAAAAGACGCTGCGGGAAATTCCGGCTTTCCAGGCAAAATTCCACATTCTGGCTGCCATCACCAAGATTAAACAAATCTGTAATCATCCGGCGCAGTTTCAGAAGACAGGGGAATATTCCGTTTCGCGTTCCGGCAAGTTTGCGGCGCTGCGGGATATTGCCCCGACCATTGCCGAAAACGACCAGAAGGTCATTGTCTTTACCCAGTTTGCGCAGATTATTCCGGCCCTGGTGGCTTTGCTGGAAAAGGAATTCAAACAAAAGGGTGCTTCCATTGATGGCAGCACCTCAACAAAAGCCCGTATGAAGATTGTAGAAGATTTCCAGAATGGCAAGCTTCCCTTCCTGGTTCTGTCTTTAAAAACGGCTGGCGTGGGTCTGAACCTGACCGCAGCCCAGAATGTCATTCATTTTGACCGCTGGTGGAATCCGGCGGTTGAAAACCAGGCCAGTGACCGGGCCTTTCGAATCGGTCAGAAAAACGATGTCACGGTCTATAAGTTTGTTTCGACCAATACGATTGAAGAAGTCATCAGCACGATGCTTGCCCAGAAACAGGATCTGGCAGATCAGGTCATCAATGATCTGGATGCCGAAAAACTGACCGAACTGACTCCAGAAGAGTTGATGCGGGCGATTCAGTGGCGCGGCTAATCGATTTTGTATGGGAAAGGAGGGCAGCCTTCTGAGTTTTTTCGAAGAAGAAATCCAGATAAACAACGATGAAAAAAGCGAAAACGAAACCAACGGTCTATGGGAAGCCAGTCTATGACCCGCTGCTTGAGTACTTAGAAAAACAGCTGGAAATTCCAAAAACTGCCATCAAGGTCGGCGCCTACTTGTTTGATAAACTGGCCAGAGCCAAGATGGATGAGTCCGGAATGCGGACGACAGACATTTATCTGTCTGACGAAGTGATCGAGTTGATGAAAAAAGCGGATCCCGAGGTCTGGCATCATCGATACTGGAGCTATGTCCCGGATGAAGATCTCACTTTACAGTCTGATGTCCGGTTTCCAGATTTCCGCTTCACGGAAAAGGCATGGCTCGATCGGAATATCAACCGTATTTTAGGGGGCAAAGAATTTTCCGAAGAAGAAGCCATGGCAGTGATCAAGGAGTTTGTGCCGGTTTCTGATTTTTATGGTTTCAATAGAATCCCTCCCGTGATCCTGGTCTGGCGAATGCTGGATCTGTTTGATGAAATCCAGAAAAATCCGAAAAGCATCCTGAAAACCCGTCACGTTCCTGAAGAGATGCTTCTTATTTACCAGGGAATTGAGCCGGCAACAAGTACGTATTTAGAACAATATGATCTTCCGGCCACCGAGCAGGCCAGAAAAGACTGCAAGGCTGGCCTTTTGGAAAGAGCGATTGACTGGCAGGAAGCAGCAGAACTTTTTCCGCTTGCAGAAACCGATAAATTAGATTTTCCGTCGACGAAATCCCTTCTCAAAAAACTGACCCCGCCTGCTCCTTCCGCCACAAAGAGAGCCATAAAGACAGTCACAAAGACGACAAAATCGAAAACTTCAAAAACAAAACCCGCCAAGTCCAGCTATGTTTATGGAATCAGACAATACAATCCGGAAGACTGGAGTCTGGTCGCTACGTATACACCAGTCAATTCGATCTATGGTGAGCTGAACGTAGATCCAGATGAAGTGGGGTTTTCAGTGGATGTTCCGAAGCTGATCGATGGACTGGTCACGGTCAAGGAGCGGATGGACCAGGAACCCAATGGCAGCAGATATCAATTCTGGTATCGGTACTGTAAGCTCCAGTATGGAGATTCTGATGTCTACTAAAAAACGATTTCTGAGGACTTGTTTTCTGATGAATCCCGAAGCTGCAGGAAAAAGCGTACAACTGCGCACTTCATCGGGCAGAGAATGATCGAACAGTCAAAACTGGAACGGATTGCTCTGGGTTGAACTGGCCTGAAAGAAAGTTTTGCAATTTGGAGCATTGAAACTTGAAAAAGAATGGTTTTCAGAAAAAAATCGGTCGTTTTTACACAATTTTAGCACAGTCAGAACCTTTGCCTTTACACTTTGAAGACAATCCACTATATTTCAACCATCAACAACTTGTATTGAAAACCGATGCGGAAGAGATCAAACAGAAAAAGGGATGACAGCGAGTCCGGGAGGGTGTAAGCCGGGTGATTACCGTTCTGCAAATGGACTTCCAAGGGCGACGTGAACTCACAGTAGCGAAGCCGGGCCTTTCCCGTTACAGAAAGAAGAATGTGATAGCATTCGATGAGTGGGCGCAAGCCAATACAGGTGGTACCGCAGAAATTAATCTGTCCTGTTCCGTGTTTTGATCATGGAACAGGACAGTTTTTTTTAGCCTTGCTCTGAATGGACTATCAGAAAAACAGGAGGAAATGATATGAAAACGATGAATTACTTTCGCAAATCTTTCGCGCTGATGGCTGCTGCCGCTTTATTTGCAGGCTGCTCTTCTTCTTCAGCTCCAGCTTCATCGACAACATCCAGCGCTGCTTCTTCGACCAGTGCAGCCACCACGGAAGTCTATTCCATTGGCCTGGCTCAGTTAGTCGATCATCCTTCCTTAAATACCATTCGTGATGCCATGCTCGATGAATTCAGCCAGGAAGGATATATCGAAGGTGAAAATCTGAAAATTGATTACCAGAACGCTGCCGGCAAGACATCCAACCTGGATTCCATCATGACCGGTTATGCCAATGATGGCGTAGATGCGATCGTAGCTATCGCAACCCCGACAGCCATGTCCGCTCAGAATTATGCGGACAAAGCGCCCGTGATCTTCTCTGCAGTTTCTGATCCAGTTGCTGCCGGCCTGGTTGAAAGCCTCGATGCACCGGGTGGAAACATCACTGGAACCAGTGATGAAATCCAGGTCGAACAGATCGTTGACTTAATGCTTCAGCTGACACCAGATATCAAAACGGTCGGCATGCTTTATAACCCAGGCGAAGCCAACTCGGTAGCCACAACCGGCCGCTTTAAAGAATATGCCGAATCGAAAGGTCTGACTGTTACCGAAAAAACGGGAACTGACAACACCACCATGCAGCAGGCAGCCGTTGAACTGGCCAACAGCGTAGATGCCATGTTCTCTCCAAACGACAACACTGTTGCAACCGGCATGGTTTCCTTAGCCCAAGTAGCTAAAGATGCTGGCGTTCCTTACTATGTAGCAGCAGATTCCATGGTTGAAACCGGCGGTTTTGCGACAGTCGGCATCAATTACGAAGATCTCGGCCGTGAAAGTGCCAAGATGACGATCGACATTCTCAATGGTGCAGATCCGGCTACAATGCCAGTCAAAGTCTTCAAAGACGATCTGAATGTTTATATCAATGAAGATGTTCTCAAAGCGCTTGAAGAAAACGGCAAGACCAAAGTGGAAGTTCCAGCTGAGATTGAAAATTCCGAAAACCTGGTCAAAGTGACTGGTGAAGAATAAGAACGTTTCAGCAGATGATTGATCTGCCAAGGCAGACGACAACTTCTCTCAGACTGCCCGCTCTTTCCAGTCCACAACAGAAACTGAACAGCATAAGCTGAAGAAAGAAACTGAGCAACAGAAACTGAAGAACAGAAATGAGCAGGCAGCAAACAACATCTCGGATTGATTTCTGATTCCGGACAACAGCAAGACGGTGTGCCCGAACCTGAGGCCGCCGTTCTTTTTTTGGAAAGCCGAAAATCCAAAGCGGATTGAAAACGGCTGAAAATCATTGAAGCCAGTTCAATGGATTCAATGTGTTTGAAATGACAGCTCACCGATCAAAAACTGGAAGCCACTACCAAAAGTCAGACTTTGAAAGGGAAGATTCCAGTTTGGGCCGATAGGATAAATTCAGGAAGAATCGCAGGCAACAAATCTTTATCTTTGCCTGATCGCTTCTTTTAGAGCTCTCAAAAACAGTACAGATAAAAACAGAAAGGAATTTATGAACGGAACAATACTTCTCAATGCCATTCAGTTAGGACTTGTCTTTGCGGTTCTTTCGCTTGGTGAATACATTACCGTCAACATCATGGACAGCCCGGATCTGACGGTGGATGGCTCGTTTGTGACTGGCGCTGCGATCTGCGCCATGATGACTTTACAGGGCATGCCAAATTTAGGGTTGCTTTGCGCGATGCTTTTAGGTGCTTTATGCGGATGCGCCACTGCCTTTTTACAGACCAAAATGAAAATCCAGCCCCTGCTGGCCGGGATTCTGACGATGACAGGTCTTTATTCCATCAACCTGCGCATCATGAACAACACCCCGACAATCAACCTGTTTATCGGCGGTAAACCTGCTCCAACGATCCTTTCCAATCCCAATACGCGCTTATGGGTTCTGCTTGCCATTGTGGCAGTCATCATTGCGGTGCTCTACTGGTTTTTTAAAACCAATCTGGGTCTGATGTTAAGAGCCAGCGGCGATAATGAAATGATGGTGAAATCCTCTTCGATCAACGTCGACAACATGAAGTTTTTAGGACTGGGGCTTTCCAACGCGCTGGTTGGTCTTTCTGGAGCCCTGCTGGCCCAGTTCCAGAACTTTGCGGATATTTCCGGTGGAACCGGCATGCTGGTGTTAGGTCTTGCCGGCATCATCATTGGTGAAGCCATCCTGCGCCCACGCAACATCGGCATGGGTCTGATCGCGGCAGCTGTCGGTGCGGTTCTGTACCGGATTTTGTACACCCTGGCACTGCGTCTTGGGTTTGCGGCCGCTGACATGAACCTGGTTTCTTCGGTTCTGGTCGCAATCACCATTTCTATTCCTTATATTCAAAAGATCATGGCTAATCAGCGCCGCATGAAAGGACGGAAGAAAAATGCTTGAACTTAAAGATGTCACCGTCATTTTCAATGAGGGAACTACCCTCGAAAAAAAGGCCCTGGACAATGTTTCCATCAAAATCAATCCCGGTGAATTCGTGACGATTTTAGGCTCGAATGGTGCTGGTAAATCAACGTTCTTCAATACCATCACCGGTTCGGCAAAAGTGAAATCCGGCTCAGTCATCCTGGATGGTGTGGATATCACCGACCAGCCTGAATACGTGCGCAGCCGTACCATCGGCCGGCTGTTTCAGGATCCCTCCCAGGGAACAGCCCCGCATATGACCGTTGAAGAAAACATGGGGCTTGCGATTTCTTCTGGCCGCTCTCCCTTTGCGATTGCCGTTCGCAAGAAAGAAGAAAAACAGTTCAAAGAAATCCTTTCAGAACTTGATATGGGCCTGGAAGACCGGCTGAAAACGCCGATCGGCCTGTTATCCGGCGGCCAGCGTCAGGCAGTTGCCTTAATGATGGCAGTAGCCCACCCGCCTAAACTGCTCATGCTCGATGAACATACTGCAGCCCTGGATCCGGTCAGTGCCAAAAAGATTCTGGAAGTCACCAACCGCCTGATTGCCAAAAACAAGATCACGGCTTTGATGATTACCCATAACCTGAAAGACGCGCTTGAAAACGGGGACCGGCTGCTGATTTTCCAGGACGGAAAAATCACGCACGACTTTAAGGGCGAAGAGAAAAAGAAACTGACGCTTGAAGATCTGATTCACTGCTACGATATCTGAGTGGAGAATTGACTGCATCCCTGCTTTTCCAGCAAACATCCACCAAATATCTACACTGTATGGATGACAGACTCGAGCCATATTCAAAACATTCAAAACAATAAACGAATTCAGTTTTTGACCTGTTTTTCCTATCTTTACAGAGCCCAGCTTTCCCGAACGAAAGACTGGGCTTTTCTTTACTTCTGAAAGATGGGTATGGATATAGATATAGATCGAATATGGATCCGGCCACAACAAACAGAGCTCCGCTTTACATTCGGTTCTGGTTTTTCAATAATGAAAAAAACGGCTTTCGACAATCCCAGAGCAGCGAAAAGAATCGTCGACAACAGGCCGGACAAGAAGAAAAACAGACGGATTTATCCAACAAAGATATCACTTTGTTGGATAAATGATGGTTTTCGCTTTTACAGTACGTGAATAATCATCACCATGTCAGTGAGGGCCTCCCAAAAGGAGTGGAAGAGCCGACTGGTCTGGATGTGCAGGAAATTGCCCGCATTGCTTCGTATCTGTTTGAGCATATCAATATTGTAGACGAGTATGTATCTGAGAATCCGGACCATCTTGACGACGAAAAACTGGAAATTATCCATTCATGGAAGTATGGAGGTTGCTTATGAAAAGTTTTCGGAGCAAACATCGCTCAAAATCCTCGAATTTTAAGAAGGATAACATTACAAGAGAGATTTAGAAGTGGCAATATTGCTGAGATAGTAGTAGTCAGCCTTATTGCTAAAGTGCAAGCTTTTTTTGCAAAAACCGTTTTTTCTTACACTTTGTCCTCCAACAATTTGTGAATAAGTCGATAGGTAAAGTAAATCTGATTTAATCAGCATAGACTGAACAGTTATACGTCTCTCTTGCATAAATTATCTAAACCAGATATATCATAAGTAAGAAAGTAAGAATTACTTACTTTCAAATCGAAGAGAAGGAGATGATAGTATGCTAGCCGAATTACGTCAGAAGGCCCAGGTCACAATTCCAAAAGAAATCGTTATG
>CAJTLE010000128.1 GCA_910577085.1 uncultured Allobaculum sp. | reverse complement strand
CGGGGCTTAGATAAGGATCTTGTATCTTAACCCTTCTCCCGCCGGCTAATGCCGAACACTGTTCGCAGACAGGGATGTAACCGTTTTATCCTATCAGGGATAAAACAACCTCATTTAACGAAGGGGTCTACATTCATGCCTTCCAGATACAGATAGGTCAGCAAATCCGCACTCGACAGCGACCCGCCTGGATGGCCAGACTGGGCACTGTAGGTTGAAAGCAGAATGCCTTCACGAACCTGACGGGCAGCGTCTTGCAGTTGTTTTTCGTGTACAGGTGTCATTTTAGTTAGCTCCTTTCTGACCGTAGTAAGCATTGGGTCCATGTTTGCGCAAGAAGTGTTTTTCCTGAATCCGGACGGGAGCCTGCGCAGCACGCGGGTTGACTTGTTCAGTGAGAATAGCCATTTTGGCAACTTCTTCTAAAACGACCGCATGATAAACAGCCTGCGCTGCGTCTTTGCCCCAGGTGAATGGGCCATGGCTGTGGCAGATGACGGCTGGGACATGAACGGGATTGATGTTTCTTTCTTCGAACGCTTCGATGATGACCTCGCCGGTGCTCGCTTCATAGCCAGAATCGATTTCTTCCTGGGTTAAGTCGCGGGCACACGGAATGGGCCCATGGAAGTAATCGGCATGAGTCGTTCCATAGGCGGGAATGTCCCGGCCGGCCTGGGCCCAGGCGACCGCGTAAGGAGAATGAGTATGGACGACGCCGCCAATTTCTGGAAAGGCTTTGTAGAGCAGGCGATGGGTTTCGGTATCACTGGAAGGGTTGAGATCGCCTTCCACTACGTTTCCATCCAGATCCACCACAACGAGATCTTCAGGTTTGAGGTCCTCATAGCTGACACCGGAGGGTTTAATGACAAACAAACCGGATTCGCGGTCGATTCCTGACACATTGCCCCATGTGTAGGTGACGAGATTACGTTTTGGCAGTTCCATATTGGCCTGGTAAACTTCCTGTTTTAATTTTTCGAGCATGGTTTTGATCCTTTCTTTTTTCGTCGATTTCAATCGGATAAGGAGGTTTCTTTTTTCTTCTTTTGCGAGATTTTTTCTTTGCGTTTTGCTTTTTTTGAATTTTCGTTTTTTTTGTTTGCTTTTCTTTTCAGCTTTTCTTTTTGGCGTTTCTGGCTATTCGCCTTTAATGGTGAACATGGCAATCTGGTCAACTTCGCGGTTCGTTGCAACAAGGATGTCTTCTCCTTTTTCATTGACAAAATGCATTAGATTGGCCGCGCCAGTGTTGTGATCGATTTCCTGGGTTTTGTAGGTTCCGGTTTCTGGGTCCCAGAAAATGAGGATGGTATTGCGGGTTCCTTTCCGCCATCCCACAGCCCAGACCGGTTTTCCAGCAATCATGCCGGCCCAGGTAGCATGGATCATTTCAGTTTCGGCTTCCGGTCTTTCATATTTCCATTGGGGGACATATCGGCCATGTTCATCCAGGTGATAAATAGTTAAGGAATTTCCATGGAACGGTGCGATGGAGCCGAGTTCCAGCTGCCCGTCGCCATCGAAATCGAGCAGGATGCTGTCACTGGAGGGAATATCCAGAAGAAGCTTTTCTTTCCATTTGCCATCAGGTGTTTCAGGAGGGGTGAACAGGAATGTTCCGTTTTCTGTTCCGACAACAGCCTGGCCTTCATAAACCGAAAAGCCGTGGTTTTTCAGCAGACCAGTTTTTAAAGGCTTGAGTACAACGGATGCGCCTTCCAGGGAATCTGGCAGAATGGCGGTATAGACAGCACCGGGATAACGCCAGTCGTTCTTGTATTCGTGATCGGATTTCAATGTGCAGACAATCAAATGATTGACGCCATTGACTGGCAGGATGCCAAAACGGTGAACGAATGGAGCATCGACAATCTTTTCGACTGTCCAGCCTTCTTCTTTTGGAGTGACCACTGCAATAAAAGCTTCCGCTGAATCATTGGGGGAGTAGAACTTCTGGGTGGCCAGAAACTGCCCGTCGCTGCCGGGTACTTGTTGCATGGTCATCACGCCGCCAGGTTTTTCCCAGACGGTTTCCAGTTTGTTTCCTTGTTCATCAAAGAGGTAGCAGGGGTCCTGCTTTTCAGCCGCAACTAAAAAACAGTGGCGGTCTTTATAGTCGAGCTCGGCCATGGAATAACATTTATTCAACGAGCCGATGACTTTCTTTTCTACATTCATTTTTTCTCTTTCTCCTTTTTCTTGTTCCATCAGCAAAAGAGATGATCATTCGCCCTGATCAGTCTTCTGGTTCTTCCCGGATTTCTTTCTTTTTTCTGGTTTTGGTTCGCACACTTTTCCTTTTATGTTCTTACGGTTTATTTTTATGTTCGAATGTTTGATTGGTTTTCTTTTTGTGTTGGTTTTGTGAGAGTGCTCTGACGCCGGATCAGATCCTTTCGAAGTTCGTTCTGGCGTTACAGGCGACAGTGTTCATCGAGCAGATTTGTCATCATGGATCGTGCTTTGGCAATATCTTTTTTCCACTCTGGCTGATTTACATACCACATTTCCGTCACATACCGGTGAACTCCCATCTGCCAGGCAGTATTGATGATCGCCCCGAAATCAACATGTCCGGTTCCAAACGGGATTTCACGATAGTGGCCGGGGATTGTCTCTTTTAAATGGAGCGCACAGATATGACCGTCCCCACTTTTTAGATCCAGCAGGACATCACTTTGGTAAATTTTGGCAGCGTTGGTCAGGTTGCCAGAGTCGGGATAGACACCAAGCCAGGGAGAATGGACCGCCTGTACATAGAACATGGCTTTCCAGACCGTATCCATAAAAGGTGTTTCCATCGTTTCGAACCCTAAATAGACACCAGCTTTTGCAGCGAGTAAAGCACTCTTTTTCAGATTTTCGATAAACCGCTTCTGTGTTTCTTTATTTCCTTGTTCGTAATAGACATCGTAGCCGGCCAGCTGAATGACGCGCACTCCAAGTTTTGAAGCGACGTGGAGCGCCTTTTCCATGATCTCCATTCCTCGCTCCGCCTGGCTTTCGGATCCCAATGGATACTTACGATGGCCTGAAAGGCAAATGCTCCCGATCGGAACGCCGATCTGACGGCTGATGCTGGCGAGTTCATCCAGTTTGTCGTCGCTCCAGTCGAGTCTGGCCAGCTTGTCGTCCGATTCATCGATACTCATTTCCATATAGTCATAGCCAAGCTCACCAGTCAGGGTCAGCTTTTCGGCCAGAGACAGGGAATTGGGCATCGCTTTTTCGTAAAGTCCGATTTCGTATTCTCTTAACTCTTTCATATTTTTCTCCTGTGAAATGTTCGTCTGTTCGTTTCACAGCCTGAATATAAACCTAATGTTCGATTTTAGTCAATAAGAACAAGAAAATTTTAATTACAAATTTTTAACGATCGTATTTTTGATAAAAATTCATAAAATGGGGTTGTATACGTTTTCGAAGTTTGGTATAACGTAGGTGCAAACAAACATAGCTTGTCCAAAAAGAACTTGGAAAGCTCAAAATCAACAATAAAAGGTTGAGAAAAAAGGAGAAGATATGAGCAAAATTTCTGAAACAACACGTAAAACGTGGATCGAAAACACATTCCCCGAATGGGGCACGTGGCTGGTCGAAGACATCAAAAATGAAAAAGTCCCAGAAGGCAATGTAGCCATGTGGTGGCTTGGCTGCACCGGGATCTGGCTGAAAACACCGGGCGATGCCAATATCACCATTGATCTGTGGACAGGCAACGGAAAACGTACCCATGGCAATGGCAAGATGGCACCTGGCCATCAGATGGCTAATATGTGTGGCGCCCGCAAAATGCAGCCAAACCTGCGCAATATCCCCTTCGTATTTGACCCCTTCGCTTTCAAATCGGTCGATGCTGTCCTGGCTACCCACTATCATCAGGACCATATGTCTCCTGAATGGGCAGCACATGTCATCAACAGCGGTATGACAACTGTCAATGAGCTGGGCGAAGTGATTCCGGTTCCATTCATTGGACCAAAAAAATCCTGTGATCTCTGGCGCAAATGGGGTGTACCCGAAGACAGGCTGGTCGAAGTCAAACCAGGTGATTCTATCCGCTTAAAAGATATTGAGATCGTCGTTCTCGACAGTTTTGATCGGACTTGCTTAGTCACCACCGATACAACGGATGAAAATCGCGACGAATTGACTGGTATCTGCCCAACGGATATGGATGACAAAGCTGTCAACTACCTGATCAAGACCCCAGGCGGAAACATTTACCACAGTGGTGACTCCCACTATTCGATCTACTTTGCCAAACATGGAAAGGATCACGATATCGATGTTGCTTTTGCTTCCTTTGGTGAAAACCCAGTCGGTATGCAAGACAAGATGACCAGCGTTGACTGCCTGCGGATGGCGGAAGCCTTAAAGGCAAATGTTCTGATTCCAATCCATTGGGATGTATGGACGAATTTTGCTCCGGACTGTGAAGAGATCAAACTGCTCTACGATTTCAAGAAAGACCGCAACGAATATCAATTCCACCCCTTCTTCTGGCAGGTTGGCGGTAAATATACATATCCGGCGGATAAAAATAAGATCTACTATCACCATCCCCGCGGATTTGATGACTGCTTTGAGCACCCACAGAACATTCCGTTCCGCTGTGCATTGTAAGCGAATTCATAAAAAAGTAACAAGTTATGTGGATGAATGGAAAACAGGGTGTTCAGATTTAAAAAACAATGTACAATCATTATCGAAAAAGGTCATAAAAAGGATGGGCGAATTCAATATATCTTCATATGAATGAAATTCGATAAAAACATTCAAGTTTTCAGACGGACTTAGGAAGCTAAAGAACAAAAACGAACATATAACTAAATTGAAAATAACAGATCCTCTTCTTTATGGTTTAAGGAGAAAAAGATCTGTTTGCAAAGGGAAGGAAAATTAAAATGTCACAGCTGTTAGAAAAAATCGTTGATCGAAATCATTTCTTATTTATCGATGAAGTCGATACCTGGCAGAAAGCCGTTGAACTCTCGACCCGGCCACTGGTAGAAACCGGTTATGTAGCCGATGGTTATCATCAACAGATCGTTGACTGTATCACCAAGTACGGTCCCTATGTTGTCTTTGACCACCAGGTAGCCATGCCTCATACCACTGAAAATGCCGCAGGTGTGAAGAAAACAGCCGTCAGTTTCATGCGTCTGAAAAAGCCAGTCAGCTTTGGTTGTGACGAAGATGGAAATGAAAAAACAGCCAGTCTGTTCTTCACTCTGGCTGCCGAAAATCCCGACGAACATTTACAGAACATTCAGAATCTGATTGGCATTTTCACCAATGACCCGTTGCTGGATGCTTTGATGGAATGCTCAAGCGGTCAGGAAATTCTTGAAGCAAACGCGAAATATCCTTCAGAGGAGTTCTAAGTTCCTGTCCTGAAATAATCAAACAGCCATTCATAAAAACTGGATCGAAAAAGCGAAAATAAAAGAATTAAAACGAACATAAATTCTGATAAAAAACAAATAACGGTTAGGAAAAAACCGAAAGGAACATAATATGAATATTTTAATGTCAGTTTGGACCTTCTTTGCAGACTATATCCTCAAACAGGCGCCGATGATGGTAGGCTTCCTGGTTTTACTCGGATCCGTTCTTCAGAAAAAGAGCTGGTATGACACCATTGCTTCTACGCTAAAAGCAATTATCGGAATGTTAATCCTGAATGCCGGATCAAGCGGTCTGGTCACCACCTTCCGCCCGATTCTGGCGGGGCTGAGAGATCGTTTCCAGCTCTCCGCTGTTGTCATTGACCCTTACTATGGACAAAATGCGGTGACTGAAGGGATTGAACAGACCTTTGGCGTGAACTTCTCCTATGCGATGACGCTGCTTCTGATCGCATTTGTCGTCAACATTCTGCTGGTCCGCTTCAATAAATGGACAAAGTGCCGCGCCTTATTTACAACTGGCCATGTCCAGGTGCAGCAGGCCTTCACCGCTTTCTGACTGATTCTGTTTGCCCTGCCGATGCTGGCAAGTCCAGGCAATACGATTTTGATGCTGGTAGTCATGTCGGTTTTACTTGGTGCCTATTGGGCTGTCGGTGCAAATGCGACTATCAAGCCTATGCAGGAACTGACCGATGGAGCAAATTTCTGTATTGCCCACCAGCAGATGTTTGGAATCCGCATCAACTACTGGTTAGCTGAGAAATTCTTCTCCAAAGATGGAAAACCAAAAGGCAAGAAAGTCGGCGACATGGAAATGCCTGGCTTCTTCTCGATCTTCAACGAAAACATGGTCTGCACGGCCATCCTGATGTTAGTGTTCTTTGGAATTATCATGGGCGTCATCGGTAAAGATTACTTTGTTGGACAGGGCGTTATCGCTGCGGATTACAACTTCTTCTACTATTGCTTTACAACCTCTTTGAACTTTGCAGTTTACCTGGCGATCCTTCAGCTTGGCGTTCGTACATTCGTAACAGAACTGACTTCTTCTTTCCAGGGAATCGCTGACAAATTATTACCAGCCTCCATTCCTGGTGTCGATGTGCCGTCTGCTTTGGATTTGGTGATGCAAACGCTGTAACCTTTGGTTTCCTTGCTGGTCTCTGTGGTCAGCTGCTTGCGATTGGTGCTCTGTTAGTTCTTAAGAGTCCAGTTATCATCATCTGCGGATTCGTTCCTGTCTTCTTTGACAATGCGGCAATTGGTCTGGTTGCCAATGAAAAGGGAGGTATGAAAGCCTGCCTGACTCTGACTTTCTTATCCGGTATCGTCCAGGTTCTTGGTTCTGCCTTCATTGCTGGATTTGTCGGCATGGCACAATACGGCGGCTACCTTGGAATGTGGGACTGGGCAACGGTATGGCCAGTTCTGACCGTCCTGATCAAATACCTGGGCTGGATCGGTCTTACGATCGGTGTGGTTGCTTTGCTTGCTTTGCCGCAGCTTGAGTATCGCAAAGATCCGAAAGGTTATTTCTTAATGACCGAAAACTGGGATGAATATAAGAAATACAAAGGTATCGAAACCGAAAGCTGTGACGATGACTATGACTGGGATGCTGTTCCAGTTGATGGAGAAGAAGACCTCAATTGGTCACAGGAAGCTTAGTTTCAGCCTGGACCCACTCTGAGGGATCTCTACCTTAGAAAAAATAAGAATATTTTAGCCTCTTTCTGGCCTGTCAGATGCTGCCTGACAGATCAGAAAGACTGATTTTCAATCTATAAAAGCGCAATTCATACTCTATCTTAATTTCAGCTTGACTGAGAAGCTGGACAGCCGGAAATGGCTGATAAATGAATCTGATTAAATTTCGCAAAGACGAAAGAGGAGAAAATACAATGTCTAAACTCGATAACAAAAAATTCATGGTTTGCTGCGCGAATGGCGCTGGATCTTCCTTAATGATGAAGATGACTCTTCAGAAAGTTCTCACCAAACACAAGATCAAACCTGCCGGACTCCATCATTGTGCGCTGTCAGAAGGAAAATCCCTGGCTCCTCAGTACGATATTGTCCTGTGTGCAAAAAATTTCGTGAGCACGTTCAAAGATGCCGAAAAGAAGGGTACTATCGTTCTGGGACTTCGCAATATCATGTCTCCTGGCGAAATGGAAAAAGCACCAATGCCATTCGGTTAACGACATTTTAGATAGCCAAATCGTCAGTTTAAGATGATTTGGCTTTTTTTGTGCATACTTACCCGAATAATTCATGGCTTTTTTCACAAAACTATTTTTCGTGTTTTGTCTTCGAAATGCAAACAAATCTTTCTCGATTAGGTTATCCACATTGTTTCCGGTGGAGGGGGTACTTGATTTTTTCAA
>CAJTLE010000127.1 GCA_910577085.1 uncultured Allobaculum sp. | reverse complement strand
AAACCAGATATATCATAAGTAAGAAAGTAAGAATTACTTACTTTCAAATCGAAGAGAAGGAGATGATAGTATGCTAGCCGAATTACGTCAGAAGGCCCAGGTCACAATTCCAAAAGAAATCGTTATGAAACTCGGTCTGACCGAAGGCGATAAACTGGACATTTTCGAAAAAGACGGTTTCATCTGCATTATGCCTGTGGCCGTCTATCCTAAAAATGTATTCAATGAACTTCGAAAAGAAATCAATAATGTAAAAGCAAAAATTGCATCAGGAGAACAGCCTGTTTTTGATAGCGTAGACGCCATGTTTGATGAATTAGAAGGTAAATAATGGCCTATCGAATTACGTATTCGTCCCGCTTTGAAAAACACTTCAAGTATTTGACAGTCCAGGAAAAAAAGCAGCTTAAGAATAAGCTAAACCTTTTAGCCGAGAATCCTTTCCATCCATCGCTACGAACTAAAAAAATTCAAGGAACTACAGATCTGTTTGAATGTAGTATTAACATGGATATTCGGATTATTTGGTATTACGAGTGCGATAAAATAATTATTTTGGTGGATGTAGGACATCACGACATCTTAAAACAGTTTTAAGATATCGGATAAATAAGTCGAAATTTCTTCCCATTATGACCTTCTGGATCTTGTGCGATGCATGTTCTACGACCTGCTTTCGAACGATTATGAAAATTTTCAATCTTCTGCCAACAGTTCCTTGGTATAGAGATTACTCCTAGCTTATTGGAGCAGATTGCCTATGAAAGCTTTTCAAAATTGTGAAGCAAAATCCTCAGAACAAACATCGCTCAAGATCCTAATTTATTTTTATATGACGAATTGTTTTTTACCCGACTTCTATTTCGCCTTGATCCAGCTCTATTTTCTTCTCGACTGCAGGTTTCTTGGAGACCAGCTCAGGCCGTTGGATGTGGCGCCTTTCTTAGAAAGATCGTGGAGAGGGCTAGAATCCAGGCATCAATCTATCCACAACAAAAACCGGACGCAAAAAAAGACCCAACCCGATTGATCAGGTTAGATCTTCACCCATCTTAGGCAATACTTTTGGTTTTTCTCATCTTCACAAGGCAGAGCGTACTTCAACTTTTCATCTTTTACGCTTGCGTTTTTATATTCGTTCCAGGCTCCATGATCAAAATACAGTCCAGAAACATTTTCCACACAGGCCTAAACCTTCAGAAAATATAGAAGACCAGTTTCGTCCCCCAAGAAGCCTTTAAATTCACACCAATCTGAAGATCAGTCTCTGATGGATTCAAAGAAGCTATCTGCTTACGACACTCATAAACGTCATGCCATCCGGTGTGTACAGCACATAGGATCCAGGAAAATCGGTTTTAAGACTCTCTGGATACTTATGATATTGGGCCTGAATAAAGTCCGGATAGTCCTCAATGGGTTTTTCGGGAGATGCAATGTAGAAGTCCATTGGGGCATAAAGTCCCGCAAATGGTTCCATCATGATCTTGATCCCCTTATTTCCTTCATCAAGGATGGTATCCACAGGCAGAACCAGATTGCTCGAAATCACATGGGCTTTCCAGGTATAGTCATCTACTTTGACCGGATCTGAAAGCTGTCCGGTAAACTCACTGTATTCAGCGCCAATCCCCGGGCGAACCGAAAGTCTCACATTGGATTCCTGGTAGGTTCCATCCGCATTGACCGTCAGAAACGCGCTTGGTCCTCCCGCAAATCCCCAGATGTTTTTGACAAATTGCTGTCCGGCAAACCGTTCATATAAAGATGGATCTGTTTCTTCATATCCTTCACCCAGCACTTTCCAGGCAACCTGATCGTACAGCCATCCTGAATCAATCAAAGAATCCTGCTCACTGCGGTTTGTCGTATAGTTATGTGCACCAGACTGTGCGTTTGGATTGTATGCTGAATAAAGATTGATATCGCCGCCCGAATAGAAAACTGGTTGGGCGTCATTATCCATCAACCATCCCAATGAAACCAGAGAATCCGCTTCATCGAGATCTTTCGTATAGTAATGATCTCCGCCCTGCGCATTCGGATTGTAGAGTCTGTAGACTGCATCTCCTGTTGATGGAGCTATCCAGCCAATGCCTTCAAAGATCCATCCCTTTTGAATGAGTGCTGCTTTTTCGTCAGGATTTGAAGTGTAAAAATGCTCGCCTGAATATCCGTTATAAAGCCGATAAATGTCCTGTCCGGAAATTTCCGGCTGCTCATTTGCCAGAACTGGAGTGGAACACAGAAGAGCTGCACAGCTTAGTCCTGCTAACAGCTTATTGATCGTTGCTAAATGTTTCATTTGCGTTTACCTCTATCCTTTCCAGGGGAAATTCTAAGTCTGGATTTACAGGATGAATAAATCCAAGGCAGCTTGTAAATGAACAAACATCCCATTCTCAAAACTCAGATTCAGACCCTCCTGAAATACAGTCTAATTCCCCGAACACTTTAACCGTATAGTTCAGATCTTCCAATAAGCACTTTATGTATAGTTAATTCATCTATTATACTTTTGGATTTTTCTGCTTTTTACGATTATAAAATATAAATATTAAAACTAAAAAATGCTGATTATTGGATAAATTATACAGTAGAGATCTCGTTCAATCCTATCCCGATGCTCTGGACTTTCAGGACCTTTGAGTCAGGCGGCCGCAGCCAAATCGGGCAACCGCAAAAAGTCCCCGGCTATTGGAGTGAAGCCGGGGACAAATCGACAGATAAATTTTAAATTGCTGGATTCAGACAGCAAACAAGGGAATCAATGCATCGTCTTACTTCAGGACACCCATGACGGTTGGCAGCCACAAGGACAGCTGCGGGATGTAGGTGACCAGCATCAGGACAATGAAGATGGCCCCAAAATACAGAAGCAATTGCTTGAAAACCGATTCAATGGATACTCCACCAACCCGGACACCAACGAACAAGGTTGTTCCAACTGGAGGAGTAATGGTACCGATGCACAGGTTGAAGATGATCATGATTCCAAAGTGGATCATATCCATGCCAAGTTCCATACAGATCGGCAGGAAAATCGGGGTAAAGATCAGCACGGCTGGAGTCATATCCATGAAGGTTCCGACAATTAACAGAATGATGTTGATCATCAGCAGGATGACAATTTTACTGTGGGTCATGCCAAGAATGGCCGAGGAAACCATCTGTGGGATGCCAGTGAACGCCATAACCCAGGACATAATGGAGGAAACACCGATCAGGAAGATGATGATACCGGTCATTTCCGCACTTTCTTTTAAAACTTTTGGTACATCGGACCATTTCATAGAATGGTAGCCATAGATCGAAAGCAGCAAGGAATACACAACAGCTACAACAGAACCTTCAGTGGCGGTAAAGGCACCAAAGATAATGCCGCCAATAACGATGATGATCAATAACAGGCAAGGAATCGCCTGAATAAACATTTTGCCTTTTTCTTTGGCAGTGTATTTCATCGTCGAACGATAGCCGTTCTTTTTAGCCAGGAAGTAAATTACAACCATGCAGGCCAGACCCCAGAGAATACCTGGAATGTAGCCAGCCATGAACAGAGCGGATACCGAAGCACCACCTGCAACCAGAGAATAGGTAATCATGACGTTTGATGGCGGAATCAGAAGACCAGTCGGCGCAGTAGCAATGTTTGCGGCTGCGGAGAAGTCTTTGGAGTATCCTTCTTCTTCTTCAACTGGACCAATGATGGAGCCCATTGCAGAAGCGGCTGCAGTTCCGGAACCGGAAATCGCACCGAATAACATGTTGGCAATCGCATTGGTCTGGGCCAGCGCACCAGGCATGCGGCCAGTCATGATTTTCGCCAGGTTGATTAAGCGGATGGCGATGCCGCCTTTATTCATGATATTGCCAGCCAGGATGAAGAACGGGATGGCCAGTAAGGAGAACACGGAGATTCCGGAGAAAATCCGCTGGGATGCGGTAATGACCGCTACATCAGCGGGCATAATCGGTAAGATGGCAGCCAGAGAGGCGATGCCTAAGGCAATAGCAATGGGCACGCCCATAATGAGCATGATGGCCAGAAGGACCAGAATGATCAGTCCGGAAAGTGTTGCGATACTCATGCGATATCTCCTTTCTCTTCATATCCGTTTTCGAATTTCAGTTTTTCACCTTTGGCAAGGTCATAGATATTCAAAATGCAATAGACGCAGATAGCCACACCGCACACAGGCAGGATGGAATAGATGTATCCCATTGAAATGCCTAAGGAGGCGGTTTTTTGCTGCATGGACAGTTGCATGATGCTCCAGCCGCCCCAGACCATGGTCAAAAAGGCGAAGATAAAGATCAGCACTTCAATGACAATGTCCAGAATCTGTTTGGGCTTGCCGGTCAGTTTGTCCGCAATAAATGCCATACGCATATGATCGCGTTTGCCAAATACGTAAGTTCCCGCAAGCAACGACAGCCAGGTAAAGCTGTAAGTCAGTAATTCTTCAGAGAAGGTCGATGGAGCGTTGAAAACATAACGCGTAACAATCTGGTAGGTACCCAGAATCACCATGAAGCCGAAAATGAAGACGCAGGCTCCCATGATGATCTTGTCCATCCATTTGCGGATGACTTTATCGGTTTTCATTTGGTTTCTCCTTCCTCAATTAAAGCTTCCGTTGAATTCTTATCTGAATTCTTGGAATCAAATTCTTTATTGACTTCCTGAATATGCTCATACATATCTTTGATGCCAGGGTTTCTTTCGATCATGTCCTGCTGGACGCCTTTGACTTTTTCACGGAATGGCTCGATATCGACATCGATAAATTCAACGCCCTGAACATCTTTTGCGTAGTTGTAGGCCTCTTCAACGGCTTTATCCCACTCGGACATTTCCAGTTCGGTCGCATCATGTGCGGCTTCCATGAAGACGTCATATTCTTCATCACTCAGAGAGTCGAGGAATTTTGTGTTGCCAAGCAATACGTCAGGCACCATCTGGTGCTGGGTATAGGTGTAATACTTGGCTACTTCGCCGTGTTTATTGTTGGTTAAAGCCAGTTCGTTGTTTTCAGCGCCCTGAATAACACCCTGCTGAATGGCGGTATAGACTTCACCAAAGCTCATTGGGCTGGCAGCTGCTCCAAAGGCATTCACCATGGCAACGGAAGCAGGAGACTGCTGAACACGTATCTTCTGACCTTTCAGATCGTCTGGTGTTTCAATTTTCTTGGTGGAGTAGAAGTTACGGATACCCGCATCAAACCAGGTCAGAACGCGGAATCCGGATTCGTCGGTCGAATTGTAGAGCTGGGACATGTAGTCCACATCGTTCATGACAGCGTGATAGGCATCCCGGCTGGTAAACAGATATGGCATCGAGAAAATTTCATAATCGCCTTCAAATGTTTCTACGTTTGCGGTACCGGCTACGACAAAGTCAATGGCTCCCGTCTGACACAGTTCAATCGCCTCCTGTGCTGAGCCAAGCAGCTCATTTGGGAAGATCTGGATTTCATACTTGTCGCCGAATTTGCTTTCAACGACTTCTTTGAACTTCAGCAGGCCCTGATGTTCTGGATGTTCTTCAGATTGTGCATGGGAAATCCGGACAATTCGTTTTCCGCCCGTATAGGAACATCCGCTAAATGTAAGAGCCATGCCCAGGCAGACCGCGCTGGCCGCCAGTTGCTTCATTCGCTTCATTTCAGTTTCTCCTTTTTCTGATTTCGGTTACTTCTTGTGTAACCCTTTACAGGTATTAAGATACTGTAAGGGCTTTGCTTTGAAAATTCTGTTGCCCACAAAAAAAGCCTTTTTTACACAATTTCCATATCGATTATGATTGAATTCCGTAAATGTTCTTTATATAAACTTTATTCAATAAATAATATTTCACAAATTATCAGCCGGATTCTATCCGTTTTCTGCAGTCTTCCTGTTACAGATTCCGAAAACTGTTTCATATTCTGATACGTCTGTGAAGAATGATTCCGGTTTTTCTTCTCTGCTTTTTCCATCCATTCAAACACAAAAAGCAAGCCTTTAAACCGATCGCTCAGGATCGTTCAAGGCTTGCTGGATCGAATTCTGCAAGTAGATATGCAAGTATATACAGGCTATCCACCTGAAAGATGTCAGTCAGCCAGTTAAATCTCTTTTCTGAAGGGAAACCAAATACAGATGTGGTAAATCCAAGATTGTCCACCGAGAAGTAGTCCGTAACCCTTTTCACTGATGGTTCACTGGAAAATGCCGGATTTTCGGGGGATTTGATGTGGAATATCTTTCATGCCAAAGACTGCCTCTTTTCCCTTTTTGACACTTGCATTTTCAATTATGCGCATTTTCATTTTATTTATCGCTCTTTTACCACTGTTATTTTCCCATTCCGGTCCTTATTACTCGCTTTCATTCCCCACATTTTGTTTCTTTCCCGTTTCAAAAATCAGGTTGCCCAGTTGAGTCCAGAAGATTTGCCCGATATAATAATTTCAAATGTGGAAAAGGTTACAGATATTTACTTCCGTTTTTCATATGAAAAACCAATCGCTCGAACGGCATTCTGCAACCCTTATCGAGCAAAACGATTCGATATGAATTCTCATTCACCTGTAATTCTTTGAACTCTCATTTCATTTTCCTGCATTTGTTTTCAATTCCCTGTCTGTCCCCAGAAGAAACCCATGCTTTTTCTTCTGGATCATCCATACCCAACAAAGGAGATTTTTCTATGAATATGTATGATATCGCCAAGGAGACTGGTTTTTCGATTGCTACAATTTCCCGTGCGATCAACAATTCCGGGTACGTCTCTGAAAAGACCCGCGAGAAAATCATGAAAGTCATCGACGAAAAGGGATACTCTGTTAACCCTTTTGCCAAAGGCATGGCCACTTCAACCATGTCTTTAGCCGGCGTATTGAGCACCGATTCGCGTGACTTGTATCAGGCGGAATGCATTTACTACCTGCAAAACGCACTGCGCGAGCAGGGCTATACGACCCTGCTTGCCTGCACCGGCTCTGAACTGAAAAACAAACAAGAAGCCATGCGGCTTTTACTGTCGCGCAATGTAGATGTCATCTTCCTGATCGGATCCGGTTTTGTCGAAAAGAGCGGCCGGGACAATATGTATATCAAAGAGGCCGCCAGCAAGATCCCGGTGATTTTAATGAATGGTCTGCTGGAAAACTCAAAAGTTCATTCCATTCGCTGTGATGATGTCAAAGGCATGAAAGAACTGGCAACGGTTGTTCTCAATGGCGGATCTAAAAAACCAATTCTTCTGACCCGCAAGTTGACTTTTTCGGCCCGAGAAAAAGTCAAGGGCTTTGAAGAAGCCTGCCAGAAAGCCGGAATCGATACTGAAGGCCGGATTTTGCAGCTTGATCCATCGCGGAAACTGAGCGAGCATGTCCGCGAAGTCCTCGAAGGCCAGGACTTTGATGCCATTCTCTGTGTGGATGATGAGATCGCTGTTTTTGCGATGAAATACTGTCTCAATCATGGATTCTCCATTCCAGATCAGGTTCAGATCACCGGCTATAACAACTCCCTGCTCTCCGATATGCCGCCCTGCGAAATCACATCGTACGACAACCTGCTCAATTACCTGTGTGATACTTCTGTTTCCTGCATGGCTCAGGTTCTGGACGGCAAAGATTATCCGCGCGACTCTGTATTTTCCGGTACTCTCGTTGAAAAAATGTCTACACGCAAATCATGAGTTTCAGACTTCTACTCAGTAAAAACGAAGTGAAGTCCTTTAAATTTTCTCAGCTTAATTCAGAGTGAATAAACAGCAACGCCCCCGACGAATCGTCGGGGGCGTTGCTGTTTAATGGTCCTCATTGGTCCTATGTCAAGATTTAGTACAACTAAAATAGAGGTTTCTTATCAGTAGAAGCCCTAATTACTTTTTTTCAGCGGCTTTCCTTTAGCCTTATTTGTTCGTTTTCCGTTTCGCCTATCGGCGACC
>CAJTLE010000126.1 GCA_910577085.1 uncultured Allobaculum sp. | reverse complement strand
AAACGCACTTATTAACTCCTCTTACAGATTAATTGTAATGGATATATCTTATGAACTGAGTCCTTTATTGAGTTCGATTCACCCATTTTCATTGCGGCATGTGGCCGAAGGCCATGGCGTCTTTTTGGCTATCTTTGCGGCAGTATTCTGTTTTTCGATCTCTACGGCCGTTTTTTTGTCCACCGCGATCTGGCCGCCGAGGCTGCCGATCACAATCCCGGTGTGTTTGATGCCTTTCACTATGGCGGCTTTCAGGCAGGTGTCTTTGTTCTGATCGGCGATCTTGCCAAAGGTTTCCTTCCCGTCTGGCTCTATCTGCTTCAAAGCCTTGATCCTTTAAATTATGGACTCGGGCTGGTGATGGCTGCTCCGATCCTGGGGCACGACTTTTCGATTTTTACGCATTTTCGCGGCGGCAAAGGGATCACAACCACTTTTGGGGTGCTGGCCGCTTTATGGGCCGGCGGGCTTGGTTTCTGGCCGCTGGGCACCTTTGCGGTTCTGTTTCTGCTTTTCAAATGCATCATCCTAGTTTCTCCGAACTACTATCTGACGATTCTTGTCTATCTGCTTTTTCCAGCCATCAGTTTTCTGGAACCGATAGACTCCTATATCCAATATGGGCTGGTATTGATTTCCGTTGTGGTGGTATGTCGGATGGCTCTCTCTAAAGAAGTCAAAGATCGACTGGAGGTAAAACTCGTATGGAAGCACTGATTCTTTCGTGTTCAACTGGCGGCGGTCATAACGCAGCTGGCCAGGCCATTACCGATGGGCTCAATCTTCTCGACTGGAAAACACATTTCTTTGATCCCTACACCCTGCTCTCGCAAAAAACAGCAGATCTGGTTGGGGAGAACTATGTCAACCTGGTTCGTTTTTCTCCTGCTTTGTTTGGAGATGTCTATAAAATCGGCGAATTGTACCAGAAGGCCGAAAAAGCCTTCGGGCTTCCTGATCCGGTTCTAGCCGTTCAGGCGCATGCCGCAAAAGCCCTGTATGAATGGATGCAGAAAAACCCGGTGGATATCGTGATCTGTACCCAGCCTTATCCGGGACTGATGCTGACCTGGCTCGAAAAGCGCGGCTACCAGACACCGCCATCGATCATGGTGCCGACTGACTATACATGTATTCCTTTTGAATGTGATGTCAATACAACCTGGATGACGCTTCCCTATCCGGCACTGGCTGATGAATTCCATGCCGAGGGGGTGCCATATGATAAGTTGATTCCAACCGGCATTCCAATCAATCCTGTCTTTTCAAAACCAATGACCCGCCAGCAGGCCGCTCAAAACCTGGAACTGGATCCTTCGAAACGCTATATTCTGGTTGGCGGCGGCAGTATGGGAACCAATGGAATTTCTGACATTTTAAAAGAGCTGGCACCGTTATTAGAGAGCAGTGAGGATCTGGAAGCTCTCGTCCTTTGCGGAAGCAATCAGGGACTGGAAGAGCGGATCACCAGCGCCAAGCTGCCTCACGTTCATCCACTTGGCTTTACGCATCAGATGGTTGACTATCTTCACCTTTGTTCCGTCTACATCACCAAACCGGGCGGTCTTTCCATTACCGAAGCCAGTGCCTGCAAGACGCCTTTATTGTTGGCGAACCCGATTCCAGGCTGCGAAACGATCAATGCTGAGTTCTTTGAAAAACATGATCTGGCGCTTTATGCCAGAACACTTGCGGATATCCGTCCGATGACAGAACAACTTCTGGCCAGACCGCAAGACACTTCTTCCAAACCTTCCTGGTTTGCGGGCAATACGAAACGACTGGCAGACTGGGTAGAATGCGCCGTCATGCTCAACGAGATGAAAAAGGGAGCCATCCAATCTGTCCAGGATCCAGACGGATCTTCAAAAGCAGATTCGTCTGAAAATTTCCTCTGAAAATTCAGCCTGAATCAACTCCCGTTCGCACCAACAAAAAAACGACACCTGACTTTCTGGTTCTCCTTTTTGCAAGGGAGAACCAGAAAGTCAGGTGTCGTTTCCATTCGGCTAGCAGATTCGTTCGCAAATTCAGAACAAGCAAATCTACGGCTTATTCGCCTACGAGCAAATAGGCGTTAATGATCTGGCCGGTATAAGCCGTGTGATAATCGCCTGTCGGATAGTAGCGTTTTTTGATTTCAGCTGGAATGGCAGCTGCATCCTGATCCTGCTGATAGATGACTTTGCATTCCAGCGTAATTGGGAACTGACCAATGGCCGGGGCAGAGACTTTTTCACCCGGAACAACCGTCAGATCCATTTCTTTGAACTTGTCGTAATCACGACCGGATTTGGTTCCACAGAAACCGATAATCCGACGTACATCCGCATCTTTGAGCGGAACATTAATGGTAAACTCTGGATTTTTATCCAGAAGAACTTTGGTATAGCGGCTCTGACGGACAAAGACTGTAAAGACTGGCAGTCCCCAGTCCGTTCCCATTGTTCCCCAGCCGATGACCATAGTATCCATCTTGCCATCCGCACTGGTTGATAACAGGATGCCCTTAGGCAGCTGTTCGAGAATCTGCCCGGCATATTCGTAAATATTGATTGGAATTCGTCGCATGGAAGTACCTCTTTCTTGTTTTCAGAATAGCACGAACAAGCGTTTTCATGACAAAACCGATTCTTTCAATTCCGATTTGCATTTTCACTCTTTCCTTTCCGATTTTCTCTGGCAGAATATCTCTTCGGCCAATCTTTTTCAGACTGTCATCAGCCAGCCGGCTCCAGAAAGAAGGATGAAAAAGGCCGAAAAAAAAGCAGCAAGAAACGCTTGGTCTCTGACTGCCTTGATGGGCAAAACAAATTGAAGGGAATTGAAGGAAGAACGAAGCAGAGAATCCGACTGCTTTCAATCTATCTTCCTATCTTCAGTCTAAAGAAAGCTTATGCTTCTTTATTTTCAGCAATGACATCCTGCATCGTCTTGGCGATGTTTTCAGGAGTAAAGCCATAGTATTCAAACAGCAGGCTGCCTGGTGCAGAAGTACCAAAGCTCTTCATGCCAACCATCTGGCCATCGATACCGATGTATTTGCCCCAGCCGAAGTCTTTGGAAGCTTCAACGGAAACACGGTTGCGGACAGATCTTGGCAGAATCTTTTCGCGGTATTCGCGAGGCTGCATTTCGAAGAGTTCCATGCTTGGCATGGAAACAACGCGGCAGTCTACGCCTTCTTTTTCCAGCAGTTCAGCAGCTTTGATTGTTGGAGCCACTTCAGAGCCGGAAGCGATGAAGATTGCTTCTGGAACTTCCCCTTTGGATTCCTTAACAACATAAGCGCCTTTTAAGGCTTCCTTGGATGTTGTTGGAACCTGTTCTACATTCTGACGAGTCAGAATCAGGGCAGTTGGACCACCAACACGGGTAGCCGCTAATGTCCAGCCAGCAGCCGTTTCGGTTGCATCTGCAGGACGGAAGACAACCATGTTTGGAATGGAGCGGTAGCTTGCCAGATGTTCAATTGGCTGGTGGGTTGGGCCATCTTCACCAACACCAATGGAGTCATGGGTATAGACATAAGTCACTGGCAGATTCATTAAGCTGGCCAGTCTTGCCATTGGTTTTGCATAGTCGGAGAAGACAAAGAAAGTTGCAGCATATGGTCTTAAGCCCGATAAAGCCAGACCATTGGCAATGCCGGCCATTGCCAGTTCTCTTACACCAAAGTGGAAGTTGCGGCCGCTGCGGTTTTCAGGGGAGAAGTCTCCTTCTCCTGCCATGATTGTCTTATTGGATGGACCTAAATCAGCAGAACCGCCGACAAGGTTTGGCATTACATCTTTGAGTTTGTTGAGGATTTTTCCTGAAGAAGCACGAGTTGCTTCAGGTTTGTCTGCTACATCAAACAGATTGGCTTCTTCCAGAGCTTTTTCGTCTGGTGCCTGGTTAAACATGGCACGGTATTCAGCTTCCAGTTCTGGATATTCAGCTTTGTAGGCGTCATACATTTTCTGCCATTCTGCTTCAGCTTTTTCTCCACGTTTGGAGAGTTCTTTGAAGTGAGCATACACTTCTTCCGGGACATAGAAGTGTTCATCTTCCGGGTAGCTAAGGTTGCGTTTGAGCGCTTTGACGTTGTCTTCGCCAAGTGGTTCACCATGGCTGGCCGCAGTGCCTTCTTTTGGGGAACCGTAACCAATTTTTGTTTTTACGGTAATGAAAGAAGGATGGTCTGTGTCCGCTTTGGCTTCTTCAATGGCTTTATGAATGGCTTCGATGTCGTTGCCATCTTCAACGGTCCATGTGGAGTAGCCTAAAGCTTCCATGCGTTTATTCACATCTTCAGTGAAGACAGGTGCAGTGTCGCCTTCAATAGTGATGTTGTTTGAATCATAAAGAATAATAATTTTGTCCAGTTTCAGCGTACCTGCCAGAGACAGAGCTTCCTGGGAAATTCCTTCCATCAGATCACCATCTCCGACTTCAACGAAGGTATAGTGATCAACGATTGGATAATTTGGGCGGTTGAATTTGTCAGCTAAAAATTCTTCAGCTGCGGCCATACCAACTGCTGCACAAAGACCGGATCCAAGTGGTCCAGTAGAGCATTCAACAGCAGTGGTGTGTCCATATTCAGGATGTCCAGGAGTCAGAGAATTCAGCTGCCGGAAGTTTTTCAGATCTTCCAGAGTGATTCCGTAGTCAAACAGATGAAGCAAAGCATAGAGACCAGCGGAGCCATGTCCGCCGGATAAAATAAAGCGATCGCGATTTTCCCATTTTGGATCTTTTGGGTTGTGATTCATCGCATTCGCGTAAAGTTCATACATCATTGGAGCCGTTCCTAAAGGCGCTCCAGGGTGGCCGGAGTTTGCTTTCTGAATCTCGTCAGCTGCAAGCGTCCGGATTGCATTCACGGATAATTCGTCTATTTTTGTCATGTTGTTGTCCTTAACCATCAGGCCTACCTATACGGCCGCTTATAGAATACCTTAAAAGTATAAAAAGTCTAGATATTCACAAGAAACGATTCTGGAATACCGACATGGAATCTCTCCTATTCTGCCAGCACCCGACGGATTGTGTACAGTACAATTCCCAACTTCTTTTTAGATTTCATTTCTTTGAACACACTTCTAAAACCTTTTGCATTCTTGTATTCAAACTCTTTTTTTACCCGTATATTTGCCCAAAAAGCCGAAAATACGGGAGATTCTTTCTTTCAGATTGTACCGCCATCTTACGCTTTCATCCACTCCGGACGACCAGCCAGATAAAAGCTGAGGCTCTGACTTTCGATGAATTATGGAAAAGCCTAGACTAATTGTGTACCTTATATCGAATTGATTTCATCCGATACGGTTCTATTTACAAAGAAATTAGGGATCCGTGCAAAACAAAACCAACTATCGGATTCTGATACATTTTTTGAATCCGCTTTGTTTTGCACAGAAAGGAGCCATTATGAAAAAGAAACTTTACCTGGTCCGTCATGGCCAGACACTTTTTAACGAAAAGAATTTGATTCAGGGCTGGTGTGATTCTCCTCTGACCCCGCTTGGCCATAAACAGGCCAAAGCGGTTCGCAAATGGCTGGACGAGCACCATATTGAACCGGACTCCTATTATTGTTCGACACTTGGCCGGACCGAACAGACCATTCAGGATATTACCGATCAACCCTATACCCGTGTTCCTGGGCTGAAAGAATTCCACTATGGCAGTCTTGAAGGCGAACCCATCAGCAAAGGCAATCCAGGCGGCAAAGATCCAGCTCACATGTACGTCCCCTTTGGTGGGGAAGCTCGTGAAGAGGTCGAAAAGCGAATGGTCGATACTCTGACCGAGATCATGGAAAAAGACCCGGGGGATACGATTCTTGCCTGTGCGCATGGAGCCTGCTCATTTCGCTTTGCCAGTGCGATCGATCCCAAGAAAGCCAAGAAACTGCGCAAGTTTGATAACTGCATTATTTACGACTTCGACTATGAAGATGGCAAATTCACGCTCAATGACATCATCAACGAGCATGTCAAAGACCTTAAACCAGATACGCCATCGCAGTTGTCTGTCATGATTGACCAGTAGAAACCATACCCAGAACCTGTGATTAGCCAAGATAAATTTTCAATCAGATTAAAAGACTGCTTTCGAGCGGTCTTTTACATTAATTGATGGGTACCAATATTTTCTTATTGCAGGTGCCATCGCTCTTTTAAGAATCCTGATCAATTTCGCCTTCATTCGAAAACCAGAGACTGACAATATTACTTTGTTCGTGTACAATCATCGCCAAGTTCAAAAATCAAATTCCAATCAATCAAGTCAACTGAGATTTTAGTCTCAGTTAAACCCATCTCTTCAATAGGAATCACATTTCCATATTCATCAGTCAAATGAAATAGGTGACACTCATTAAACTGTTGGCCCCATTGGTCTTTTAGGCTTTTACCAAAATCATATAGTTCTGTAAACTCTAAACGACAGGTAGTCATAAAATAATTAATTACAACTTTCATAACTTCTTGAAGTGCATTAAACGATTTTTGAAATAGATCAAGTAAATCAATATCATCTCTTGGATAATTATCCATAAACAGACGTCCTTTTTTTTCCATCTACTATTGGTTGTTAGCAATATTTTTTTATTACATGAGATCTTACAGCCTAAACAGCCATTAAATCCATGAACCACTTCTTTCTCATGTTCAACGCAATTACGGAGTTGACAGGTGAAGGCATATTCACTACAACCATCATAGGCTGCATGAGTAGCTTGTTTAAACGCACGATAAATATCCGAATTATCTGTATAGTCTTTTTTTATTTTCGATTCTACATGTTCAAGAGTTATCTTGAATTCAGTCAGGTACCCCCTGACCAAACTTTCTGCCTTTTGCTGTTGAGAAAGTAAATTCGACCCATCAATCTGTGCATTCATAGCCCATTCGGATAATTCAAGCCAAGCATCATTGACGCTTTTCCACATTTTAAAATAATCCAGCATCTCTCTTACCTTGAGATTATCCTGATAAATCTTTTCACAGAAGTCAGGTTTCAAATTTGTTACCGTCTTAAATTCACGAGAATCAAACCGCCCTAAATAGTGCATACAATCTCCTTTATTCAACAATTTTCACTTCTCTTTGCAATGTAGTTTTATCCTCTTTTTGACTGGATCTTCTGATAAAGCTGAAACAGTTTGGCTAGAATTTCATCATCAGATTCGTTTCCTTTAAATCCATAGGCCTTCATAACCGCCTTATCATTTGTCTCATGAGCTTTGCGAAGTTCAACCGGCATCGTTAATGGATCATACAAAACAGCCAATGATCTTCCCGGATAAAGGTCTCTTGCATCCAGAATCATCTGGGCTGTCTTTGAAATTTTTTCTTTTACAATTTCATCGGTCTCAGGCCAGATGAAATTGTTATAAACAATATCCTTTGAATATCGGTAATCACTTTTTAGCCTTCCAGCCACTTCTTTCATCCATAAATTATGAATTCTCGAATTCAGTACTCCAAAATGATAAAGGCTCGCATTGGGAACAAGAAATACAAGGTCACTGGCAATGACATTCTTATCCATAAATCCAATTGGAAGATATTCTCGCCTTCCGGAAGAAGTTTTGGGAACAATCAGATAATCGCCATCCGGCTGGGCGATCTGACAGAACAGCCAGGGCGTCTTGGCAAATCTTCTGGTTCCTTCTGCTTTTGATGCCAGTCGGAATTCCTTTACCGCCTCAATTCGCTTCATTACCATCGGACACTTATGCAGGTCCTGCGGATCAGCGTTAACCATCCAAAGGCAGTAACGGTCTTTATTATTGATAAACTCTGCCGCACCGATATATTTCTTGATCCATTTCTGGCTCAGCGGCTCTTTTTTGATAAAAGTTTCTTTTTCTTCCGGCGTAAGAATAAAACCGCCCCCATCTCGCGGCATACTTCCAAACCGCATCTTCGGTACATCGCAAAGTGGATCTTTTCGGGATTCAATAAAATTTATCGGTCCATTTTTCAAAGATGCACCCGACAAAAGTATCAATTAACTGAAGTGTGTTCAAAGATCATGAACTGGGCCGAATGTACAAAAAATATTAAAATTATTTTAAACTACTATTGTAATATTTAATAATAGTAGTATAATAT
>CAJTLE010000125.1 GCA_910577085.1 uncultured Allobaculum sp. | reverse complement strand
TTAGAAGTGTATGAAACTGGTTCATTTTTCGAAAACGTCTAAAATGGCCTACAAAAACGAAAAAGACTTCTCGCCATCAGAGAACTGACGGCTAGAAGCCTGAGCTTACTTAACTTAATGACATTGTCATAAATGGAATAAAAAAGGATATTGCTCCCGTCAAGAACGCAATATCCTTCCAACTTAACAGTGGGTTCGTGGAAGGATGCAACTGCCGGTATAAACTGACCAAACGCACCATGTTTGGTCGAGCCGAGCTGGAGCATCTTTTCCGCAAAACCTACATGCAGTCTATTATAATGCGTGGCCGAAAAGAATCAAAAGAGTTGTTGGAAGTATGGCTAACAACTGACCCAAGAAAGCAAAAAAAGAAGATGCCAATATGACATCTTCAATAAATCAAAGTGAGGTTCTGCCACACACTTTGCGTAAGAACCTATTTTTTACGTCGCTTTTTTCTGGATTTACGATCATCTTCATCGGGCAGTTCAACATCCACAATATAGCGCTCAAAGGCATTGACAACGGTTGTTTCTTTATAGGTGGAAACCCGGGGATAATTGCCATAGTTCATATGGACATGACCATGGAAATAGTATTTTGGGCGATACTTATCGAGAATAGCGGTAAAGGTCTCAAATCCTTTATGCGGCAGATCCGGCCCGTCATTGTGACCGGCAGCTGGGGCGTGCGTCACGAGAATATCGATCCCGCGATGGCGGATAAAGGAATACCACAGGGAAAGATACCGGCGGTTCATTTCTGCTTCCTGGTATTGATAGGGGCCTGGTTTATACCAGTACGATCCGCCAAGACCTAAAATCCGCAGCCCGCGCCATACGTGAATGCGGCCATCAATATTCACACAGCCATGAGGCGGCTTGTTGATGTAAGAGGAATCATGGTTGCCGGGAATATAGAGAACTTCGCCGCGAAAGACATCCGCAATGAAGGTCAGATATTTTGCGGGCAGATCGCCGCAGGAGATGATCAGGTCGATGCCTTCAAATGTTTTTTCATTATAGTATTCGTAATACGCTTTGACTGGTTCGTCCGCAAGAACCAGAATTCTGGCAGTCTTCGGCATCAGAAATCCTCCCCAATCGGATTGTTCAGTCTTTTTAACGAGACTGGTTCGAAATCAATATGAAATATAATCGTAACAGTTTCTACCCATAGTCTACAAAGGATTGGAACGTTTCTGAGGATTCATGACTGATCGAACGAAAAGAAAGGGGATTCATCCCATCGAAGATTTTTTGACTAAAATAGAAACCGGAACAACAAACCAGAAACAAAGACTGACTTTTCGAAAGGATCAGGCCAAAAAAGCCAGTTGAATCAGAAAGGAGAGGCTGCAGAGCAGCAGGACTGAATCCAGGATGCTTTATCACCACTTGGATGCAGTTCCTTGTGAAAAGAAATGGTAACGAAGGATTTACAACCCCGTCAGGCCGGAATTCTGATGCCGGTCTTCTCGATTCCATCCCCGTATGGAATCGGTGATTTTTCTTCCAATACATATCGCTTTATCAAAGACTGCGCGAAAGCAGGACTTGGAATCTGGCAGATTCTGCCATTAGGACCAATTGAAATTGGTGAAGGCCCTTATCGGACCTATTCATCTTTTGCGATTGATCCGATTTATATCTCGATCGAAGAACTTCAAAAAGATGGCCTGCTGGAAACCATCACCACCCTTGATTCCAATCCGGATGAAGTGGAATATGCAAAAGTGCGCGAATTTAAGGAACCGTATTTCAAACAGGCCTTTGAAGCATTTGTCAAAAGTGAAAACGAAGAGCTTAAACAAGACTACGAATCGTTTTTAAATCAGGCGTACTGGTTAGATCGTTATGCTTTATTTATGGCGCTAAAAAAGAAAAATGCCATGAAGCCCTGGATGGACTGGCCTGCTGAAGACCGCCAGAAAACAACGCCCGATGAAAGTCTGAACGAGGAAGTCGAGTATCAGAAATTCCTGCAGTGGCAGGCGTTCCGACAATGGCGTAAGATCATTGATTTTGCCCATGAACATGGCATTCATGTCATTGGTGATATTCCTATTTATGTCTCGGGAGATTCTGCCGATGTCTGGCAGTACCCCGAAGCCTTTGAACTGGATGAACATGGTCGGGCGTTGCAGTACTCTGGATGCGGTCCGGATGATCTGGGCGATGGCCAGTTCTGGGGCAACCCGATTTATAACTGGGATGCGCTGAAGAAGATGAATTATGACTACTGGATCAAACGGCTGGGCTGGTCGGCCCGTTTAACCGATACTGTCCGCCTGGATCACTTTATCGGCTTTGACCGCTATTGGGCAATTCCGGCTGAAAACCCGGTACCTAAAGCCGGCCACTTTGAAGAAGGACCGGGAGAAGCTTTGTTTGATGCTGTATTTAATGCTGATCCTTCGCTGTCCTTTATCGTTGAAGACCTGGGGGTTCTGCGTCCGCAGGTCACTTTACTCAAAGATAAATACGGCATGCTTGGCATGCGGGTTTCGCAATATGCGTTTGGTCCAGTCGAAGAAAAAGTAGGCTATCGTCTGCCCGAAGCCTGCATTGTTTATCCAGGCACCCATGACAATGACCCGATCGAAGGCTGGTATGCTTCTTTGCCAAAACACGAACGCAAACAGATCAATGAAATCTTCCGTCATTTGGGACTGAAAGGCCGTAAGATTTCCGACCGGATGGTGGATTATTGTCTGAAGACAGACTGCCGGATTGCAATTCTGCCGATGCAGGATCTGCTCAATTATGATGAGACGATCCGCATCAACCGTCCAGGCACCCCTGGGGATGAAAACTGGAAGTGGCGGCTCAATGATTTTGCATTGTTCGAAAGCCGACTTGATTCGATCCGTCGCAAGCTTAAAAATACCAACCGTCTGGTCAGTCGGGTTCATTAACTTCACGCATCAATCCGGATCCATCCAAAAATTCAGGAATCTTCCATAAAATATAAGGAAAATAGGAATACCGGAATCGTCTGCATGTTATGAACATCTCTCATTCCTTATAAACCTGCAGATGATTCAGCAGGCAGACAAAATATGCCCGATCCAGGCCGTTGGCTCCGTAAAAAATCACCAGAATCAAAATAAAAAGACGACCTTGCCGGCCGCCTTTTTATTTTTGATTTGAAGGATTGAGATCGAATTTAAACCTGAATCCAGGTTTAAATGGAAGTCTTTCGACGAACCATTTTTCGCCTGGAAAAGAAGCTGGATCGAATCAGTCTTCCTGCCCTCCAAATGATCAAACAATCTTTGGGTAAAATAAAAATGTCTTTTTTATATCAAGAATTCGATTCTATTGTCAGTGCACATTTTGAATGAACTAAGGCCCAATCCTGAAATGATCTTAGCCGGCCAGCGGCAGATCGAGTGTGAAAGACGAGCCAGCTGTTAAGGTCTCATTCTGAATTTTTTCAAACAGGGAATTGAGGAAGTCCATGGCGGCTGGGCCATCGATTTTTTTGAGGGTATCCGAACGGGAAGTAACAGCGGTGTACGTCTGGCCATCGTAGACAAATGTTTCTTCCAGATCCAGGAGTGCTTTTTCAATCGCACCCTGGTTGTCGAGGTGGAAAGTCAGTTCTGCTCTGGTGGTCTGATAGCTGTCCGCAATGTAGTTGCCCGTTTCAAACAGATCGGTGCGATCCTTCTGCCGGTCCAGGACCTGATTGTAGGTATTCAGATTTTTAGCCTGAACGGTAAAGAGATATCCATCTCCATCCGGTGTGAGTTCAAAAGTATAGAAATCCGGGTTTTTGTAGGGGGCAATCGGCAGGGCGTTGCCAAACATTGAAGAGAATAACTGTGTTTCATTGGCAATCAGATTCTGACGGATCTGTTCGTCACTTAAGTTTGAAGTGTCTTCTTCTTTGCCGGGAAGAACATTTTTAAGGGTCAGGGTTGGATTTGGAGTGGTGTATTCACCACCATCAAAGTTAGCGGAAACAGCAGTGGTGGAACTGGCATCCATCTTGACCAGAGCAACATAAGCATCCGAGATGCCGCTGGGAGCATTGCGGGTGACTTCATACAGTGTGGTTCCCTCTAAGTAGCAGGAGAGAATCTTATCCGCGGTTTTGGTTTTCAAAATGAACTGGCGTTCGTTATCCGTTTCAGGCACCTGACTGGAGCGCAGCTGATCGATCTGGAAGCAATAGTCATAGGCAGTAGCCGTATGGCTGATCAGAGCATTAAAAGCAGCATTGACTTCCTTGGCTGATGACTGATCGGAAAGAGCTCCTAACTGATCAAGAACACTGGCCCGATTTTCTTCAGTGCTCTCTGCCACAGTCGTGGAAGCAGATGAAGTGCTGGTTTTCTGATCAGAGCATGAAGATGTTTTTTCTTCCGAGACAAGGGAATGGGTGGATGAAGGGCTCGAAGTCTCACTGTTTGGAGTGGAGCAGCCGGAAAGTAAGAGAACAGCCCCGAAAAGAAGGGCAGAAAATTTACGCATGGAAAAATCCTTTCATTCAACTGGCGGCCATCTGATAAAACTGAATTTTTCAAGCTTTCTGCTTAGAAAAGCCAGAACCAGAAAGAAAACTGTCTTGAAAAGACAATATTTCAGGCTGGAGTTCAGCCAACAGATAGACCAAATCGAAAAATTGACCGAAATCTGATTCGATTATTTGTTACAATAACACACACGATCAGACCAGACCGCTAAAAAATTACAGTCTGATTCGGATTGGCTTGTTTCAGGCAGTCCGGATTCAGCAAGATCTGGCAAAAAGGAAGGTCATTTTATGGAAGTCTATGCTGAATACAGTGTTCCGGCGATCCCTAAGTTTTCCCAGCTGATGCTTCGCAATGTATTGATTTTAATGGGAATTCTGTTCTTTATCCTGTCTCCGACACTTTACTACACCCTGGTTTTTTCGATTACCTGCTTTGCGCTGGCTTATTATTACAATCATTCGCTGCGCATCGATTATGAGTACATCATCTGCAACGATGAATTTCATATTGACCGTATTGTCAATAAGAACAAACGCCGCAAGGCTTATCGGCTGAATCTGCAGTTTCTGGAAGTCTTCACGGATATGCAGTCTGTGGTCGACGAATATTCCCGTTCCAAACTGCGCGGTAAACGTGTCATCCGCAAAAATTTCCGCAACCCGAAATATAAACCATATCTGCTCGTGGTGCACGATGCGGACCGGACCGAATGTGTCATCATCAATGGTTCTCCTGAACTTGTGCAGGCATTCCGCCAGCGCTACCCTCAGAAAACCAAACTTTCCCCGGAAACCTTAACCGAACTGCGCACGGCTCAGGCGTAGAGTCAGGCAGAATGGATAAGATCTGATCCCCAAAAAAGAGAGAACAAAAATGGGGAAATCTGTTCTTAAGCTTCTGATGCAAAATCCAATCCAGTTTTGATCTGCTTTCTGGCAGATGAAAACTGGATTTTTTTATTTTCAGAGATTCGATGCTTTATCGATTTTTTGTCGATTTGGCTTGTTCCGATTCATTTGGAGCACAATTTGGACTTGCCTGGGAGGGGGATGGGCGGGGAATGCCCTTTTTGACTGGCATGGGAAAGAGAGACAAAAGGGAATGAAAACGGTACCAAATTCAAAATATGTGTGGTTTCCATAATTTTTGTGAAATTATCCAATGTGAACATACAAATACTGTTTCTGTTCTTTATCCTAAATTGGTCCTACCATTTGTGGACGACAAGTCCCAAAATCCTGTTCATTCGGCGTGTCAGGAAAACAGTTTTAATGAAATTTTGATAGGGATTTCACAGGAATTGGATTACAATAGGCCACGGTTCACGGAAATGTGTACTCAATGTGTGACATCTGTCCTGCTAGTGGTCTAAAAGTTTGATAAAGAGTCGACAAAATGTCAAAACCCGACAACTGCTCTTTGCAGGGCGTTGCATAACCGCAAAGCAGACCTGAGGCTTTCCAAATCCTGAATTTGGCGGCGATCAGGGAAACGGGATGGACTCTGATTGGATGATCAGACGCATTGAGCACGCATTCCATTGGTCCACAATGGAATGCTGAGTGTTCGGTGAATCAAAGAAGAGCAAAACAGGCGATCGGATAGATGTACGGTGCGCAAAATGGGATTCACGCCTTGCATAAATATTGCATTAACTCTAAAGAGTATCTTTGAACGATCAAAAAACGGTCAAATATGGGATTGGATGGAAGAAAAAGGAAGTTTTTCTGAAATTTGCACCAAAAAATTAGGTAATTTCTGCGGAATTGCGATATAAATTAACTATCTGAATTCTGAATCCGTTTTCATTCTTGGATAGTCTGAGAAAAAATGTACAACGAAGCCACAGGACAGACCGCTATCAGAAAGAATTGTTCCAGACTCTCTGCTGTCTTTGGCAAATTAGTACAAAATGTTGTGCTTTTGTTTCGTAAACGCGAAGCAGGCAGACCGAAAAGAAAGATCGCCTTCAGAAAAAAACTGAATCTTGCTCCAATGCAGGATTCAGACTCATTTCTGTAATTTTGACATAAGGAGGAAAATCAAAATGGAAATGAAAAAACTTAGTGCCGGCTTGATGGCTGGTCTGATGGCTCTGTCCATGGCAGGCTGCGGCGGCAGCGGTGATTCTTCTACAGGAAGCACAGCTGGTTCCAGTGCAGCTGCTGGATCCGAAGCTTCTGGCTCCGAAGAAGCAAAAACAGTCACACTGACCGTTTCCGGTCCAAGTGAAGACCAGACTTCTGATGCAGATCCTAACAAAGGATGGCTGCAGGAACAGTGCGAAGCGTTCGCTGCTTTACATCCAAAACTGGAACATTACCTTTGAATACAAAGTAATTCCAGAGGGCTCTGCTGGTGACGAACTTGCTAAAGACCCTGCTGCTGGACCTGATGTATACCTGTATGCTTCTGACCAGATTGGCCGTCTGATTGAAAAGAACGCCATTTCCCGTTTCGGTGGTGCAAACCTCGACGAAATCAACAACAGTACAGATCCTTCCCTGGTAAACACTGTTACTTATAATGACGGCGTTTACGGTGTTCCATTCACTTCCAACACCTGGTTCATGTACTACAACAACGAAACCTTCTCTGAAGAAGACGTTAAAAACCTCAACACAATGCTGGAAAAAGGCACTGTAACATTCCCAATTGATAACTTCTGGTATTCAGCATCCTTCTTCTATGGTGCAGGATGCACAATGTTCGGTGAAAACGGAACTGACCTTGAAGCTGGCGTAGACTTCGACAATGAAAACGGTCTGAAAGCTCTGAACTACCTGATCGACCTGGTTAACAATCCTAACTTCGTCAACGATGGCGTTGGTACAGGTATTGGTTTAAGTAAAGTTCGTGATGGTTCTGCTGGTGATTTCTTCTCCGGTACATGGGACTATGATGCAGTTGCCGGCGATTTAGGCGACAAACTCGGTATCGCTGGTGCTCCATCCTTCGATCTTGATGGCACCGCTACTCCACTGCGTGCTTATCTGACTTCTAAAGCAATTGGTGTTAACCCAAATACTTCCGATCCAGAAGTTGCTAACGCATTAGCACTGTACCTCGGTGGTAAAGACGCTCAGAAAGCTCACTGGGAAGAACGTTCGATCGTTCCTTGCAACCTCGAACTGTTAGAAGAACCAGATATCGCTTCTTCCGCTCTGGTTACTGCTCAGAACGATACAGTAAGCAACGCTGTACCACAGCCATCCTTCTCCGCTATGGCCAACATCTTCACATACGGTGAAAACTTCGGTAAATCTGTCGTTTCTGGCGAAGTTACTAAAGACAACGCTGCAAGCAAACTGGCTGACTGGAACAAACAGATGAACGATGCGGCAAAAACTGAATAGTTCTCCTCTTTTGAAAAGTCTTTGACCAGTCTGCTTCAGAACAGACTGATCTGAATACGCGAAAACATGTATACGTGTTTTTAAATCCTTACAGGATTTAAAAAACTTGAACCGCCAGCCAGCCGGTCTTTGTGGCGAAAGTCTGGTCAGACTCTGAAAAACGGTTTAGAAGAGTTGATTTGAAAAGAGACGTGAAGACGCAAAAGGCTGAACCGGTTTGCAATTCTGAAGTATGATGCGCCGCCAGCTTGTAGATCGAATGATCAGCTGGCGGCTGCATTCTTTATGATCAGGAATCAAGATTGGAAAGGTAAATAGAATGGCTAAAGAACACAAACGCGGATTCTTTGCCAGAATGTTCAAAAAGAACACGGAGTTTATTTCTCCTCGTATTGTATGAGAGTAATCAGAACCAAGTGAGTCTCCAACAGATGGGGTTTCCTTGGGCTAACCCCCATGGGGGTTAGCCCAAGGAAATTCTCGCCTGACTCCTGGTCGAGTTGCTCT
>CAJTLE010000124.1 GCA_910577085.1 uncultured Allobaculum sp. | reverse complement strand
TCTCAAAAAGGAGTCGATCTCTTCCGCTAAATTCAGTATATAGAATGTCCGACGGAAAAATAATAATTCTCAGCACCCCCAGTTACATGGGGAGTGGCAGAGCCCGATCTATGGGAATTTTGGATGGAAAGTATCCCCTGAATCAGGACCGTTTTGACTTCCAGCTTTCTTTTCGCAAATCCAGATGAATGAGATCATTGGTAATCGCTTTCGGAATTGGTCAGCTGACTGTATTTGTCCAGAGTAACTGAACGTGAATCTGGATTCCCTGATAAAATAGGTTTGTTAAGAGGATGTGTATATGAATAGTTTATGGTTTATCTTATCCTGTGTCGCCGGATATCTTTTAGGATCGATTCCGTTTGCGCTGGTCATTGCCAGAGTTTTCTATAAAAAAGATCTGCGGCAGTATGGTTCTGGAAATCCAGGCGGAACCAATGCCGGAAGAGTTCTTGGAAAAAAAGCTGGCGTCAGTGTCATTGTCCTGGATGCTTTAAAAGTCGTGCTGGCTATCTGGTTTGGCTCGCTTGTCTCTCCGCTTTGCGGTATGCTTTCTGGCTTTCTTTGCTGTCTGGGCCATTGTTATCCAATCTTTGCCCATTTCAAAGGCGGCAAAGCGGTTGCCAGTATGTATGGCTTTTTATTGGGAATGTCGATTTTCGTCTTTGCCAATCCGTTTTATTTCATCGCTCCAGTGCTGATGTTTTTTATTGTCCTGTATCTGTATAAGATGGTTTCAGTGGCCTCCATCTGCGCTGCTGTATTCAGCTCTCTTCAGATCTTGTCGATGAACTGGGGTGGAAACTGGGAGAATTATATGCTGATTCTCTGCTCCTGGGCACTGACGATTCTGATTATCTATCGTCATCGTTCCAACATTGAAAAGGTGCGCAACAACCAGGAAAGCAAAGTCACCTGGATCTAATCCATTTCATTTTGACTGTCCGAATTTTTTGCTTATGAATTCAAAAGGTTTCGTCATCCTGGCGAAGCCTTTTTCTTTGGTCAAATCCTCTTGCTTCTGGTTCTCGGCTCCTATCTGTTTTCAAATATCCGTTTTCAAATTTTTATTTTCCTGTATCAGTTCTCTATGCCAGTTATCTGATCATCTGGATTCTTCTGCCGCTGGAAACACAGGGCGAAGGTTTGGTTCGAAAACAAAAATGGCACCCATTTTCAGGGTGCCAGATCATCGGATCTATGTTTTGGACATGGTTTTATCCGAAATCTTCGTCCGATTGAGCGCGATGGAAATCTTGTCAGCTCAGTTCGAACATTCCGTTATACAACTGTGCATAGAAGCCGTTTTTCTTCATCAGTTCATCATGGTTTCCGCGCTCTACAATACGGCCCTGATCAAGAACAACAATGCAGTCCGCGTTGCGTACTGTGGAAAGACGATGGGCAATGACAAACGTCGTGCGATCGTTCATCAGCTTCTTCATGCCGCTTTCGATCAGTTTTTCGGTGCGGGTATCAATACTTGATGTCGCCTCATCCAGCACCAGGACCGGCGGATTAGCAACTGCGGCTCGGGCAATGGATAAAAGCTGCCGCTGACCCTGAGAAAGGCTTGCCCCATCCGATGAAATCTGGGTCTGATAGCCTTCTGGCAGACGACGGATAAAGGAATCCGCATTGGCCAGTTTTGCTGCCGCAATACATTCTTCATCGCTCGCATTGAGATTTCCATAGCGGATGTTATCAATGATCGTTCCCGCAAACAGATGCGTATCCTGCAAAACCATCGCCAGTGATCGACGCAGATCATCTTTGGAAATCAGCCTGATATCGATGCCATCATACAGAATGCTTCCGGAATCCAGTTCATAGAACCGGTTGAGCAGATTGGTGATGGTTGTTTTTCCTGCTCCAGTGCTGCCGACCAGAGCAATGGTCTGACCTGGTTTGGCATACAGATTCAAATCATAGAGAATCTGTTTATCCGGAACATAACTGAAGTTGACATCTTCAAAGCGGACATCCCCTTCAAGAGGTACATATTCGCAGGTGCCATCCGATCTTGGATGCTTCCACACCCAGCCATCGGCTGGAATGGAGCTTTCTGTCCATTTGCCGGTTTCAGGATCTTTCACGCCATAAGCCAGCGTAACTTTTCCTTCATCGGTTTCATCTGGATTTTCCATGAAGCTGAAGATTCGTTCAGCACCGGATAAAGCCGACAGCAGCATGGTTGCCTGCTGAACAAACTGGTTGATGGGTGCTGCTGCCTGTCTGACAAAAACCAGATAGCTAGCCAGCGAACCCACATCACTCAGGCCGCTTAAAACCATGTACCCGCCGACAACCGCAACAATCGCATAGTTCGTATACGAGAAGGACACGATGACCGGAACCATGGTCTGGGAATACGACAGGGCTCTTTCCGAGGCGTGTTCGAGACGTTCATCGAATTCTTCAAACTCTTTCAGGCTTGCTTTTTCGTGGTTAAAGACTTTGATGACGCGAAGACCCGAAATGGCTTCTTCCACAAATCCATTCAGCGCCCCGATGAAATGCTGCTGCTCCCGGAAATAGCGCCGGCTGATTTTCGAAGCAATCAGCACATAGGCAATCATCATCAAATAGAAAGCCGCTACAATGAGGGTCAGCCGCCAGTTGAGGATAAACAAGACGACTAACGTACCGGCTGCCTGAATAAAGTTTTGAATAACGGAAGCAAACGAGTTATTCAGGGCATCACTGACCGTATCGACGTCACTGGTAAAACGGGCCATCAGATCCCCAAACTTGGTGGTATCAAAAATCCGCAGCGGCAGACCTTCCATTTTCTCGAACAGATCGTGCCGGATTTCTTTGGTGACCTGCTGGGCCCCTTTGGCCATAATCTGGGTATATCCCCAGGCACTGAGAACACCACACACATAAATCACTGCCGTGATAATCAACAGAACGGACAGAGTATGAAGCTGTCTGTCCGCAGCTGCATTGACCACAGGCCGGATCATATAGGTGCCAATCAGATTGGCCAGACCCGAGATGGTGACCAGAATGCCGACAAACAGGAATTCAAACTTATGGTTGCCCATATACGAAAGCAGCTGGCCAAACGTTTTGCGCCGGCTCTTGTTTGCGGGTTTATTTTTTGGCTGTGTCGCTTTAGTCGTCATTGAGGCTGCCTCCCTGCTGAGATTCATAAATCTCCTGATAAATCGGGCTGGTTTTGAGCAGCTCGTCATGGGTGCCTGTCTGAACAATCTTGCCCTGATCCATCACAACAATCAGATCACAGTGCCGTATCGAAGAGATACGCTGGGCAATGATGATCTGCGTCAGATCTTCAATTGAAGCGAGGTTATTGCGGATTTTCGCATCCGTTTTGGTGTCGACCGCCGAAGTCGAGTCATCAAAAATCAGAATTTTCGGCTTTTTGAGCAGTGCTCTAGCAATACATAAGCGCTGTTTCTGACCACCCGAAACGTTCACGCCCTGCTGACCAAGTTCCATATCCAGACCACCAGGAAGCCGTTCAAGCAGTTCTGTGGCTCCGGCCATATCAATGGCTTTGAGAATTTCTTCATCAGAAGCTTCTGGATTGCCCCACTTCAGGTTCTCGCGCACAGTTCCAGAAAACAGAACGTTTTTCTGTAAAACCATACCGATCGCATCCCGCAGTTTAACCAGATCCAGATCCTTGATGTTCTCACCACCGACAATCAGGTTGCCAGAGGACAGATCATACAATCTTGGAATGAGCATCGCCAACGAAGACTTGGCGGACCCAGTAGCCCCGATAATCCCTACCTTTGTACCAGAGGGAATTTCAAGACAGATATCACTGAGAACATCTTCTTTGGCTTCCTTGGAATACTTCATGGACACATGATCGAAGACAATGGATCCGTCTTTGACTTCCTTGCCATGTCTTGGCAGAACCATGGTTGGCTTTTCATCAAAGACTTCTTCAATTCGATTGACCGAAGCAATCGACCGTGTCAGAAGCAGGAAGACATTGGACATCATGATAAAAGAGTTCATGATCTGCAGAACATACGACAGAATCCCGGTCAGCTGCCCCACCTGAATCGTATTCTGGATGATCATCTGCGAGCCAATCATCAACAATAAAACAATGACCGTATACATCGATCCCTGGAAAACTGGCAGGTTCAAAAAGGCATAGTGGTTGGTCTTTTCATTTAATGCGGCCAGTTGTTCATTGACCTCATCAAAACGATTCACTTCATAGTCCTTGCGTACAAACGACTTCACGAGTCGAATGGCGACCAGATTTTCTTCGACGACACCGTTGAGCGTATCAACAGTTTTCTGAATGAGCCGGTATTGCGGCGCAACTTTGGAAACGATCCAGACCATGACCAGGACCACGACCGGGATCACGCAAAAGAAGATCAAGGAAAGCGTTGGGTTAATCGCAATACACATGATGATCCCCAGCACCAGCATCAATGGACCACGGGCCAGCGGTCTGATGCCATTGGTAATCGTGTTTTGCAAAACAATGACATCACTGGTCATTCGGGTAATCAGACCCGAAGATTCAAAGTGGTCAATATTTTCAAAAGAGAAGCCTTCAATCTTCTCAAACTGTGCCCGTCGGATTTTCTGGGCAAAGCGCGCACTGGCTTTGGCCGCCGACTTGGCATACAGCAGACCGAATATAAACGATCCGATCGCGCAGCCAATCATCCACAGTCCCCGGTTAATAAAGACTGACGTATCCCGGTTGACAATGCCGACATCAATAATGTCAGACATTAAATATGGAATAATGACCTCAAAACTGGTCTCGATCGTAATGAAGATCAAGGCCAAGATAAAATACTTTCGCAGACCTTTGCCCTGCTCCAGTACAGATGATTTCAAAGTAAATCCCATCCTTTCTTATCTTTTTTCAACTCAACTGGTCCCAGACTCAGAGTTGTCTCCTTCAGAATAGACCGGAAGACCCCTCCTTAACAAAAACAGGCAAAAATTATTCAGAGTCTGCAATTCAGGCTCTTGATCTCTGTCTGCCTGTCCATATATCCATAGGTCTATAAACCTGCCTCATAGATGAGTCATTCCATATCTCTAAAGACTTTCCTCATCAATATGCCGTTCCTGGATATCGGTCTGCCCGATAACACTTTTCTTATCCAGTTTTGGGATCAGTCTGTAGATTCCATTGTACCGGACAGGGCAAGTGTTTGCCTGATGGTCCTCTGCCCGGGCTGGATTTCAAATTGAAGCCCTTTTCCGGCAGACTTTCCAAAGACAAAAACTGCCCAGCCCTTCAAAAGATCACCCAAACAAAAAGAGGTTTTGAATCCTCAAGCTGTTTTTTGCTTGCAAGGATCAAAACCTCAAAATTTTAGAGTGAATTGTTTTAAGTTTCAGAAGTTTTTGGAGAAATCAGAGTTATCTAGGAATCTTGTTGAGCATCTTATTCAGTTCAACAATTTCTTCTGGTTTCATAGCGCCAGACATACGCAGAGCAGTTTCAACAGGGAACTTCAGCATCATCTGAGACATTTTCTCTTTTTCTGCTTTCAGTTCTTCTGGAGTCTTGCCAGAATCTTCGTCTCTTGGACCTAACAGGCTGCCCATGCCTTCGAGAACTGGCATCAGAATTGCGGCAGCTTCTTTGCTCTTGAGAACATCGCCGAAGGAATCCATGATGGACAGGTATCCTTCTTTTTCGATGCCGTCAGTGAACCAGTTGTGAACACTTCCGCCTTCTACGATGTAGTCAGGATCTTTTTCATCGACTTTCTGGATCACCATTTCGTCGCAGATTTCTGGTGCAGTACCAACAGCTTTGATTTCATGACGACCAGAGATTGGTACTTCCCAAGTGAAGACATATTCGCCAGTCTTGGTTTCTAATTTTTTGCCATCAACATACAGAGTTACTTCTGGTTCGTTGGAGTAAACCTTAACTTCAGTCATTGGGTTTTCACGGTTTACGTATCTCTTCTTTGTCAGATGAACAAATGGGTCTTTAGCCATGTAAGCTTTGTAGATGTACCAGCCATCTTTTTTGGTCTTACGATCGAATGTAGTCAGACCTTTCTGGTTCTGACCAGGTTTGCCGCCTTCGTTACGAGCGTCAGCTGCGAAGTCGAATCCGTTCCATACGTGAGTACCCCAGATCCATGGACGAGCCTTGATCATTTTCAGGATATGTTCGTGGTAGAGAGCCTGGTAGTCTTCCGTGTAGTCACCACGTCCTGGTTTTTCAGAGTGGTAAGCAGGGTTGCAGTCGGCACCGAATTCGGAAAGACCAATCGCAATGTTCGGGAAGCGTTCGTGGAATTCATCGAAGAATTCATCGTTGTCTTCCAGTTTACCTAAGTACCATCCGAAGTACAGGTTGTAGCTGGAAACATCTGGAATCTGAACGAGCTCAGAGTTTGGATCCAGAGTGTTTACGTGAGCCATAACAGTCTTACGAGTGGAGTCCATGGAGTGAACGAGGTCGTTCAGTTCTCTGTGGTTTCTGATCAGATCTTCATTTTCACCACCGATGGAGATTTCGTTGGAAAGGCTCCATAAAGCGATAGATGGGTGGTTGTAGTTCTGAACGATCAGTTCACGCATCTGTTCTTTGGTATTTTCGTTTGCTGCTGGGTTAGCCATGTGGTTGGAAATGTATGGAATTTCAGCCCACATGATCATACCGTTTTCGTCAGACAGATCATACCAGTACTGGTCATGCTGGTAGTGAGCCCCACGGATTGTGTTGGCACCCATGTCTACCAGGTTCTGCATATCGATTTCGTGGTTTTCCTTTGTTAAGGCGTTACCAAGGCCCTGCCAGTCCTGATGACGTGCAGTACCTACCAGCTGGTAAGGACGGCTGTTCAGGAAGAAGCCTTTCTGTGGGTCGATGTCGAATGTACGGAAACCAATTCTTGTAGAAACTTCATCAATGGCTTCGCCATTCTGTTTCAGTTCAGCAGTAACTGTGTACAGATATGGATCATCAACACCATCCCACAGGTGGATGTTGTTAACATCAAAGCTCATATCTGCTTTGTTGTCTTTTACTTCAGCTTCTTTTGTTGCAACAACATCGCCAAGTCTGTTTTTCAGAGTAACAGCTACGATGTCGCCATCTTTTGCATTTTCTGTGAAAGCTTCAACTCTTACAGAACCTTTACCGTCTTCTAAGACACTTGGAGTCACTTTCAGACCCAGGCCGCCGTAGTAGCCTAAAGAGAAGTGTGCTTTGTTGGCTTTGATCAGGTTTACATCACGGTACAGACCACCATAGAATGTGAAGTCTGCCTGCTGTGGATAGACATGATCATTGGGGGAGTTGTCAACTTCCACTTCCAGAACGTTATCGCCATCGATAAGATCGTCAGTCAGGTTGACACGGTAAGTAGAATAACCACCATCGTGTTTTGCCAGTTCTTTTCCGTTTAACAGAACACGGCTTGTAGAGTTAGCCCCGTTGATTTCCAGCCAAAGCTCTTCGTCTGCAGCCAGTTCTGGGTTGCCCAGAGTTTTGCGGTATGTGCTTGTACCACGCCAGTAGTCGTTTCCACCATCCTGGCCATCGATGTTGTTCCAAGTATGAGGAACGTTTACAGTTTCTGCATTTTCAAAAGCTTCGCCTGCTTTATGATCTTTGAGGAACTGCCAATTTTCATTGATATTTGTGATAGTGCGCATGTGAATCCCTTCTTTCATACGTCTCAATGAACGCGCTTAACTATATTTTACTAGATATATGAAAATGTCCATACCTGATTGAATATTCAGGCAAAAGATTACCGAAATCATCTGTTTTATGTCATATTAGTTTCTTTTTCAGGTAATGAACATGTCAATCACGTAATTTGTGATATCCGCATTTTATCAGTTTAACTTTTGGCATCTACAAAGGCAGTTCGTTTTTACATTTATCCGTTCTCTATTAATTGCTTTGACTTTGTGATTATTTATATACCCTGCTCATAACCAGATGATACTGATCAGTCCCCTGTCCAGACCTTATGTTCTGTCCTCAGATGAAATACAGACTCTGGGCTGGAGTGTTTCGATACAGATCTGTGTCGTATGGATCGAAATTAAATCACAAATTGAATCCTTTTCATCTCAAAGCCATCAGAAAGGCACTTCTTCCATATGGTTTTATTTGATCTTTTCTGTTCCTTTCGTCAGCACAGTTTCCAAAAAACGCTCTCCAACGAAAAAAGCCCCGTCTAAAACGAGGCTCAAAGATGAATTCAGAGATTCAATCAAAGGTTATGTTATATGGGAAGCTATGAAGTGATGTGAACCTCCCCACCCAAACGGATAACAAAGCAGCATTGATTCAACAATCAATCCTGAATTGAAGTCCGTTTGGATGGGGCTTCGGGAGCTGAAACAGCCATGGTCGTACTGGACGGATCCAGTGC
>CAJTLE010000123.1 GCA_910577085.1 uncultured Allobaculum sp. | reverse complement strand
GTAACTTTGACGCCAGATCAGCTAGCTATATTAGATGCATAAATAGCTAGAAATGATATCTAATTTGTTTGATAGGGGCTTTTTGCGCTTTTTTAGGAATAATGTATACAGGGGTTACAGAAAAAAGGATCTGATTTCTCAGTTTTCCAAAGAACTTTCTTTACCACTCAAAACTTCAAGTCTTTATGTCAATACGGTCTTTGATCTGATTACCCGAAATCTTGTCGAAGACAATGTCGTCGATCTGACGGGGTTTGGAAAGTTCGTTGTCAAATCCAGAGGCGAAAGACCCGGCATGAGTCCGGTAACCAAAGAGCAGATTGTCATCCCTGCCAGCAAAACTGTAAAATTCACTTTGAAAAAAGGCTTAAAAGACGCTGTCAACAGTGAAGACTCTCCAGCTGACGATAATTCTGAAAGCAAATAATTCAACAGGCTGATCGTGATATACTTGTACCATCTAATAAGACTTAGAGATTTAGATAGTAGAGGAAATCATGAATCAGCCTGTTTATGTTATTGGTCATAAACGACCAGATACAGATTCTGTGTGCGGCGCCATTACGTTGGCTGCTCTCAAACAGAAACTGGGGGAAAATGTTGTTCCAGCCCGTCTTGGACATCTCAATCCCGAAACGAAATACATCCTTAACAAAGTCGGAGTGCCAGCCCCGCTGCGACTGACAACCGCGAAAAACTCGCTGGAAGAAATTGAAATTGATGAAGCTATTCTGATCAACCGTCAGGACACCCTGCGTTATGGCTGGGATCTGATGATGAGCAACAATACGAAAACCATTTACGTCCTGGATGACAACGGAGATTTAGCCGGCATGGTTACTCTGGCCGATATTTCCAAAGTCCAGATGCAGGATCTCAATATTACCCGCAATCTTTTAAAAGACACACCGGATGAAAACCTGCGCGACGTTGTTCACGGCAAAATTTTGTATAAAGGAACCCGGACCAAGAGCGGCGATGTCCGAATCTCGGATAAAAAGATGATGGAACGTGATTTAACTGGTGCTATCATGGTGCTCAACGATCACGAAGACGACATGATTAAAGCCATGGCCAAAGGGGCTGCTGTCATCATCATTGCCGAAAACTTTGTTCCAAACGATTATATTTTTGAAATGGCCAAATCCATGGGCGTAACTCTGATCAGCACCCCATATAACATCATGAAGATTATTCAGATGATTTATCGGGCGATCCCAGTCGAATTCATCATGACGCCAAAATCTAAAGCCATTGAATTCCATCCAACGGAATATCTGGAAGATGTCGAAAAGAAAATGCTTCGCACCCGTCATTCTTCCTATCCAGTGGTTGAAGGCAATAAGATCATCGGATCGGTTGCACGTTACCACCTGTTAAAAGCAGAACCGAAAAAATTCATTCTGGTTGACCACAATGAATCCAAACAGTCCATTGACGACCGCGATCAGGGTGAAATTCTGGAGATCGTTGACCATCACCGGATTGGGGATGTTGAAACCTCCCGTCCAATCGTATTCCGCAATATGATTGTCGGCTCTTCCAATACCATCATTGCGATGATGTATCAGGAATATGGCATCCAGATGGATCCGAAAATCGCTCAACTCGTTTTGTATGCGATGATCAGTGACACAATGAACTTCAAGTCACCAACCTGCACGCCAACTGATATTTTTACTGCCCAGCGCATTGAAAAGGAATACGGTCTGAATGCAGCCGAAATGGCTGAAGATCTTTTCCGTCATACAGCAACCATTGAAGGCAAAGACTTCAAGGAAATTCTGTATCAGGACTGCAAAGAATTCGTTCTGTCCGGCATCAAAACAGCCATCAGCCAGGTATTTATCTATGACTACAAAGATATCGATAAAATCCGTGATGACTTCAAGAAATTCATGGATGCCGAAGCTGAAAAACTGGGCATCAGCCTGTGGGTGATCGCCTTTACCAACATCGATGGCACAGGATCCAAATTCCTTGTCGCCGGTTCCGATGCCCATATTCTGGACGAAGCCATTCCAGAATTCGAAAAGAACGGTTATGTTTCCCGTAAGAAACAGATCGTTCCAGCCGTTGGTGCCGCTTTACGTTAAACTCGAGCTGTACGCTCACTTGTTTTTACGATTCCAAAAATCGGTTCTTCAAGGATTCAGAATTCGAAGAATCGACATTCAAAGTTTCAAACTCCAAGGCCGGTTATGCCGGTCTTTTTCTATGCCATGCTTTTAGGCAAAGCCCAAAGAAAGATCAAAGGCAGACTGCACTGACAAAAGGCAGGTGAGAAGAATCGAATTTCCATACCAGCTGCCGTAAGGTCGTGTTCTACCATTGAACTACATCTGCTTTCATTGAGGAAAAATTACAGGGAAGAATGAAACGGCAGGCAAGGAGAGAAACAGATCCAAACAGATTGGAACGAGCAAACACGAAAAAACGGACGATTTCTCGTCCGTGAACTTTCAAATGGAGCAGATGAGGAGAATCGAACTCCCGTATCAACCATGGCAAGGTCGTGTTCTACCATTGAACTACATCTGCATAAATGGCGGTCCAAACGGGACTCGAACCCGCAACCCCCTCCGTGACAGGGAGGTACGCTAACCAATTGCGCCATTGGACCATTGAATATTTGTTTTGATTTCCTGAAGTGTTTTTCTTCAGGGCCGCCATCGCTGACTGCTCCGCTATCTTAGCACGAGATTTGAAGATCGCAAAGCAAAACTTCAAAAATTCTTGAAATCATATAATCTTAAGACAATCTAGGTTGAAATATGGTTCTGATAAGTTTAAATTAGTGTCTGATCTGCGTCAGATAAATGATGATTCATCCTGCAAAACAGATGAATCGATCTGCTTCTTCGCATTCAAAACAGCAGTCAAAAAACGACACCGACGATCATAAACACGGCCAGGCTTGCCCATATGACGGATGTGGCAGGAACGTTTCATACCGCTTTGAATTATACCGACATTAATCATGAATCAGGTTGACATGAGTCATGATTCAGGTAGACATGAATGTCGACATTAATATGGAAAGGAAGATCCATATTAAGATCTGGGCCCGCAAGGAAAGATCTGTTCGGTTCACTGTACGAAAACTGTCTTTAATCTTAAGATGGGCTTAGTTCAGGACAATTTATTATCTGAAATCTTTAATGATGGGGATGTTCATATTCTGAATACAGGAATCTGTAAGCGGTCGTGAACAATTAAGTTCTTTTAAAACTGGACAAAGTGGACCGAACGACCGAAAAATGGCGGTATTCCGGCTGGAAAGAGCCTTTCGGCCTGAAGACTTTGTTCTGCCTTTAAAATTTGAGCTTATAATAAAAGGTACGCGCAATTGCGCCTAAAATGGCCTGTTCTGCTTTTATGGACAGGTAATTTTTGCATTTTACTGCGATGGATTTCGAGCGCATGTTAATAACGGATAAATAAAGAAAGCACAGACGGAACAGTGAACCGGAAGAAAAGGAGAACCGATAGATCATGAGTGTAGTTGATAAGTTTTTGAAATATGTATCTTTTGATACCCAGTCAGATGCCCATTCGTCTTCCTCCCCCTCGACGAAAAAGCAGCTGGCACTTGCCGAAGAGTTAAAGAATGAGCTGGCCGAGATGGGTGTTGACCAGGCTGAGGTTGATCCTTACGGCATTGTTTACGCCTATTTACCAGCCAATACAGAAGATGACCACTATCCGGCGATCGGTCTGATTGCCCATATGGATACGGCTTCTGAAATGAGCGGCAAAGATGTCAAACCTCGAATTGTTGAAAACTATGACGGCGGCCCGATCCGGCTGAATGATCAGTTTACGATGAACAGTGAAGACTTTCCTTCGCTGACTCGCTGTATCGGCTCGGATCTGATTGTGACCGATGGCACTACACTGCTTGGCGGGGATGATAAAGCGGGCATTGCGATTATTATGGATGCCATTGAACGGATTCAGAAATCCAACAAGCCGCATGGCCGGATTTTCATTGCCTTTACTCCAGATGAAGAAATCGGACGGGGAGTGGAGAACTTTGACCTCGACAAATTCCCGGCAGATTTTGCCTATACACTGGATGGCGGCGATATTCGTGAAGTGGATTACGAGACATTTAATGCCGCAATGGCTCATGTTGAATTTAAAGGAAAAACCATTCACCCAGGAGATGCAAAAGGCCGTATGATCAATGCAGCGGCAGCCGCGGTAACCTTCGCCGGTATGCTTCCTCAATGGGAAAGACCGGAGTTTACTGAGGGCTATGAGGGCTTTTTGCATCTGTTAGAAATGGAAGGCGAATGCGAACACGCCAGCCTTTCTTACCTTATCCGGGACCATGATCGTCAGAAGTTTGAACAGAAAAAACAGATTCTGCGATCTGCCCAGAATTATATCAACGAACTTTATCCCGACTGCTGTAAGCTTGAAATCAATGATCAGTATTACAATTTAAAAGACTACATGTATGGCGATATGACTTCTGTCGATCTGGCCAAACGCGCTCTTGAAGAAAATGGAATTGCTCCTGCCAGCAAGCCGGTTCGCGGCGGAACGGATGGGGCAATGCTGACGGCACGGGGATTGATCACGCCAAATCTTGGAACGGGCGATGGCAACTGCCATGGACGTTACGAATTTGTCTCAATCAAAGAACTCACCAAGATGGTTGATGTAGTCTGCAGAATTCTGGAGGGATAAGAATGGATTACGCAAAAAAAGCGTTGGAAGCGCATGCCAATTGGCAGGGAAAGCTCGATATTGTTTCCAAGCCAAAACTGGAAACGAGTGAAGATCTGGCCATCGCCTATACCCCAGGCGTTGCAGCCCCTTGTCTTGAAATCGAAAAAGACCCGGAAGCAGCCTATGTCTATACAGGCCGGGGGAACACCATTGCAGTAGTCTCTGATGGATCAGCGGTTCTCGGACTTGGCAATATCGGCGGACTGGCGGGTCTGCCGGTTATGGAGGGCAAGTGTGTCCTGTTTAAGGAACTTGGCCATGTCAATGCGGTTCCGATCGTTTTGAGCGTTCAGGATCCAGATCAGATTGTTGAAGCCGTCGCTGCTTTAGAACCTTCTTTTGGCGGCATCAACCTGGAAGATATTGCTGCTCCAAAATGTTTTGAAGTGGAAGCTAAATTACAGGAAAGAATGAATATCCCTGTTTTCCATGATGACCAGCATGGCACTGCGTGTGTCGTTCTGGCTGCCATGATCAATGCCTTAAAGCTGACCGGCAAAAATAAGGAGACGGCCAAAGTTGTCTTCTCAGGAGCCGGGGCTGCTGGCAGTGCAATCGCCAAATTATTAGCCGATTATGGCTTTAAAAATATTCGTCAGTGTGACTTACAGGGCATTATTACCCCTGACAATGCCGCCAACCCAATGCAAAAAGAACTGGCAGAACGCTTAAACCCACAGGGCGAAAGCGGAACGCTCAAAGATGCTTTAAAAGGCGCCGATATCTTTATTGGTGTTTCCAAAGGCAATCTGGTCGATCAGGAGATGATTCGTTCGATGAATGAGAATGCGATTGTTTTTGCGATGGCCAACCCAACACCAGAAATTGCACCAGATCTGGCCAAAGAGGCAGGTGCACGCGTTGTAGGATGCGGTCGTTCTGACTATCCAAACCAGATCAACAACGTCCTGATTTTCCCGGCATTGTTTCGCGGAGCACTGGATGCCCAAGCAACCCGGATTACTGAAGGCATGAAAATGGCTGCTGCAAAAGCTTTAGCGGATCTGATTCCAGAAGATGAACTGCGCGATGACTATGTCATTGTCAGCGCCCTGGATCCTAGAGTCTGCGATGCCGTCGCTGCGGCCGTTGCCAAAGCAGCCAGAGAAGAAGGAGTCGTCCGTCATGGATAACGTCGGCCTGGTAGTTGAGGGCGGCGGAACCAAGATTGCGTATTCAGCTGGCGTTTTAAAGTGTTTTCTGGAACACCACATTTATTTTCCATACAGTGTTGGTGTTTCATCGGGTGCCGAAGTGCTTCTGGCCTATGTGGCCAGACAGCCTGATCGTCTGGAAGTGACAGCCATCGATGCAGCCAGTCAGAAAGGTGCAATCGGGCTGATTCCTTTATTTAAGGAAGGCGGTTTGTTTGGCCTCGAAGCCACAAACGAGTATATTGAAAAGCACGCTCCATTGGATTTCATGTCTTTTTTTGGCTCGGAGACAGAAATGGATGTTGGAGTTTACGATATGGAAACGAATTCCATTGATTATTTTGGCAAGCCATATGTGGATGAGAGCATGACCCTGATTAAGGCAAGCTGCGCTCTTTTACTTCTGGCAAAGCCATACCGCTGGCACGGAAAGAAATATTTCGATGCCGGTCTGGTGGATATGATCAGTATTGAACAGGCTGAACGTCATGGCTGTGATAAATTCGTAATCATTTCCACCAAAGAAAAAGGGTACCGCCGCAAGCCGGCGCCAAAGTGGCAGTTATGGCTTGCCAAACTGATTTACCGGGACCCTGTAATTGTAGAAAATCTGAAAAATCGTCACATCAATTACCAGAAGCAATGGGACCGGGTCGACCAGCTTGAAGAAGAAGGCCGGGCTCTGGTTATCCGTCCGCAGGTAGATATGGGTGTGACTCGCTATACAACCGATCCGCGCAAGCTTCGTCCATGGTTTCAGCTTGGTTACGATGAAACACTCGCCAATCTGAAGACGATAGAAGCCTTCTGTGGAATCAAGCATGACGAACTCAGAATTCCAGATCGGGACACGGATCGAAAACTGGAAAAGTCGGCGGTTCGATAGTGCATTTTTTGAATCAAAATCGGAAATCTGTGCCAATATGGTAAGGAACAGGTATCTGCGTTTGAAAGGGAGATTTGAATGGCCGGAAAAACAAGCAAAAAACGTCTGACATTTAATTCGATTGATGATGTCAAACTCGTACTGGAAGCAGCAAAGGAGACAGGCGAACCATTAGATCAGAAACAGTTTTCTGATGCACTTGCCAAACTGCGTCTGGACGATAACCAGATCAATGAAATGATCGAATGGTGTCAGGAACATAAGATCACCCCGCCTGGGGACGAAGAAGAAGATGTCGATGAAGATCTGCTGGATGCGGATGAGCTGACTGCTGAAGATCTCGATGTCGATCCGGATGATGCGGATGATAACGTCGATGGTGATGCCGAAGACCGTGAAGAAGAACTGGCCAGACTGGAACGCACCTTCGCCGAATCTACCAACAGCAAAACAAGCGACCCGGTAAAAGCCTATCTGAAAGAGATCGGTGCAATTCCACTGTTAACCCCTGCGCAGGAAGTTGAGGTTGCCAAACGCATTGAAGCCGGTGACGAAGATGCAAAACAGATTCTGATTGACTCGAACCTGCGTCTGGTTGTCTCCATTGCGAAAAAATACGTTGGGCGTGGACTGCTGTTCCTGGATCTGATTCAGGAAGGCAACATCGGTCTGATTAAAGCCGTTGAAAAATTCGATTACACCAAAGGATTCAAGTTCTCGACTTATGCAACATGGTGGATCCGTCAGGCGATTACCCGTGCGATTGCGGACCAGGCAAGAACGATTCGTATTCCTGTTCATATGGTTGAAACCATCAACAAGATGACACGAATCCAGCGTCTGCTCGTTCAGGATCTGGGCCGTGATCCAATTCCAGAAGAAATTGCTGAAAAGATGGAAGACATGACCGCCGAACGTGTAAACGAAATTCAGCGCTCCGCACTGGATCCGGTTTCGATGGAAACTCCAGTTGGTGATGAAAATGACACCTTCCTTGGAGACTTCATTGAAGATAAATCGACAATGACTCCAGAGGAATATACCCATAACCAGCTGCTCAAAGAAACAATTGAAGAAGTTCTCTCGACACTGACTGAACGAGAAGAAAAGGTTATCCGTCTGCGCTTTGGTCTGGATAATGGCCGCACGTGGACACTTGAAGAAATCGGTAAGAAATTCAACGTTACCCGTGAGCGTATCCGTCAGATTGAAGCTAAAGCCATTAAGAAATTAAAAGGCCCGCAGCGTGCCAAACTGCTCGCAAACTTCCACCAGGGAAACTAGCCCATAAGCGAAAAGTAGAAGCTATAAATAAGCGAAGAGTAAAGGAGAATGCCTTTGCTCTTTTTTCTTGCCTGTCTGTTGGTATGAAAGAGCAGAAAGGGCTGTCGACTGTTTATTGTTCAATGCCCAAATCTAAATAAACTTCATGGCTTGGCAGCCACATGCCGGAATGAAAACGGTGAATAGATATTGAGTGTAGACAGTCCTTCTCCATAAAGTTAATAGTGTAAGGAAAGAGTCTGAGAATTGCGCTCTAAATTATTGTGGATTTCCCTGCCGGGTTCAAGGCAGTAAAATAAACTGCTAAGCAGGAATGCCAGAGTACATGCCAGAAGTCCTCGAGGC
>CAJTLE010000122.1 GCA_910577085.1 uncultured Allobaculum sp. | reverse complement strand
GAACTGGCTGGGCGCGGCGTCAACAAGAAAGTAGCCATTATCGCCATCGCCAGAAAGATACTCGTCGCCATTTTCCATATGTTTGTGAAGAAAGAAGAATGGCATCCTTCAGACTGTGACAGCAGTTTTGCCCCAAGTGGAGTAACTATCAAAAAAGAAACAAAGAAGCTCAAAAAGTGTGTTGAAATATTGAAGTCTCTGGGGCTGGACATGGAGACTGTCGTAAAAGTGGTTACCGACCTTTTTGGATGTACTGTCGATGAAGAAGGAAATGTCTATTCAGAAATGACTGGTGAGATAGTCTTAGGCCTCCCATAATTCATTAGTACAGACTAACGGGGGAAAGGGGGCAGTCTGTCTCCAAATACAGTTTTAGACTCATTTTTGAGCCAAATATCGACATTTAAACTACAACCAGGGGTGACCGGCATAGAGTTGCCTTGTCAGCCGAGGGGGTGTTTTCAAAGTAAATATAAAGACTGTTATCTGTCTTTACAGGCCGGTTTTAATCGATTGTTTGAAAATCAGTCCTCTGGGCATACCGCCATGCAGGAAGGAAGAGGAAAAGAAACAAGGAGTAAAGAACCAGGGAAGAAGACCTGGTAGCCAGAAAGAGGGCAGAGAAAAAATCAGATTCAAAGATTACCCTGCGGATTAACAAAATGCCTTTTTTGGCATCTCAATCGAAATGCGGCCAGAAGAAGGATTATGCTTTTAAAGGCAGAATTCTCTTTCAAATTGATGAGAAATCTTAATAATCACGCATAAATCACGAAAGAAAATCCAAAATGGCAAGCATAAACGCCATAGACTGCTAAGCTGAAATGGATTTCGCCTTCCTTCGTTTAATGATGAAAGAACTAAATCAAGTCAAACTGCCTGTCAGAAGAGATCCGGATTGAAAAAATTTCCTGCAGTGTCAATCAATACTGAACAGCGCAGGCAGAAGCCAAGAATCCAGGAGTATCTCAGAGAAAGACCGCAAAGAAAGATCATCCAGACAGGACAAAACTGGGCAGGGAAGGCAGATCAGGTGCGGCAGATTCGGCTTTGCGCAAAAGCAGAAATCTGTAAATTACACGCAAACTACTCGCATTTCTGGTCAGAACATGACAACTTAATTTTGACTGTGATCAAGTGAATTTTCGCGCAGGATCATTGAAACCGATGATCAGAAAACCGGTTCGAAAGTAAACCGGTAAGGGCTGAATCGCCGGAAAAGATTACATCAGCGGACAGGGATGAATCGAAGGCAGAAAACGGTGCCGAAAGGGAAAGAACCTCTTTCTGTTTGAAGGCATCCTTTACCTGTTTCGAGAGTTCTACGGACCAGAGAACCATAATGAAAGGCTGTTTTGAACGCATGAAAGAAGCATATTTTTTTGACATTGATGGAACCCTATACGACAACAAGTTTCATGAAATTGACCCCGGTCTGTTTCGGGAATTTGGTTATCTTCAGGAAAATGGAGCTGACCTTTATCTGATGAGCAGCCGCTCTCCTTATGAGATGATTCATCTGCCAGAAGAGTTCCTTAATTTTCCTTTTTCGGGAATCATTCTGGAAGGTGGAGGCGCAGTATATGGTAATGACCTGGACCTGGTGGATGCCTGGCTCATTCCCGGATCAGACATTAAAAAAATCCGCAACTATTGCCGCGATCATGATCTGCTCTGGCGGTATTCCGGTCCGGAAGGAAACTACTTCAATCGCAAAGATGATCTCGCAACCCGTACACATTGGCGTAAACTGTATTTAACGGTTCCAAAAGTCAAGGAATGGAAAGGTGACGACGTCTGCAACATCCTGATCTGGACAAAAGATGAAAACCAGAAACAAGAACTTCAGGAGCTGCTGGCAGAGAATTCTGCTGTTATCTATCCAGACTGTATTGAAGTTCGTGCCAAAGGAATTTCAAAAGAAAATGCCATCCGTAAGCTTCGCTGGAAAAAGGGCTATCAAAGAGTCATCTGCGTCGGTGACGGGCCTAATGACGTCAATATGATCAGCGAAGCTGATCTTGGTGTGGCAATGAAAAATGCCTGCAAAGAAGCCAGAGAAGCAGCTGATGTGGTGATCGGCTCGGTTGGTGAAGGTGGTGTGACAACCTGGCTGAAGAACCGGAGAGAGAAAGGTATCCATCATGAGCTCACTTCATATCGAAAATGATCGAATTGCTTTAACAACTGATAATCCAGCTGGTCAGATGATCTCTTTGATCGACCGCAAGCATGGCAATGAAATTCTGTATCAGGCTGATGAGGCCTGGAGCGGACGCAACCCATCTTTATTCCCAATGGTCGGCGGTACCTGGAAAAATGGCGAATACGAATGGGAAGGCAAAACGTATGCCATGAAAAACCATGGCCTGATCCGCTATGAAGATTTAAATGGCGTGGTGAACGAAGACGGCCAGTCCATTACCTACACCTTTGATTCCAACGATGAAACCCGCAGCAAATATCCATTCGACTTCCATTTTGAAATGACCTATCGTCTGCTTGAAAAGGGTGTCCGGATTTCGTATGCGATCACCAACACGGGTGATGTCAGCATGCCATTCAGTTTTGGTCTGCATCCAGCCTTTAAAACGGTTCGGGCAGATGGCGAAAAATTTGAAGATTTCTCGATTCATTTTGCTCCGGTAGCAGAAGCGGAACAGATTGTTTTCCAGCCAGACCTTTCCCCAGTTGTCCGGGAAAAGAAAGTTCTGGATACCTGGAACCTCAGTCATGACGATCTGCGCAAATATGCAACTCTGATCTTTGATAAGATCAGCGCTAACACGGCAACTCTGTACTACAAAGATCAGCCAAGAGTAAAAGTGTCCTTCCTGGATTTCCCACTTGTTGCGTTATGGAATTCCGGTGATGGCAATAACTTTATCTGCATTGAGCCATGGTTTGGCCATTCCGACCTGGAAAAGGTAGAAGTGCCGTTTGACAAGCGGGAAAACACAATGCTTTTAGAACCGGCTGAAACCTTCAACTGCTATTACGAAATTGAAACAATGGAAGACTAGGCGCCTCAGTCATTGTCTAAGCGGCATCGCCCGCTGGCAGGCATCCATTATTCAGTTACCATTATTCAGTTACCATTATTCAGTTTCCAACATTCATTTACCGATAAATAAGAAAGCGCCTTTGCCTTTCCGTGGGTCGTTACGGAAAAAAGCAAAGACGCTTTTTCGTGTTCATGATTGTTCGATGGTACGGATGCAGGTGAATCAGTCAAACCGGTTAAATCAGCCAGAACAGTCAAATCATCCAAATCATATGGTTCTGGATCTAGATTTTGGCTGATCAGCTCTTTGGTGATTTCATGAGCATCCGGGTCAGCTTGAATGCGGTATAAAGGCAGAAGAGCAGGGCAGCCCAGCAGGCAACAATGATAATGGTGCTGTAGTGCTGATCATAGGCGTTAAACACCAGCAGGACACCCAGAAGGATGTACAGAACGATTTTCAGATAACATTTGGTGCGCTGATCTGGAGCGATAACGGAATCAACTGTCGGCGTACATTTGGCTGCGTCAAATCCTTTAACCGCAACCAGCGTTTTCTGGAATTTGTAGAAACTGTATTCCAGTCCGGCCCACAAAGCGACAGTGATGATAAGGGCACTCCAGATTGGCCAGTGAAACCACGCATCAAAGGCAGTGGCCAGAATCATGAAGGTGGCTGCAACAATCAGATAACGGGACTTGTAGCGGTTAAATTTCTTGTAATCAAATTTAGGCAGATATAAAGCTTCATGAAGATAAGGCGACATGTAGATCATTCGTCTTTTTTTGTCGATATAGAGATTTTTGCCGACAGGCTGATCGGGATCCGGTGCGATGACCCGGGAATTGGATGGTTTTCGTTCAACGAGGTTACGGGACATGAAGAGTCTTCCTTTCAATCTTTCCCTATTATACGCAACGATATGCCAATCTCCATGCACAATGTGAAAAAATGGGATTCGATCAGGACAAACCAACGATATATTTGTACTTATTAGTATTCAAATCATGAATTTAAATATAAATGTGCAAACGCATCTATAATGAACTCATCAGATAAAGGAGGGCGAAAGCCATGATTTTCGGTCATGATAAGAGCTTCTGGGAAGCTGCTAACGGATCGTTTACTGCCGCTGAGATTTACCAGCAGCCAGAAACCTGGAAGAAAACATTAAAAGAGATCAAAGAAAGAAAAGATGAGATCAAAGCGTTCATTGATCCATTGCTTGCAGATCCAAACCTGGACATTATCTTTACTGGTGCCGGAACCAGTGAATATGTCGGAAATGCACTGTTCACCTTCGTAAATACCTGCACAGGATTCCGTGCTAAATCCTATGCCTCCACCGATTTAGTTGAATCCCCTGAAAGCTATCTCGATAAAAACCGCAAGACTCTGCTGGTCAGCTTTGGCCGTTCCGGAAATTCTCCTGAAAGCATCGGCGCTGTTCAGGTCACTGACACAGTCTGCAAAGAAAACGCCTACCATTTATTCATCACCTGCAACAAAGATGGTGCTCTGGCTAAATCCGCTGCGACAAGAAGCAACGCACTCGATATCAACCTGACACCAGAAACACACGATAAAAGTTTTGCGATGACCAGCTCCTTTACTAACATGATGCTGGCCGCAATGCTTTGCTTCAATCTTGATCATCTGCTCGAAACGGAAGCTCAGCTCGAAGATGTCATTCTCAAGGCCCAGTTGTTCCTTGATCATGGTTACAAATCCTGCGAAGAACTGGTTAAGACTTACGACTTCAACCGGATTGTTTATCTTGGCGCCAATGTTCTCAAAGGCATCGCTCAGGAATCCCGCCTGAAAATCTGCGAACTGACAGCTGGTCTTGTAGACACTGTATTTGATTCTCCAATGGGATTCCGTCATGGACCAAAGTCTGTGATCAATCCAAATACGCTTACGATTGTTTATATTTCCGATGATCCATATCAGCGTCAGTATGACTTAGATCTGGTCAGAGAACTCTCCGGAGAACGAAAAGGCAATAAACTGGTTGCCGTTGCAGCAAGAGATTATGTGGAAATTCGTGATTTAGTCGATCTCTATGTTGATTTTGGTCTGCTTTTCGCTAAAGATAATATGTATCTCGCCTTTGACTATATCCTTGTCGCTCAGGTCATCGCCTTATTCAAATCGATCGCCCTGGGTGTTACCCCGGATAATCCATGCCCAACTGGCGAAGTCAACCGTGTTGTACAGGGCGTGACCATTTATCCTTACGAAATTCAAAGCGAGACCGAGACAACAGTAGAGGAGAAGAGTGAATGATCGGTTTAATCGTTACTGGCCACGGCCATTTTGCATCCGGATTAACAGAAGCACTGAATGTGGTTGCCGGACCTGCAGAACATTACTATGCGGTGGATTTTAATCTGACAGATTCGACAGACCTTCTGGCTGAAAAGCTGGAAAAGGCCATGGACGGACTGGCTGACTGCGAATCGGTGCTGGTTCTTTCGGATCTGGCAGGCGGATCGCCGTTCAAGCTGAGTGTTGAACTGGGCTATCCTAGAGGATATGAAGTCGTTGCCGGAACGAATCTGGGCATGTTATTGGAAATCAACATGGTCAGACAGTTTGTAGACGATGTTCATAAACTGGCCAAACAGGCAGTGACTGTCGGAAAAGATCAGGTTCAGGCGTTTGAATTCAAACAGCCTGCAGTCATGGATGAAGACGAAGACGATTTCTCTGACGGAATCTAGGTTTTAATCTTCATCACTATAAGTTTTATCGATTCAAATCATTAACGACTGAATCAAGACGGGTGTCAGACGACATCCGTTTTTTATTTGCCCAATATGGGATACATCATGGTGGTGAAAGTGCACTATAGGAGCGTATGGGATAGAGAGAGGCTTTTCAGAATGAAAATTTTGGCGCAACTACTTTTTTGATCGGTGTGTATTTCCAAAAGCCAGATGAAGAAGCTGGATCAAAGGACGAGATGGAGAATCAGAGGGACTTAAATGTTACTCACTCTATTTTTAAATCAGTCAGTCAGTTAGTCGGTCCATCAGCAAATCAGTCTGTTGGACTGCTGCTTTGAAAATCCGACTCTGGAAATGAAGAGGAACCAGGCATGAAAAAAGAGCCCTTGCGGGCTCCTTTTTCAAGAAAGTTTTAAGAAAGGGAATTTGATTATGAAGTGAGCCTTTCTGGCTCACCTGTAGAATAACGGTTTCTGAACCAATGTCCTATCCGAATGACTTGAAACAACACGAATAAGATTGTTTTAGATGGCAGTCAGACAGCCCAGGAAAGTCTGATTCTGGTTTTGAAAAAAGCTGGGCTTACTGGTTGATGGACTTGGAATAATCGGTTGGGCTGACACCGTACTGAGCCTTAAATTTCCGGGAAAAGTAATGGATGCTGGTAAAGCCGAGCATGTCGCTGATTTCCGAAATCGTATGCTTGTGCTCCTGAATCAGCTGTTTGGCCTGTGAAAGTTTCTTTTCGGAAATGTACTGCTTCGGTGAGATCTGCAGGTTGGAGCGAAACAGATTCTGCAAAGAGGAGCGGGAAACGGAGAACTTTGAACACAGATCTTCAACCGTGAAGGCGGAATAGATGTTGTTGTTGATGTAGACCAGAATCTCGTTGAGCAGAGTATGTTCGTAGTGAACCTGCATTGGATTGACATTGGCATCGATCGCATGCTTGTGATCAAACTGGTGAAGCAGAATCATGACTTCTTTCAGATACAGGATCGAAAGTTCATTCGACAGATAGTCATCACTCTGGATAGCTTTCATAAACCGGCACAGGACCTGGTAAATATCTTTGCGGCTGTGAAAGATCCGATTTTCAAGGGCTTCGGGCAGCGCGTCATTCATCCGGTAAATAACCGTCAAATAGGAGCAGTTCTGATCTGGGCCCGTGTGATGGCAGTGAAACTGGCCAGGTGCATAGACCATCAGGTCGTATTTTTCCAGGTGGAATTCTTTTCCTTCAACTGAGGTTTCCATTGAACCGTGATCAATGTAGATCAGCTCGTAATACTTATGGGCTTCGCCGGGAAAGACATAGTCGCCTTTGCGCACCTGATAATAGGTCGCCAGAATCTCTTCAATATGCAGTCTGGTTTCGAGCGGCTCAAAGGTGATTGGCTCAGGCAGGCGTACTTTCTGGCAGTGTTGAGGAATGGAGTAGACTATGGCCTCGGCATTGACGGAGATTGAAATCAGCCCATATCGTACATTGCGGTCCAGCTTGACGATGCGGTGAACCACAAACTGTTCATAGGAAGCATCTGGCTGATCGCCTTTCTGCACGACGAGCAGAACAATGCCGGATTTACAGTCGATATAGACCGGATCCGTGGAGACAGAAACGTGGGTCACAGTCTTGTTTTTCAGTGGGATGGATTCCCCTTGATAGGTTCCATCAAAAGCAGCCTCGCTCAGATCCGGGAGTTCGTAGAAGACCTCCCCATATGGCTGAAACTGATAATGGGTTGTACGCTTGAGCATGAGTTCCTCCTGGCCGGGTCTTTACAGACTCGTTTTTTTTCTTCTCTAGCCGCTTTAAAAGGTACAAATCAAAGCAGGTGAGATTTTTGATACTGAAAAGTATAAGCCTGAGGGAAATCTGAGTAAAGATGAGGAAGAATCTGTGAAAACGGACAGGAAAAATGAATGAAAATGAAGCAGAAATTGAAGTGAAAAAGCCATGTCTGTATAGTTTTGAATCCAATGCGCTGATTTTCTGTGTGAAACTGCACATATTCAAGTCAAAATCAAGAAAAATGCATTTTTTATTCTGGGCACGATGAATCACCTGAACCGGACATGAATAAAAACCATATACAGTTTTAAAAATGACGAACCGATACAGAGATGAATAACGGTGAAATCAGAAAACAGGATATGATCGATGTATAAAGGAATATTTAAATCTGTCAGAATGGCGGACAGAGCAGGGGATAAAGGTCGACAATCACCTGTTGATTTATGATGAAAAGGACATCCATTTGATCAGAACTCTAATTGTACATCGTAAACGATTACACAGAATGTTGACTGCCAGAAATATTAACGATATCTTTACATATAAATTTAGACTCAATTATTCGGACTCAAAATCAAGAATCTGCAGGAATTAAACTTAAATCTCATTTTTATCATTATTGTATCCCGCTCTATTTTTAAAATTTATCGTAAATTAACCCATAATTTTTCGACAAATCAAATAAAATGTACAAATTTCTTCATGGTTTTGACAAAAATAAGTTTTTGTTTGGCTTTATCGAGTGAAATTCCGGAAATGAATATTAAAAAGTGCAAATATTGACGTGATTTGTGTAACGCCTATTAAATAGAATCTTCTATAACCTGAACAATTCATCAAAACCGACAAATGGCCGGAAACACCTTTACAGAACGTGTTTCCGGCCATCTTATTTTCCACCAAACAGGTGAGTGTAAATCGTTCATCAATCCTGTACAATATTATTCACC
>CAJTLE010000121.1 GCA_910577085.1 uncultured Allobaculum sp. | reverse complement strand
AATTATCTCTTTAGGACAACTTTTTGACCATTAAATGTTTTTGTTTTTTAAGTATGCACAAAAAAAGCCAAATCATCTTAAACTGACGATTTGGCTATCTAAAATGTCGTTAACCGAATGGCATTGTCTTTTATCTGTTGAATAAAGAAACGATGGTCCTGAAGATTGATCCACTGCTTTCGTGAAGACTTTATGGATGCCAAGCGGAAAACGATTTGAAGAAAATTCTGAGGACTGAGTAAAAGATTTCCCTGCAGATACTGCCTGTTCAGGCAGTATCTGTTTTTTCTGCCGTGTTCTGGATGCAAAAAGGCCTCCGAAAAGACTGTCCTTTTCAGAGGCTTATAAACATTGAAATTTCAGATCCGGTCAATCAGGACTTATCGCTCAATTCCAGAATGACGGGCAGAACCATTGGGCGCTTAGCGGTCTGTTTGAATACATAGCGGGAAACCTTATCGCGAATCTGCGTCCGACATTCCATGTTTTCATACTTGCCCGCATCCACCATTTCCTTGATGGTTTCTTCCATCATGCGGCTGACTTCCTTGGTCAGATATTCCGCATCCCGGACATACACCAGACCACGCGTCTGCACGTCTGGTCCATTGATAATCTTCTTGGTCTTGAAATCCAGACCAATGGCCAGAATCATGACGCCATCCGTGGAAAGAATTTCACGGTCTTTCAGAACAACACCGGCTAAATCCCAGTCCGCACTGCCATCGATCTGCGCTTCATGCAGTTCAAGCGTTTCTCGGCCTGGCTGCAGTTCGCCATTGATAAAGGTGACGATTTCTCCATTGTCGAGCAGCAGAATCTGTTCTGGCGGGATGCTCATCTCTTCGGCAAGCATGGCATTGGCACAAAGCATGCGATACTCGCCTTTGATTGGGATGTAGTATTTTGGCCGGCACATGTAGATCATCATCTTCAGGTCTTCCTTAGATGGATGCATTCCTTTGACGTTGCGGTCAATCTTGATGATGGTGCCTTCCCGTTTGTAAATATCGTTTTCCATGTTCCGGAAGTCTTTTTCAACACCAGGAACCAATGGAGTGGCGACAACGAACACATCGCTTTCGCGGACGTTGATATCATCCACTTCATTGTTGGCAATGTTGGACATCAGCTGGAACAGGGCTCTTCCCTGACCGGAGATGATGACACATACATTTTCAAGATGATCGACCTGATCGGCACTGACCACCAGATCCATCGGAACTTCATTGGTGATACTTTCCAGACCGGCGACAAGATTTTGAAGCTCCTTGGTGTAGAAGCAGATCTTGCGCTTGTGGTCGATACAGCACTGGATGATTTCCTGAATGCGATAAACCGACTGGGTATAGATTTCGACAAACACACGGCGGTTTTCATAATCCGAGAGAACCTTGTCAAAATGCGGGGTTACCCGATGTCCAGGAGACGTATGCAATGGATTCTCTGCGCCTTTGGAATCCTGGAGCAGGATCATGACGCCTTCACTTCTGAATTTCGAGCCGACCGAGTAATCTCCCTGGTAGGCTTCTGAGATGTCGTCGTAGTCGGCGATAAATTCACCGGAATAAACGATGTAGCCATGGTTGGTGCGGATACCAAATCCATAGGTCTGTGGGTAAGAGTGCGTAATCGGGAAGAAAACAACCTGACGGCCGCCAATTCGTTTGGTCTCTTTGTGGCGCACCATTTTCAAACGGGTGCCGGTAATATGATTCTTCTTTAATAAGTCAGAGACGATGCCCGCAGTAAACGGGGAGACGTAGACATCAGCTTTGATTTCTTTGAGTAAATAAGGCAGGGCACCCATGACGTCATCATGACCATGGGTAATCAGGATGCCTTTGATCTTATCTTCGTGTTCTTTTAAGTACGTAAAATCTGGAACGATGCATTCAACGCCGAGCGCTGCATTATAATCAGGGAATTTCAGTCCGGATTCACAGATATAAATATCTCCATCAATTTCGATGACGAGCATATTTTTACCGTCTTCATCCAGACCGCCCAGGGCGAACAGTCTGACGACCTCGTCCTGTTTCAATAATTCATTTGCCATAGAACCTCCATTTCCATCAGTATACCATTGCCAACTTACGCGCTGACTTTTCTGCCGTTTAAAGAGAAAGTTCTTGCCTGTGTAATTTCAACATCGACGATCTGACCGGGCTCTACATTCTCACCCGTGAAGTTGACCGGGATAGAGGTTTCGGAATAGCCGCAGAACACATCCGGGTTTTTCTTACTTGGACCATCAACCAGAACTTTAACCGTCTTGCCCACTAATTTCTGGTGGTTTTCATTGGCCAGACGGTTCCACAGTTCGTTGAGCTTGTATAAGCGTTCCTTCTTGGTCTGTTCGCTGATCGGATCTTCCATTTTTGCGGCTGGAGTCTGGGGTCTTGGCGAATAGATAAAGGTATAGGCATTATCGAAGCGGCATTTTTCAACGACGTCGAGGGTATGCTGGAAAGCTTCATCACTTTCATTTGGGAAGCCGACGATGATATCGGTTGAAATCGTTACACCAGGAACCTGGGTGCGGATTTTGTTGAACAGTTCCAGATACTGCTCACTCGTATACCGGCGGCCCATACGGCGCAGAATTTCATCATCGCCGCTCTGTAAAGGCAGATGTACAGCTGGCATGATGTTGTCATAGCGGGCAATGACATCAATCATCTTGTCCGAGAAATCCCAAGGATGGCTGGTCATGAAACGGATGCGTTCAATACCGATTTTGGCGGTTTCTTCCAGCAGTTTTGAGAATTCCATCTCGCCTTCAAGATCTTTGCCATAGGCATTGACGTTCTGGCCAAGCAGGGTGATTTCCTTGTAGCCGAGTTTTTTCAGAATCCGGACTTCATTGAGGATATCTTCTGCTTTACGAGAACGCTGTTTGCCGCGAGTGTAAGGAACGATGCAATAGGTACAGAACTTATCGCAGCCATACATGATGTTGACCCAGGCTTTGTATTTGCCCTGGCGGTGTTCAGGCAGGTTTTCATAAATTTCACCCTGACGGGAATAGACTTCGACGACTTTCTCACCATTCTGGGCGCGCTCCAGATACTGAGGCAGCTGGTTGAAGTTATGCGTTCCGAAGACCAGATGAACCCACGGATAGCTTTCAAGCAGGGTTCTGGCAAAGCCTTCTTCCTGCGCCATACATCCACCCACCCCGATAATCAGATTGGGGCGGTTTTTGAACAGCTTTTTATAGCTGCCGACTTCGCCAAGAACATTGTTGGCGGCATTTTCACGAATGCCGCAGGTGTTCATTAAAATGACATCCGCTTCGTCGGCTTTTTTCGCCGGTTCATATCCGCAGGCTTCCAGAATGCCGGCCAGATTTTCGGAATCGCGCTCATTGGCCTGACAGCCATAGGTGGAGATGTAATATTTCTGTCCTTCTCCTAAATGGGACTGGTGATCCGAGATCTGCAGGCCGTCGATGGTTTCGACCGCATCTTTTGTACGGCGGGCTGCCTGCTTATGATCTGGCAGATGCCAGGTGCTTTTAATTTTCATGTAAAGTCTCCTTTCGTATTTGATCAATCAACTTGCTCCATGCTTCCCTGCATTATGACGGGCAAAGTCCCCGTCTGGACAGGATAAGAAGAGGAAGCTGATTTTATTTCGTCTGAATTTATTTCACTATCCATTTCGTTATCAATAATTTCGTTATAAATAGTGGTGCAATGAGAGCGGATCAGCAGGGGGAAGACTCTTTTCTTTCAAAAGCAGCAGGGGGTTGAACTCAACAAGATTTCGTATGGAATCAAATCGAAATTTCCTGCTGGGGAAAAGAGCCGGGGGTGAGAGGCAGGCTGAAAAAGGGTCTGCCTGAGTCTGGTTTTCCAAAATGGTCCGCTTAAGATGATCCATGATCTGTCAAAGATTGTTTTTGAACGGACAAAAGAACAGATGGTCGTATCAATTATACAAAGCCGGCATCAAAAAGGCATTCTTCGAAAAACAGGAAACCATTACGTTATGGTTTTGCGTCATGGTTTCGGTGCGTCCGGCTTCATCTTTGGGTGATCAGAAAGCATTTAAAAAACCGCCGGTGAGGGCGGTTTGTTACTTTAGTTACTTCGCAACTTCCTGAGCACGGACTTCGCGAATTACATTCACTTTAATCTGTCCGGGATATGTCAGTTCAGATTCAATTTTGTCTCGAATAGCGCGTGCCATTTTGACACAGGCGGTATCGCTGACCTGTTCGGGAACGACCATGATTCGGATTTCCCGTCCTGCCTGAATGGCGTAGGCCTGGCTGACACCGTCAAAATCGTTCGCAATTTTTTCCAGATTTTCAAGTCGTTCCACATAAGCCTGCGCAGATTCCTTTCTGGCTCCAGGTCTTGCTGCGGAGATCGTGTCGGCCGCGATAACAAGATGAGAAGTCAAGAATTTCGGTTCTACGTCGCCATGGTGGGACGCGATGGCATTCAGAACAATTTCCTTTTCGCCGTGTTTTTTACAGAACTTGTAACCCAAATCAACGTGGCTGCCTTCCTGCTGATCGATATTGAGTGCTTTACCAATATCGTGCAGAAGACCGGCCCGTTTTGCCATGTGCTGGTTCAGCCCCAGCTCAGCAGCCATGGTTCCGGCAATGAGAGCGACTTCAATCGAATGCTGGAGAGCATTCTGGCCATAGGAGAAACGGTACTTCAGGGTACCGATCAGACGGATAATCTCGCGATCGATCCGGCCGATACCGAGTTTGAAGACTGTTTCTTCACCGGCTTTGATGATTTCGGCTTCGACTTCATGCTGGAATTTCTTGACTACTTCTTCAATCCGTCCAGGCTGAATGCGGCCGTCTCGAATCAGATATTCCAAAGACAGTCGAGCCACCTCGCGGCGGATTGGATTGAAGCACGTGATCGTAATCAGGTCTGGCGTATCGTCGATGTTCAGTTCGACGCCGGTTGCCTGTTCAAAAGCGCGGATATTGCGGCCCTCGCGGCCAATGATCCGGCCCTTCATTTCTTCGCCTGGAATAGAGACGACAGAAACGGTCCGGTCCATGGTTTCCTGCTGGGCCATGCGTTCGATCGATAAAGCGATGATTTCCTGCGCGTTTTTCGCAGCTTCCGAATGGGCTTTATCTTCCTGCTCTTTGATGTAGGCCATGGTTTCATGTTCCATCTGTTTTTCAACGAGAGCAAAAAGTTCGTCTTTGGCTTCCTGAGAAGTCATGCGGGCAACCCCCTCAAGAACTTCGATCTGGCGGTCAATTTCCATCTGGAGCTGTTTGTCTTTTTCTTCAAGGCCGGCTAATCGCTCATTGACCTTGCGCATCTGAGCCTGAACCTCTTTTTCTTTCTGATTGAGAGATTCATCTCGGAAATTAAGACTGTCCTCACGGCGCAGAAGTTTGTTTTCTAAATCCATCACTTCCTGCCGGCGCTCCTTGATTTCTTTTTCCGCTTCTACTTTCAGATCGTGGACCTGAGTCTTGCCGTCCAATACGGCCTGCTTGAGTCTTGCATCTGCATCGCTTTGCGCCTTTTCAAGGATCTGTTGTGCCTGTTGCTGATTTTTGTCCAGGCCTGCTTTGGAATAGGCCATCATGGCCAGTACGCCCAAAACAATACCTGCTATCCCGGCCAGAGAAATCCAAAGTATATTCATTTGTTTCTCTGTCCTTCCATAAATAAAGCAATCAAATTATAGCAAATCCCCGTTTTTTGTCCATGCAGCACTACAGCTCTGTAAAGCCCGTTTTCAGGATTGAAAATCCGTTTTCATGTCCATTGGGATGCTCATTGCTTATACCCGTAAGGAATAAAAGCGCTTTACTTAAACTTCACTTCTTGACTTTTTACTAGAATGCGAAACAACAGATGATCATAATTGTCCATGGCGAATGGGTTTTGAAAATTTCTTTGCAGGATGTCGTATTTTTGTGGGAATTCATCGTTTTTTATAGGAAGTGCAAGGTACAAAAAAAAGCGGATCCAATGTCCGCTTTGTTACGAATTGATTTTGCTTCGTATTAGTCGTTATTTTCTACAACTACAACCTGTCTGCCTTTGTAGAAACCGCAGGATGGGCAAACTTTATGAGAAAGTTTGTATTCTCCGCAGTTAGGGCATTTGCCAATTGCAGGTCTGGAAAGTTTGTAGTGAGTTCTTCTTTTCGCCTTACGGTGTTTAGAACCTCTTCTCTGCTGTACAGCCATCAGTGCACCTCCTAGTTATCCTCGAAATTGATTTCTTTCAGTTTTGCCCAGCGTGGATCTTCTTCTTTGGATTCAGATTTTTCATCCTGATCCGAAATCAGTGTCCAGCCTTCCCCGGAAGGATAGTTCTCGCGGGCCAAACGGGTAATGCTCATGGGTGCTTCATAGACTATGGCTTCAACGGCCTCATCACTCAGATCCAGCGTATCTTTGTAAACCCGAATGATTTCTTCGTCTTCAGAGGCATCGACAGGATCAAAGGAATACTCCTTTGAAGATTCGGCTTCAAATTCGACGTCAAGATCTTCCCCGGTAATCGAGTCGATCACTGTCATGATTCCATCATACTGAAGGCTGCTGACCACTTTGCTTCTGCCATCAAACTGAAGTTTACCTTCAATATGACATTCCGGCACAGCTTTTACAGGCGTATTGACAAACCGTTTCCCTTCGGGATCGGAAAACTCCAGATCCACATCCAAAAAGGAATTCGGTGCAGCCAGAAAATCGCTTCTTCTGAATTTCACGATATTCACCTCATGTAGCATCTGCTATTATAGGCAGACCCATCTGAAAAGTCAAACATATCTGAACTCTTCAGTTTCTGCCTTACTCATGCATAAATCAGGAATTTCTTACAATTTTCCAAAGATTTCACTTCATTGATTTTTCCCGTTTTTGAACATTCAGAAACGCTCAGAAATGAAATTCTGATCATTTTCTTGTGGCTGGAATCAGGAAATTCCACCAGAAAAGAAAGGAAATTCATCCGATTTACTGATTGTTGTCGATTGACTGTAATGATCAATCCGACTTCTATTCTACCTTATTTGCCTTCTTCAACAACTGTAATGGACTCGATCACAGGCTGCTGATCTTTGGCAATGGTTCCATTGTCATCAGTAGGCTCAGCTTTGGCGGCAATGTCATCAACAACATCCATACCACTCGTTACGGTACCGAATGCCGCATACTGACCATCCAGGCTTGGGGTATCTTCCTGAACGATGAAGAACTGGCTGCTTGCAGAATCTGGATCCTGTGCTCTGGCCATGGAAACCGTGCCGCGCACGTGTTTGAGGGAGTTGTCAAATCCATTGGATTCGAATTCCCCTTCAATCTGGTGGGAGCTGCCGCCCGTGCCATTGCCTTTTGGATCGCCGCCCTGAATCATGAAGCCTTCCATGATGCGGTGCAGAGTCAGACCATCATAAAAGCCGCTCTGGGCAAGATCAACGAAGTTTTCAACGGTTTCCGGGGCAATGCCTTCATCCATGGTGAAAACAATCGGTTCATCATAACCGGCAATTTTGATCGTAGCGGTATACTGGGTTCCGCCTGGTTCAGACTTGGTCTGTTTTGCGGTTTTGGACGCTTCACTGGAAACAGTGGAAGTTTCCGTACTGGAAGCTGCAGAAGCTGTGGATGATGTGCTGGTGGTTGAACCATTGGAACAGCCAGCCATCAACATGGCAGCGGCTAAAAATGCAGCGGAAGCTTTGAAGTATTTTGTATGCATAAAACTCCTCCTTCTTTTGAATCCTTTCTATTTTCGGGACTCACTCGATAAAATCCAATTTTTAACTATAGCAGGCAGTTTTGACAAAGAGAACCACTTTGAAAGGCAGCCTTCAATCCAGATCAAATCCACCACATTCTTTTCTCTTTGAAAGAACGAATGACTTTCACAGACCAGGTTTCGTTTTTTCAGTTTAGGCGGATTCCTTCCTGTTTCGTCCTCCAGTCCATTTTTCTACCCGGCTCATTTTTTCTCCAGGCTGTTCGATCTTCCTGTCTGCTCGTTGTTTGTGTCTGCCTCTTATCCTTTATTCCATCCTGTATTCCATCCTGTGCTGGATTCTGGTCTGTCCTGTCCTCAATTCTTTCAACACCCGAATAAAACCTGAAAGACTGTGACTTTGAGAACGGCCAGAGACAGGTCCAGCTTCATGGACTTCTTCCATATATTTACTTCCATATATTTATAGGAAGAAGAATCTGCTTTTTGACCAAAGGAAAGCGGACTCACATTTCTTATTTTGAACGGTCCGAAGGATGATTGCCGGGCAGACACATATACCACGGATAGATTTTCAAGGCTGGAGAGCGTTTGTTGTCGAAGCCGTTTGGATCTTTCCAAAGACGGTCTGCCCTTTTCAACAAGCAGCCCATTTCATCCTTTTTTCTGTAACCCCTGTATACATTATTCCTAAAAAAGCGCAAAAAGCCCCTATCAAACAAATTAGATATCATTTCTAGCTATTTATGCATCTAATATAGCTAGCTGATCTGGCGTCAAAGT
>CAJTLE010000120.1 GCA_910577085.1 uncultured Allobaculum sp. | reverse complement strand
TTCAACGGAAAACCTGTTTTTTCGAGGGCTATGATGACTCCAATTTACTGCCGAAAGGCTTTTTGAAGTACAATAAGTTACAATTTGTACCATTGTAGGCTAAGAAAGTACATGTTTTTCGAGCGATAGTTGCAACAAATGAAAAAGAGCCAAGAAGAAAGGCCTCAACTAAGTTAACTCCCCTTTCTCCTTGGCATTTTTATTCATTACTCTTTTTTGCTTTATAAAGGCGACCAATCACTAACCGCGTATCTGGCCCTTGAGGCAGATCGGGAATTACTGCAGCTAAACCTGCATAAGTATTGAGAATTGCATAGAACAAGAACCAAAATCCAGATACAAAACGGAAAAAGTCAAGAGATGTCATACCGAAAATCGCCTGATGCAACAATCCGAATGCACCGCTCATCTGACAGACCCAAGCGTACAGTGATGTATCAAGCAAAGCGGGCAAGATTAACAAAATATAAATCCCGCCAAATAATTGGACGATACAATAAATCAACGGCTGCCAACTGACCCCATGAAACCCTAAAGTGGAAATAGTGATGTGCACACCCGCAAACAGGCCAAAACAAACGGCGCTGATCAAATTCAGATTGCCGCTCGGGATTCCTTTAAAGATATTTATTAAGGCACCTAAAAATAAAATAGTTCCCAACAACAATCGCAACACCCCCATGGCCAGCAGCGCGTCAGAACCTAAATTTCCGATAGCCGTCAGGACCGAAAACGCACCAAAAACCGCTCCAATAAAGGAGTTGATCATATTCGGGCTGGCAATATGGTGACGTGCACTCATTTTCTTCCCCTCCAAAATTCTGACAAAGACCTTCCCTGTGGCAGATAACTGCCCAAAGCAAGGTAGAGCACTGATAGTCCGTAATAAAAACTCAATAAGGCAAAAATAAATAAGGACCAGCCACCAACGGCTAAAAGCACATCTTGACTTGCTAGATCACCCCACCCTACAAAAAGCAATCCGATGCCTACACTCAAGGTTCTTAAAAAGATATAAAACGGTTTTTTCAAGAGCGGGATTGCAGAACCAATCACAAAAATTGCTCCGATGATGTACATCAGCCCTACCATAGAAGGATTATAATGAGTTCCTGCGATCCCCGATAAGACTGAGATCATCGTATTTACGCCAGGAAAAAAGCCCAACAAGATTGTGACTAAAAGATTGGCATTGCCACGGCTGCTGCCCCGAATGATATTAATCAGGCTGGCGATAAGCGCCCCGATTGACAAGATCAGCCAGGTAAAACCAATAGCCATCAGCGTTGCCAGATTATAGGAGTGATCAATGGAGACATACCACATCAGCAAAGCAAAAATCGCAAATAGAAATGAAAGAGCACCTTCTGGTGAAGCGATCATTGGGTTTGGTCCCGATGAGTCAGTTGTATCCTTCTTTATTTCGTTATTGAATTCATTCATAGCCTATCCTTTCAGATTGATTTCTCATCAAGTAATATTCCAAGGATTATCTTCCCGATCGATCCCTGGTCTTACAGCGTGTATTTCGCAACTGGAAAATCATATCAGATAAATACAAAATCCTATATCGCCTTTATTTTATCCAGATTCAGATAAGCCATTGCTCCTGCTGAATGAAAAGCATATTGATCGTATTGGCTGCTGAGACTGGGCACCAAAAAAGCCGGCGTTACTTGGCCGGCTGAGGGATATTCAGTTGATATTTGGTTTCGTTTAAAGCACGAATCGAGTTCAGGATGCACAGAATGGCAACCCCAACATCCGCAAAGACTGCTCCCCACATATTCACCAATCCAAATACTCCAAGGACGAGCATCAGAATCTTCACCGCAATCGCAAAAACGATATTTTCTTTTGCGATGCGTAAAGTCTTTTTCGAAATCTGGATGGCCGTAATTAAGGAATCTAACTGGTCATCCATTAAGACAATATCGGCTGCCTCGATGGCTGCATCGCTGCCAAGGCCGCCCATCGCAATTCCAACATCAGCACGCGTAAGTACTGGAGCATCGTTAATGCCATCGCCAATATAAGCGACTTTCCCTTGATGGGGCTCATTCAAGATTTTCTCAAGATCTTCAACCTTCTGTTCCGGAAGGAGTTGCGCATGGACTTCCGTAATTCCAGTTTTGGCCGCTACAGCTTTTGCGACTGTTTCGCTGTCACCCGTCAACATGACAAATTTCTGTACGCCATATTTTTTAAGTAGCTCAAATACAGTTTTAGCTTCTTCTTTTGGTTCATCCGCAACTTCAATAACTCCCGCATACATGCCATCTATTGCCACATACACAACTGTACCAAAGCCGCTTCCAACAGGCAGGTCTTTGGCAGGAATGCCTAAGCTTGTCATCAGTTTCTGGTTTCCGCAGGCGACCTTCTTGCCATCAACATCCGCAATTAAGCCTTTGCCAGCCACTTCTTCAACCTGGCCTACCCCTTCTTTGGGATTGACGAGAGCAGCAGCCCGTTCGATGCTCAGGGCGATCGGATGGGTCGAAAAAGATTCGGCTTTTGCGCAAAGATTGAGCAGTTCTTTATTGCTCATAGTCAGTGACTCAACATCGCTCACTTCGAAGGTTCCTTTAGTCAGAGTGCCGGTCTTATCAAAGACCATCGTTTTCACTTCGGATAGATCCTGTAAGTACGTACTTCCCTTGACCAAAATTCCGCAGCGGCTTGCACCACCAATACCGCCGAAAAAAGCAAGAGGTACGGAAATCACCAGCGCACATGGGCAGGAAATAACCAGAAATTCCAGTGCGCGGTAAATCCAGGTCTGCCATTGGCCGGTAATGATTGATGGGATAACCGCTAGAGCAATTGCACTGTATACCACAATCGGAGTATAGACTTTCGCAAATTTCGTGATGAACTGCTCAGATCTACTCTTTTTATCGGTCGCATTTTCAACCAGATCCAGGATCCGGCTGACGGTCGACTCCTCGTAAGGTTTGGATACCCGTACTTTAAGAACTCCGCTGTTATTGATACATCCAGAAATGACCTCACTGCCTTCTCTGACAGTGCGTGGTACGCTTTCTCCGGTCAGGGCAGATGTATCAATGGAGCTTGTTCCGGAAATAACTTCTCCATCCAACGGAATACGTTCTCCTGGTTTGATAACGATGATATCTCCAGGCTGTACTTCTTCTGGATCAACTTCTTCGATTTCTCCATCTTTTTCCAGATTTGCGTATTCCGGACGGATATCCATGAGAGCCGATATGCTCTTTCGCGAGCGTTCAAGCGCATAAGACTGGAACCATTCTCCAATCTGGTAGAAAAGCATAACTGCGACGGATTCTGAATATTCTCCCAAAACGAAGGCCCCCAGGGAAGCTACAGTCATCAGGAAATTTTCATCCATGAAGTCTTTATTCTGAATATTCTTGATTGTCCGTTTTAAAACATCCATGGAGATGTACAGGTAGATGGCCAGATAGACCAATGCGAGAACGATCGAATTCCAGGAAATCCAGATCGTGGAGAGTGTGGTCGCAAAATAGCAGACCGCCGTAATCAAAATTCTTTTCAGATTTTTCTTCTGTTTTTTTGTCATATCTAATCTCAGACTTACTTCCAACCTCTAGAAATAAATCACGACATCATCGTCGATTTTTTTCATTTTGTCCGCGATCTCCCGGATAATGCGATCCTGCTCTTCTTTTTCGGCCTGGATTGCCAGTTTCTGGGTCATCAGGTTCACCGTTGCTTTTTCTACTCCGGCCGTTGCTCCTGCACAGTCTTCTAATTTTTGGGCGCAGGTTGGGCAGTCCACTTCAATTTTATATGTTTTTCTCATCATGATTCTCCTTTGTTTCAGTTGCAATCCTTTCTGGATCCGACCGAATTTCTCTTTTTAGTTGAACGATCATTCAACTGTTTACGATTAGATTATAGCCCATTTTCTTAATTGCGCAACTGTTCATACATACAAATTACGTATTTTTTCCAAAACCTGTATACTGAAACCATGACAACAAAAAGCGAAATAAAATCAACCGAAACAGCCGGTGTTTATGAGATCCAAGACCCAGAAGCCGTAGCAGCGGCCAGACAGGCAATGCCCTGCTCAGAAGCAATTGAAAAACTGGCTGACTTTTATAAAATTATGGGCGATGGGACCCGTCTGAAAATTCTGACTGCTTTAGAGAGCGGCGAACTTTGCGTTTCTGACCTGGCCGAACTGGTTGCAATGTCCCGCTCCGCAGTCTCCCACCAGCTTCGTGCTTTAAAGGCTGCCAAACTAGTTAAAAACAGAAAAGACGGTAAAACCGTTTACTACTCCTTAGATGACGAGCATATTCATTCCATCATCAAAGTCGCTTTAGCCCATATTCTGGAAGAAGGATAAGTTTTCGGTCTGTTCATCCGTCTTCCGGCTCTTTATAACTCGGATCCAAGATTTTCCCTAAGGCCGCCGATCGTTTGTGCACCTTTCTGTCTGGCGTTTTCTGCTTGCAGGAAGGTGTTTTTTATCCCTTTTAGAATCTTTTACCTCCATTTTTCTTTACCCGTTATGCGTTATAGGTACAGTCTTTGCTTCTTTGTAGTTCCAAGTTTTCCTTATCCTATTGTCTTTTCCTCTTTGCCCGTCTTTGGATCGAATTTTCAAAACCAAATCTCAACAAAAAAGGCCTCCGATCTTTTGATCAGAGGCAAACTCATCCATAAGGGATACATTTTAAAATGCAAGAGAAGTCAAAGCTTCATCCCGTTCAACATAAACTGGTTCAATGTATTGAGGTTCTCCATACGTCGGTTCTATATAGACGGGTTCTATATAGATAGGTTCCACAGCCTCAGTTGGCTGGTCAATCAGCAGTTCTTGGAGCAATTGCTCCTCTAATAAATCGGCAGGCAAATCCACTGGATCGCTCTGGTCTGGCTCAGGGGTTGGAAGTGGCGGCTCTACCCAGGTATTTCCCTGATTTTCGTCTTGTAAAGGAGCAATTATTTCCTCCGGCAGAATCTGTTCCAGATTATTATTCCCATTTAAAGGCACGTTCGAAGATTGCTCAGCAAGTTGATCGATAAAAACCAAGTCTTCGGCAGGAGACGCACTATTCCCTGTTGGATTAGGCTGGACAGAATCAGTAAAAATTATCTGCGAAGTAGCCGCTGTATTTTCAATTCGTTCTATTGGTGCAGCCCCAATTTCAGGATTTACCTTTGTTTCAGGAAAATCGGCCGTTCGGTTATTTCCTTCCCCACGCTGATCACCATTAGTCTCACGCTCGCTCACTTTGTTTTCCTTGCGATAAATGTAGCCCTCCACCTCGGCTGGAACATGTTGAGTGAGTTCTATGCTCATCATTGCCGCAAACAGGCAGCCCACTGCCACTCCGGCAATCCGATACCCTCTTCTTTTCCATACTCTAATCACTCTAATCGATCCATTTTCAGTTCTGTTCTCAATTCTATGGTTCATTCTATATTTCCAACGCCATTCTTTTGGCCTATTCCTTTCTTTTAGCCCGGGAATTAAAGATAAAAGCGCTTCAGTTTCCGGTCCATCTAAATTACTCTATTTGACCACTTCTATCCTTAATTCTTTCTTAATTCTGTCTTTATTCTATGCTTATATCAAACTTCTGTCCATCATTTTCACATAAATATTCGATTCTATTTTGATCACAGAACCATTAAACACTGCATCGTCTAATTCAGCATTGTATTCAACTTAAGCGGAGAATAAAATTGTATTTACTTTCACAGTCCAATCCATATAGGGCAAATAAAACGATAAATAAAGTTAATATCTTTCTTATATTTTATTCCAGCTGATCGATCTTTTTTGCTTCCTATTCTCTTTCACTTCTTCCTTTTTATTCCATCCATAAATATCTGATAAATATTACAGTTAACCCGTCCATGCTGTGCTGAGTTTCTCTTACGACCATCTTCTCTTTTTTTCTCTCTTTTATTCGCTGATTGATCATTATTCATATTTCACATTTATGATCATCCATAGGCTTTCTCTTGTATCCATCAATCTGTTCTGGGCAGCCATGATCATCATCCCTTTGTCTTTCTTGGATCCAATTTCTTCTCATGTGCCTGCTCGGATTAAGCACAAAAAAACAGCTTTTCCTTCCCACTCCCCAGAGCAGTCAGGAAAAGCTGTCGAATCAATTTGTATAAATTACATCTGATAAGATTTATGAGCGCGGCGGATAATCAATCGGTTCGAAGCAGCCACAGTCAGGATAATGATTGCAGCCCCGATCAAAGTCACCAGGGACGTAAAGAAGAACATCACGTCAATTCCCATTGTATCCTGCAGGATTCCACCCAGAACATTGCCCAGGCAGCTGCCAACACCACAGGTTAATACAGAAATCATTGTCTGCCCCATAACCTGGTCCTGACTTTCAAGATTGTCCGTCACATAGACAGTAATCACCGCAGTCATCAGGCCATAACTTGCCCCCTGCAGCATCAGCCCCAAAAACATCAGTGGCAAAGTTGGTGCGTAAGCGATCAGCAGATTGCGGGCGATGTAGCAGACAGCGGCCGCAGCCATTAAGTTCATTGCTGAGAAACGTTTCTGTAAACGTCCGGCCATCGCCATGAAAGGCAGTTCTGTCGCCGCTGAAGCGAATACCGAAATTCCATAAATGGCTTCTGTTCCACCCAGATTTTTAATGATATTGATCTGGTAAGTAGCCAGGCTGGTTACAGCTGTAAACAGAAACGCAAATCCGACCAGGACCGCAAAGAAGCTTTTATATTTACCAGCCATTTCAATCAGGTTGCCGCCTTTTGCTTTTTCACTGCCTGCTGCATATGTTTTTGGAGTCGTAAGCAGCACTGCGAAGAAAACCGCAACACCAGCCAGATAAATCACAGAAAGAATCATTGGATTAAAAATTGTGGTCATCTGCGTCAGTCCAACAGCACAGATCGCATAGGTAATCGATCCTAAGCCTCTTGCCAGGCCAAAATTTACTTCATGGCCTGCAGCTGTATAGTTCATGGAAATACTTGCGATCAATGGGACCATTGAAATGTTCACGCAATACGTAACCATATACACCACCATCAAGGCAATAACGGGTAAAGCCACATATGCACAAAGCAGATACCCAATTACCGTTACTGCCATACCGGCCATAATAAAGCTCTGCAGCGAAATTTTATTAAACTTTGCTGTCAGCCCCGATAAATAAGGGGAAAGAACAATATTCAAAATACAGGCCCCGCCAGTCACTGTTCCAATCTGGGTATTGGTCAGTCCTTTTGCCTGTAAAAAAATGGCGATAAACGCGCAGATTGCACAGCTTGCTGCCCAGAACGCAATCTGTACTAAATTATATTTAAGCTGCAGATGATTCATGTCTGTCGATCTGCCTTCGGCTTTTTGCATCCAGTTTTTCATCTTTCTTTGATCTCCTTGCCTCTTTTTCTCTTTTCTGATCGCTTCGTTTCTTAAGCGCAACGACACTATACAACCCCGTTTATTTAAACTTAAGAGATCCAGAAAAGTCTGGAACGACGTTTCGGCATTTTTTTGTTGTAAACCCTTACTGGTGCACCGGCGTTTCTGTTGATATGATTTTTCTATGTTAGTGACCGAAAAAATGAAGGCAGGCAAGTTTTCCGATGCTCAGCAGGCCGTAATTGATTACATCTGCAAAGAAGACGTCAACATTGCCAATATGACCATCCAGGAAATTGCCAAAGCCTGTTATACCTCCAATGCAACCCTCATCCGTCTGGCTCATAAATTAGGCTATTCCGGCTGGGATTCTTTCAAGGAAAACCTGTTGGAAGAGCAGAAATACCTCTCCAGCCACTTCCCGGATATCGATGCCAACATTCCTTTTTCCAGACAGGATTCCATTGCCTCAATTCTCAATAAAGTGGCTCAGCTCAAAGCCGCTGCCATTGAAGATACGGCCGAGCTTTTGTTGCCCGCCCATCTGCGTAAAGCCGCTGATCTCATTGACCAGGCGGGGATGGTTATCATTCTGGGTTCCCACAACACCCTGATGCTTGGTGACAGTTTCGCGCTCAAACTCGGGCGGATCGGCAAGCGGGCCCGGTGTTATCCGCCCGATTCCGAACTGCGCTACAATCACGAACTGGAATCACCCGATGTGGTCGTAGTCGCCATTTCCTATTCTGGAGAAACCGTAGACACCCTGCGCAACGTCAATACTGCCTACCTTGCTTCGACTCCTATCATTGCCATCACCTCGATTGGCGACAGCACTCTTTCCGGTCTGGCCAATGTCGTTCTGCCCATCTGCACCCGCGAAAAAATGTATTCAAAAATCAGCTGGTACACCACCGAAAGTGCCATCGGCTATGTTCTGGATACCCTGTATTCCGTCCTGTTCTGGAAGCACTACGACCAGAATCTCGATCTTCGCATCCAGACCGCCCGTACCATCGAATCTCATCGTCAGGCTGCCAGCAGTGTGATCGCGGAAGAAGAAACCAAATAATCTTCTTCCGCTTTTTCTATTCTTAAAGGCAGAGTACCCCGACTGATTGGCTCAATAATATAGAGTTTGAAATGATTTTTGATGTTTTTTTGCCATTCAGTCGGGGGTGAATGCCGCCCGCAATCAGCCCTGCAAGTTGG
>CAJTLE010000119.1 GCA_910577085.1 uncultured Allobaculum sp. | reverse complement strand
GGTCAATTCTCAAATAACGTAGTCAGTTAAGACTCAGGCTAGTCAATCAGGCTTGAAACAGATGCATGAAAGCTTCTTATTTCAAGCCCCATCCAAATTGCAAGGCAGTTTGGGTGGGGTCATTGACCTCATTTTAGTTGATCTGATTCAGACAGGCCTGCGGCCAGCCTGATATTCCAATTGTAGATCGAAGGATGGTCATCAGGCTATTCAAAGAATTGACTGATTGTTTGAGCGCCCAATTTTGCTTCCATCCTTGGGGCATGAAAAAAGGCAGGACTTTGCCTGCCTTGGTTTTGTCTTAGTTTTCCCTATTTGTTGACGTGATGTTCAAAAATATCAGGATATTTTTCAGCGATGAATTTGATCAGCAGATCTGCAGAACGCTGGGTTCCAAGTTTATCAGAGCGGATGCACAGATCGTAGTTTTCCGATGAACCCCATTTGTGTTCACAATAGGAGTTGTGGTAGTTTTTCCGTTTCCAGTTGTGACGTTTCATCTTGGCGATGGCGTCTTCTCTGGATAAATTGGCTTCGGCCATAATCCGGGGCAGTTTGAATTCTTCATCCGCCGAAACGAAGAAGGCTGCCATGCAAGGGTACTCTTTCAAAACTTCCTCAGCACAGTGCCCAAGAATAATGAAGGAATCGCCGTTGCGGGCTTTGTCACGCAGAAAGTCAAATTCCATTGCCGCTAATGCCGCTTCATTGGAATTGGTCAGGCCTTTGACGGTCCGGCTGGTCAGTTTCCAGCGCGGGCTTTCATCGCGATAATACAAGTCCTGAACATCTTTCTGGTTGGCAATCCCTAAGCTCTGTAAGATATTTTTTTCAAATACCGGCAGTTTGAGGCGCTCACCAATAATGGTGGCGATTTCCTTACCGCCGCTGCCGAACTCACGGTCGATTGCGATAATCAGCTGATGATTAGGTGTTTCTTCCATTCTCTTTTATCCTCCAAGTACCACGTAGCGCAGAAGGATAATGCCAGTCGAAATTGCCAGAACAAGAATCGTAGCAGGGACGGCATATTTACAATAGTCCTTCCAGCCAATCGGGTAACCGTTTTTCATTGCCACTGCGGTTCCGACAACGTTGGCACTTGCACCAATTGGGGTGGCACTTCCACCGATATCAGTACCAATACTCAAAGCCCAGGCAAGAGTCCGGATGGAAATTCCCTGTGTAGAGGCAAGCGTTGTAATGATTGGAATCATGGTTGCCGAGAAAGGAATGTTGTCGACGAATGCGCTGGCCAGTGCGGAAATCCACAGAATAATGACAATAACTAACACTACATTACCACCGGAGATGTCTGCAATGAAGTAGGCAATCTGCTGGAGGACGCCAGTTTTCTCAAGTCCGCCAACAACTACAAACAATCCGATGAAAAATAACAACGTTTTATAGTCGACGCGTTTGAGAATCGTGCCGGCTTTTTTGTAGTTGCAAAGCAAAGTAATCAGACCAATGAACGTACCGATAAAGGCAACCGTCAGACCGGTGTTGGCATGGGTTACCAGCAGGACGACCGCAATCAGGAAGATCATGATCGATAAAATAAAGGCCGTTCGGTTTTTAATGGCTTCTGCCGGAATTGGCAGAGTCTTTGGATCAATTTCCTGACGATCCGCTTCTTTAAATTCTTTGCGGAAGCAAAACCAGAAGTAAAACACCGCAGCAATCAGCGAAATGGCGGCAATCAAACCGGTATTGGTCAGAAAGTCAAAGAATGTCAGGCCTAATGAAGTTCCGATGATGATGTTAGGTGGATCGCCGCACATTGTGGCGGAGCCGCCAAGGTTCGAGCAGAAGATTTCGGACAGAATCACCGGAACTGGATTGAACTTAAGGATCTTTGCCAGTTCAACGGTAACCGCAGCCAGGAAAAGAATGACCGTGATCGAGTCGATGAACATGGAAAGAACAGCGGCCATAATCGTAAAGACAATAAAGATTGCGGAAGCTTTGTAATGAACAAGCTTGGCAAGTTTCAGACATAACCACTGGAAGAATCCCGCTTCGGCCATGCCTTCGACCATAACCATCATGCCCGCAATGAAGATGATGGTTGACCAGTTGATTCCAGAAGAAGATTCGGCTCCTTCTGAAGTCACATGCCAGAACTCTGGCGTAAAGATGCTTTGCACATTCAACGTCTGCACAATGGCATCCCATGACTGCATGCAAAGCGCGAATACCAGAATCAGTGTCGCAGCTCCGCAGCATAAAGTTATGTAATGATGCGGCCATTTATCGAGGATGATCAAAATGAACATCAACAAGAAGATAGCGACCGCAATCCATGGAGCTAGTGCTGCCATAATTCCACCTTCCCTAGAACTTTCAAAACAAGTTCTACCCATAGTCAAACAGAATTGACTTAATTTCGTATTAAGATGCTCATGGAATTTCGCATTTTTTCGCTGGGAAGGCTTTCACTTTCACGGATCTCATTCTCTTTTTCATCCCACTTTACATCCTCTTCTTTTTCTATACCCACAATCCTGCAATTATATGGGAAACAGGAATATACGAAAACAGGAATATACATAGAAACAGACTTTGAAGATTCTTCTCTTTTTCAATCCAGATCTGCCAATGGCAAGAATTCATCTGCTGGATCCAATTTTCCCTGCCGACTGTAAAAAACACCCCTTTTCAGACATTCTATAAAACAGACTGTCTTTTCTGTTCTATATTTCTTTACCTGATCATCTCTTTTCTGGATCAGACTTCATCCGTTTTTCCTGATGACAAGAAATGGTTTTAATCGCTGAATTGTCTTTGATGGCAGCCAGATTGTCCGCCATCCAGCTTTTCTTCTGACTTTTTTCCTCCCAGAAGGGCCCTTCCATCTTTGAAAAACCGAGCCTTTTTTCCCTGATTTCCCCCTGTAGTTTTTAGGGAATCCCCTTTGCAGAACAGTTTCCAGACCCCGCCCTTTTCCTTAATCTCATGCTTATTCTGATATTAGCGTCCTCTTTAGAAAAAGCCATTCCAGCTCAAGGAGGAGCACTCTTGGACTCTCTTCCCCGTTCATACTTCAGAGCTCATTTTGAATTGCGATATCGAATCCCGATCTCTGCCTGTCCCTCTCACATCTGCGTCTTTCAATCCTTCAATCGATGACACCCATTTGTTCTTGCAGAGATCCCACAGGATTTTTGAAGTTTTTATCTTTTTTGTTGATTATGCTATTCAAGATTACTAATATGTGCAAATTAATTAGGATCTGATTGATTACAATACTGTTGAGGAGGGAAAAACAATGCCCGAAAACACCTTAAAAAACATTGTAAAAAAGCAGAAAGCCGGCCAGCCCGTCGGAATCTGTTCCGCCTGTTCTTCCAATCCATTTGTCATTGAAGCTGTCCTGGAAAAAAGCCGCGACGACAACGAAGTCTGCCTCATTGAATCCACTGCCAACCAGGTAGATCAGAATGGCGGCTACTCCGGAATGACTCCAGCTGATTTCAAAGCCTTCGTCCTTGAAAAAGCCACTCAGATCGGTACCGATCCGGCCAAGATCTATTTAGGCGGCGACCATTTAGGTCCATTAACCGTAACCAACCTGCCAGAAAAAGAAGCCATGGCCTATGCCAGACAACTCGTCCATGACTATGTCAAAGCCGGTTTTACCAAAATTCATATTGATACAAGCATGAAAGTAGCTGACGATGACCCCAACGTCCGCCTGAGCGATGAAACCATTGCCCGCCGTGGGGCTGAACTGGCCAGAGTCTGCGAAGACGCCTATCAGGAACTGTTAAAAGAAGATCCGAATGCCGTTCGTCCTGTCTATATTGTTGGATCCGAAGTTCCAATTCCAGGTGGGGCAACTGGAGATAATTCCGGCATGCAGGTAACGCGTGTCGAAGATTTCAAAAACACTGTAGCCACCTTTGAGAAAGCCTTTAAAGACCATGGCCTTGAAGAAACCTGGAAAGATGTCATTGGTGTTGTTGTTCAGCCTGGTGTTGAAGAAAAAGATGCTGGCTGCACCGAATATGACCGCGAAAAAGCCAAAGATCTGATGGCAAGCATCAAAGATTTTGACAACCTCGTTTTTGAAGGTCACTCCACTGACTACCAGACCAAATACAAACTGCGTGAGCTTGTTGAAGATGGCGTCGGCATTCTGAAAGTGGGACCTGGACTGACGTATGCAGCCCGTGAAGCTCTGTTTGCGCTGGCCTATATGGAACAGATGATGTTCCATGGCCGTGAAGATCAGACCAGTCACTTTATTGATGTTCTGGAAGAAGCCATGCTTGAAGATCCGAAAAACTGGGCCAAGCACTATCATGGAACACCGGATGAACTCTGGTTCAAGCGGAAATTCTCCTTCTCTGATCGTTCCCGCTACTACATGCCAAACGAAAAAGTCCAGAAAGCCATGGAAAAACTCTTTGCTAATTTGCGAAGTGAAGGCATCAACCTGGCGGTTCTTTCCCAGTTCATGCCAGAGCAGTACACCAAAGTACGTGAAGGCAAACTGGAAAATGATCCAGAAGCGTTGGTTAAAGATCGTGTCCGCCATACCCTGGCTGAATATGGCTACGCAACTCACCAGAACGAGCTCTAAGTTAATTTCTGGCTGACCGTTTTACTTTGCCAATCCCCTGACCTGTCCTTTACAGGTCATCGAATATGATGCAGGAAGAACCTTTTTCACCTGTTCTTCTCTTCTTCTCTTCTTCCTGCCTGATTCAAACCGGAGGTTCTGTCTTTCCCCTTTCTCTTTCCATACCCGTTTTTTCCATATCTGTTTTCCTCACAGCACCTCTCGTTTGAGCCGGCATCCATTTAGATGGACCGGCTTTTTTCTTTAATCCAGTACCACCGTTCTTTCCTCTGATGGATCACTCCGTTTTCCTCATTCGCGGCATATTTTTTCAGGCTGGGTTTGCGGCAGGACTTCCGTCGAATGGCTCAGTGCAGAAATTGAGTCAGATCCAATCCGATCTCGGAAATTTTTCCCTACACTGATCGTGAGGTGATATCACATGAAAAAAGCAGCAATCCTGGTTGCGGACGGTTTCGAAGAAATCGAAACCATTGTTCCTTTTGATCTGCTCAAACGCGCTGGCGTTCTGGCAGAACTGGTCAATGTAGAAAACAAGAAAGAAGCTACGGGTGTTAATGGCCTGACCATTCAAACACCAATTGAACTGCGTGGATTTGATTTTGAAACCACTGATGCTCTGATTATTCCAGGCGGACCTGGTGCACAGATTCTGGGCAAGACACCACTGGTAGAAGACGAAATCCAGCACTTTGCGCAAAACCCGGAAAAGATCCTGGGTGCCATCTGCGCCGGCAGTGCTTTAGTTGGCTCTTTGGGCGTCTATAAAGGCAAAAACTATGTCTGCGTTCCAGAAATGAATGAAGATTCGTTTGGTGGACATTTTGAAAAGAAACATGCAGTTGTCGATGGCAATCTCGTCTCCGGTATTTCCGTTGGCGGTGCCTTTGAATTTGCATTTGATCTGATCGAAAAACTGGTCGACAAAAAGACAGCCGACAAACTGAAAAAGGAAACATACTACAAGATCTAATCCCCTGCTCCAGCTAAAATTTCTTCTCTCATCTGGAAGCAGATCAATCAATTCTCAACAAGATGAATTCTTAAAAGACTCTGGAAACCTCCAGGGTCTTTTTTTGGTACCGGCTCCATCCCTGGATGGATTCTCGTAAAAATTAAATTTGTATAGTAATCTTTCAACAATGTTGCAAGTTGGTCGGATACAGATCTTAAGAATTTGGTACCATAGAGTCATGTATACAGATGAACGAAAATATATCTCCAGCAGCTGGCTGATCTGCGGACTGCTGCTTGGGATAGCCGGGCTGGCACTTGGAACCTTTTTCGACTTGAAAATAGACCAGCTGCTCTACCAGCCTGATGCATCATGGGCCAAATACCTGGCGGCTTTTGGTCCGGTCCCCGCTTTCTGGGGTATTGGAGCAGCTGGATGTCTGTTGATTGATGTCCTTCGGGATCGCTCCGCCTGGTGGCTTGGCTGGATTTTAGGCTTTGGAATGCTGCTGGCCGGACCGATCTATATGATCGACAGCCTGATGACAGAAATCGACATGAACTGGCTGGTTGCCTGGATTACCGGATTACTTGTCAGTGTTCTGCCCAGCGTTCTGTACGCGGTCTTGATGCGAAACACTTCGGATCATGACAAGATCCAGTGCATCATCATCCTGTTGATTGTCTGCGTTGGAAGCATGCTTGCCGTACAGGTTCTCAAACGCATTTGGTATCGTCCACGTTTCTTCTTACTGGAAAACAATCCGGACATTCCATTTACCCGCTGGTATCAACCGGATCGGGATGTCATCAATCAGTTTGCTGCACTCTATGCTCAGGATCATGACTATTTCCGCTCCTTCCCATCCGGACATACGCAATCCATCACCTGCTTATTCTTATGGGCGCTGATTCCGGTCTACACTCAAAAAGGCAGTGTCAACTTCGCAATGGCATTTTCTTCTGTTGTCGTTCTTGTTGTAGCGATCAGCCGTGTTTTCCTTGGTGTTCACTACTTATCTGATGTCAGCGTTGCTTTCCTGATTACCTACACACTCTTTGCACTCTGTGTCTGGTGCTTTGGCTTAAGCTGGCGTGGAATCCATAAGAAATTCGGTGACGAAGACGAGGATGACTACGATGAATATGAAGATGAGTTCGAAGAAGAACCAATTGAAGGACCAAAACCTTCCCGTCGCCGTCGCAGAAAAAAAGATTACGATGATGAAGATGAGGATGTCGAATAAGCAGAGTTCAGCTCTTCCTTCTTTTACTCTCGTAACTTTTCGATCCATTTAAAACTTTGTTTCAAACCATATAGAAAATCAGGCTTTCGAATCGCTGCATTCGAAAGCCTTTTTTCTGCTCGCTCGTTTTATGTTCTACCTATATTTATTTATTCTTCCACCGCTCTGTTCCACCGCTTGATCCTGTCTGCCATGCTGTGTCTGTTTCAACAGACTGTTTTCTTTTTCTAAAGCAATCGATTATCCGCATTCAGCACCTTCTATTTCTATTTCCCCTCATTTCCGATTTCTTTTTTTCGGCTTTCGAAGGTCATTTCGAGCAAAAAGTATCCGTGAAGGATATGATTTTCAAAGGAAAGGACTCTGTTGACCATTCCTTCTTGTCATATGGCCTAGCAAGCCTCAAAGTATCTGACAAGCAAAAAAAGTGAAAGGGATTCGTTTTATGGATTTATTGTATTGCGTGTGCATTGGGTACCTGTTTGGCAACTTCATCACTGCTGAAATGGTTGGCCGGATGCACAAGAAGAGCCTGTTTGAACATGGATCCGGCAACCCGGGCATGACCAACACGCTCCATGTTTTAGGAAAAGTACCAGCCGCTCTGGTTCTTGGCGGTGATATTCTCAAGACTATTCTTGCGGTTGTCCTTTGTCGATGGCTGTTTCCAGCGCAGGGAGCCCTGGCTGCTCTGTATGCGGGTGCCGGGGTCATGCTTGGCCATTGTTTTCCATTCTGGCACCATTTTGAAGGCGGCAAGGGCGTTGCGGTTCTCTGCTCGGCCTATATTCTGTTTGCCCCAATTTACGGAATTATCGCTTTGGCCTGCGGCGGCATTGCCCTGCTTCTCAAAAAGGGAGTGAAAGTCGCTGCCGCTGTCATTCCAACAGTTTTCTGTGTACTGATTGCGCTATTCCAGTTTTCCTGGGCTTCCCTCATTCCTTCTTTATTAATGGGCGGCCTGGAAGCGTATCTGAACCTGCGGCCAAACAAACTGGTCGATGGCAAAGTCAACGAAGCGGCTCTTTCTTCCAGAAAACTGGCTTCCACTTCCCAGAAAGCTCTGGAAACCAAGATGGATGCTCCGGTTTGCACAGATTCAGAAATCATTGAAATTGATACAGTGGAAGAACCATCCACTCTCCAAAAACAGATCGAAAAAGCTCAGACTTCAAAAAAACGGCAGGCTGCTCACTAGCAGACCTGCCATTTTTTTGATAAACCAAAACCATTATGAATAAATACAAATCGTTTTAAATACCTTCCTTGCCGAAGTCTTTTATTGATCAGCAGCTTCAGCAGGGTGATTGCCTGTTGAAGCGATCTGTGCGGATTGTAATTGCTGGACCTCTTCAACGGGAAAATTAGCAATTCTGGCGATTTTCTCAATTGACCAGTCTGACTCAATCAATAAACAGCCAGCAAACTCTGCTCTTTCTTCTTCTTTTACTTCTTCAATAATTTTGCACGTCATTTGGATTTCCTCTGCCTCTTTCGGCTTCAGTCCAGTCCTGGCTGGATGACAATTCATATCTGCCTGATCTGCAGCCATGGTAAGCGCATCAATCAAAACGACTCGCTTGCCAGATCCAATAACAACTGGACTTCTGTCTTCTTGAATTTATCTCTTGGATTCGAGCTTTACTTTCAGTTTTCTGACTTTATCAACTGGAGGCTCAGCAATTCTGGTGATTTTCTCAATTGACCAGTCTGACTCGATCAATAAACGGCCAGCAAACACTGCTCTTACTTCTTCTTTTCCTTCATATGTTAGGCAAGGATACCCCATCCAAATTGCTATGCAGTTTGGGTGGGGAGGAATTGCCGAATTGCTGTTTCTTTGATGTATCCGTCTGCTCTTTCCAGAAGAGTCAGTTTCCTCATTGATG
>CAJTLE010000118.1 GCA_910577085.1 uncultured Allobaculum sp. | reverse complement strand
TTATCTCTTTAGGACAACTTTTTGACCATTAAATGTTTTTGTTTTTTAAGTATGCACAAAAAAAGCCAAATCATCTTAAACTGACGATTTGGCTATCTAAAATGTCGTTAACCGAATGGCATTGGATTCGAAGATCCAGATTCATCTGGATGGATTCGAGTCTGCGCTTTTGATTCTGGCTTCCTGTCTTGCTCTCACCTGGCAGATTCCATACTGGCCGCCAGCTTGGCTCACCCAGTCTGACGGATGTCCTGTGACAGATGCTTTAACAGGTGCTTTGTTGATTATTGTTTTGCGGCAGGTGCAACCAGTTCTTTGCATTGCTTGCCAGTCATATGGTCAATTTCCATTTCCAGCATCTCCAGTGCTTTCCATGCGCCATCGATTTCTGCCGCCAGTCTTTCTTCGGAAATACCCGGGCCATATTTTTGGCCTAATTTTTCGATCGCAGCCCGTTTTTGCTTTTCATCCTCCACGATCCGGATCTGTCCAAAAACGATGACACTGCGATACAGGGTTGTAAACTTCTCCGGGACGATCTGATCCTGATCAATCACGCAAAATGAAGCCTTGGGATCCCGCCGGATCGCATCCAGTTTATGACCGGACTTCGCACAATGAAAATACAATTTTCCGTCCACATAGACATAGCTGATCGGTACGCCATAGGGATAGCCTTCATCCCCGGATAAAGCCAGAACGCCGGCTGTCCGACGGTTGAGAATGTCTTCTGTTTCTTCAAAGGAAAGTTCTTGTCTTCCCCGTCTCATTTTTCGAAATTCCATCTTATTTTCTCCTCATACGCTATCAATTCAACCTTTTCATTCTTCCTGTTCAATCCCTGCTATCCAGGTTGAATCTGGATTGAATTCATTGTCATTGTTTTCAAGCTGGACTGTGAGAATTGAAGTCCTGGCGGCTGATGTAGTGGTACATATCCCCTGCGCTGACAAACCACATTGGAATGTCTTCTCCAATTGCTTTGGGAAAATACTCCAGGCAATATTTCATTCCTGGTTCTTCCGTATTGAAATGGCCAACAGTCAGAATGGCACGGTCTTTACCCAGCATGAAACTGTCCCGGACATATTCACTCAACGTAAAATCAATCAGTTCCATCGCAATCATCAAGTTCAGATCCTTACGGTCAGCTTCGATAATCAGCTCATTGGCCCCCCTAGAACATGGGTGATGATCTGAGCGGTTCTGACTTTCTGCTCAGGCTTGCCGATCATCTTTAGCCCATCAATATCCAGCTTCTTCATGAACGTTCTAGCTGCTTCACCAAGTGTTGTTTCCGGCAGCTCAAAAGCCACAAACGAATTGGAAGAGTCCGGACCAACCAGATAATCACTCCAGTCCAGTTGTTTTGCCAGTCCATAAAAGATTCCATCGACCCATTTTCCATCTTCCATCGGGATTCCGGAATGGATGTAGTCATGATCGCGCCAGACGCAGATACTTCCCTGATCGAGCAGAGCTTTCTTTTCCAGATACGTCTGATTCTGACTTTCCTGAAGCCACTTTTGATGATCGCCATGATTCCAGAACAGTGCTTCATGAGAAACGATCAGATTGGCGTTTCGCTTTAACGCTTCTTTGATCACATCAATGCTTGGCCAGATGCATACCACAATTCCCACGCATTCCTGATCTGGATTTCCATAAAGAATCTGATCACGTGTTGTTGACTCATCAATTTTTCCATCGCCGCGATGATACTTTTTGAGTCTTTCAATCACTTCTCGAATCTGCATTTTTTCTTTCCTCTTTTCCTGTCTTGAAAATGTCCGGCTTTTCTGCACATCCGAATGTTCAGATTTTCTTACACAATGATTTCGTGGTCGAGTCTGATTTGAGTCTATAGACTGACCAGGCGCAAAAAAACCTGCCTTTGTAGGAAGACAGGTTTCTTTTCAGAGTGGAATTGTGATCAAGAACTGGAAAGACTATTCTTTGCCGAGCAGTTTGAACATGTTCTTCTTATAAACTTCAACACCAGGCTGGTTGAATGGGTTGGATCCATTCAGCAGTGTAGTCATGGCGATTGCCTTGAAGAAGAATGCGCACATGTTACCGAAATCGTAAGCAGTCATGCCAGGCATTGTTAATACGATGTTTGGAACGCCGCCAGTGTTTTCGTGGGCATCAAGAGTTCCCTGAGCAGCCATTTTGTTGACCCAGTCAATGCTCTTGCCAGCCAGGTAGTTCATGTTGTCCAGGTTTTCTTTATCTTCTGGGAATGGGAAGTCTACTGGTGGCTGATCAACATACAGGTTGGTTTCGAACAGAACTTTTTTACCATCCTGGATGAACTGGCCTAAGGAGTGCAGGTCTGTAGAGAAGACAGCGGAATCTGGCAGGATACCTAGACCATCTTTACCTTCGGATTCACCGAACAACTGTTTCCACCATTCAGCAACTTTCTGCATCTGTGGTTCGTATTCAACGAACATTTCTACATCGTAGCCCTGGTTTTGCAGGATGCGGCGTGCAACTGCATACTGGTAAGCTGGGTTTTCGTCAACGTTGCCGCTGCCGTATTCTTTCATACCATCGCCGAGACCTTTGAGTACGTCTTCAATGGAGATGCCGGCAACTGCGATTGGAAGCAGACCAACTGGAGTGATACCGGAGAAACGTCCACCGATGTCATCAGGGATAACGAATGTTTCGTAGCCTTCTTTGTCAGCTAAGGCTTTTAATGTACCTCTTGCACGGTCGGTTGTAGCAATGATACGATCCTTGGCTTCATCACCATATTTGTCTTCCATGAACTGTTTGAGGATACGGAAGGCAATGGCTGTTTCAGTAGTGGTTCCGGATTTCGAGATGACATTGACTGTCACGCGTTTATCCTTAATGTATTCCATCACCTGGTTGATGTATGTTGAAGAGAATGTGTTACCAGTGTAGATGACTTCTACTTTCTGGTTCATTGGATAAAGACCGTTAACCATTTCGATGCAGGCACGAGGACCTAAGTAGCTTCCACCAATACCGCATACAACAAGTACATCACTGTTGTCCTGGATTTTTTTAGCGGTTGTCAGAATACGGGCAAATTCTTCTTTGTCGTAATCCTGTGCCCAGGTCATCCAGCCGGTGAAGTCGCTGCCAGCACAAGTTTTATTGACGAGTGCAGCGTCGAGTTCAGCTACTTTGTCTTTCCACACGCTTGGAGACTCATTGAGTTTTGCATGGGATAAATCAAGTTTGATCAAAATTTTTTCCTCCTAAATCTTTGGTTAGGGCTATTATACCATTGCTCACCTTTTGAGATACCCATCCTGTGATTCATTCCCAAGGAAAGTCTCTATATTGCACATTTCGGATTATATGACTCTTTTCGGGCCTAAAAATATCGGATCAAACTCAGAATCGGACCAGATCCAGCTTTCAAAAGGAACTGCGATAAGCGGCCGGTATGAGAGTTTTATTCCTTTAAAAAGGATATTCTCTGTCCTTTGACTTGAGTGATTATCAAAGCCGGATGGATAAATCGGCAGTGCTATACTCTAAACGAACCACCTGATTTTCATGATGGTTTTCGATCTCAATCTGGGATTTGCTTCTGGTAAAAAGAGAGAAAAATTCTCTTTTCTTCTCTGTCAAAACCAGGAGCCCATGAAGTTTTTGATACGAAGTAAGGAGGGCAATATGTTTCCATCTTCGCTCTATCCACTGCTGACTTCACTATTTGCCGCGATTCTTGCCCAAGTTCTTAAAATTCCGGTGTATTATTATCAGACTGGGAAATGGGAACCGAAGTGGGCAATAGCGTCCGGCGGTTTTCCCTCCAGCCATTCCTCGACAGTCACAGCCCTGTCGATGGCAATCGGGATTCAAGAAGGCTTCAATTCCGCAATTTTTGCGGTCACAGCCGTCTTTTCTCTTATCGTGATGTATGACGCTTCTCATGTACGCTATTACACAGGTAAGAGTATTGCGCTGACCCAGGAACTGATTAAGGATATCCGGACTTCCGGAACCGTCAGACTGGACAGCCCCCTCTACGCTGAAAAGCTTAAAACTGTGCTTGGCCATAAGAATGTTGAAGTGTTGGGTGGTTTTCTGATCGGCCTGATCCTTCCGTTTTTGATGGCTCCGGTTTTCGCATAAGAAAGGAAGATAACCATGTCTGAAGCAACTGAAAAGAATGTATCTGAACCTGTAAATGAACCTGAAGCAGCAAACGCTGCTGATCAGGAAACTGTAGAACCTGTTCCATCCACTATTGATCCTGAAGGAAGCGAACAGCCCATTGAAATCAAGCCGCTTGCGGAAGGTGAAAAACTGACCCGGGCTGAACGAAATGTCTGGGAAGAAAGAGCCAATGATATCATTGATAAAATCCGTCCTTACATCCAGCACGATGGCGGTGACGTCGAACTGCTTGGCATCGATGAAGATGGAATCGCCTATGTCACTTTCTTAGGTGCCTGCGCCGGATGCATGATGGCCGGAGAAGATTTCTCAACCGGTATCCGTCTGCTTCTGCTTGATGAATTCCCAGAACTGCGCGAAGTTGTTCTGGTTGGGGCTTAGTCTTCAAACTCATTTCATCTGTGCATTGTTTTATTTCGCCAATTTCGGCTTTCAGAATTTCTGGAAGCCGTTTTTTCATGGCTTTTGTCCTCCACCAAAACGTCTATCCCATCATTTGGTCGTTCAACCGAACCTTCCACCTAAAAATCCCCGCCCGTTGGGATCAGGTTGAATCTGATCTTAGATCGTTTTGGGCGGGGATAAGATTTGTACAAGTTTGATACGAGAATCTGGGCTTTCCTGCTTACCTGCGTTTATCGTTTTGCATCAGTAAAACCGCAAAGTTTTCATTGAGGCGGTCAAGCTGAACCTGCAGGGCTGCTTCATTATGACGGGGATTGGTCAGTTTCGCCTTGGCCAAAAGCCACTGCTCCAACGATTCTGGCATACGGCTGAAGACTTGCCATGTATAAGGAAGGACACCATATGGATACTGAAGTTCCATTCGATCCATCGCACTCAGTGACATACCGCCAGCCAGGTTGGTATTGAGCCAGTCGACCGGAATGCCATTCATCACCATGCCATGAATCCGTTTCATGGCGGCTAAAGACAGATTGGGCTTGAGAAGCATCGTCTGTTCAGCGACAAATTTACGGCGGTCTAAAAAGCGCTGAACCTTGCTCGAGAATAAGTAGGTACGCACCAGTCCATAAAATGGGGCTTTGTTTCTGGCCAGATACTGAGCGGCCCTATTTCTTGATAAACCAGCCGCCAGACTGGAAGCAAGCAGTCTGGTTTCCTGCGCATTGAGCGGGTGGTTGACCAGAAACTCATAGTCTTCCACATCCAGAGCGTCTTCAACTTCTGGACTGAACCATCGGGTTCCCTCTTTTTTAATAGCAGGTGGGTACACGAATGTACGGGCTGGCGTGGTGAAGCAATCGAGCATCTGCTCATGGCTTCTTTCCAGTTCATACAGCGGCAAAAATCGGTTGTTTTCAATCGACCACTTCCGGATCCGATTATTCAGCCAGCCTTTGAGATACAGCTTTGGAATCGGATGCGTCTGCGAAATCCGCTCCAGGAAATCGTCCAGCTGATGAACTGGAATTTCGGTATACTGCCAGGTGCCAGATGGGATTTCTTTCCCCGCTTCAAGATCGGCTGCCAGGCATTCTGAAAGCGAGGTCTGCAGAATGCACAGAGTTTTGTCTTTGCACATCATATAAATCGTATCTTTCTGACGGCCGGTCTGCTCGGGCTGTTCAATCCAGCCCATAAGCAGCTGTTTTGATTTTGACTTCCAGTCTTCTTTGTCGACTCCGCTCCTTGCCGGGTCCAGCAGGGAGACAAAATGATCGGCATACACATTCGCAAAGGCATCAAAGTCTTCCTGTGGAAATGGCAATTCGGCCTGCTTCTGGTTTGCCTTCAGAGTTTCATATTGCGCTTCGAGCCGGTTTGGGGCACTCGTTAAAATCAGTTCTTTAAGATCCGGATCGGCTGCCAGATCGGCTGCTTTGGCCAGAAAATCTGGTGTAACTTTCTTTTTGAGCCATTTTTCAAACTGACCTTCCTCTACCAGCTCCGGAATCCGTTCAAATAAAGTCTGAACACTGTCCTTTGCCTTGCCCTCAACCAGATCCAGATAGAGATCTTTTGCGAGAACCAGTTTCCACTTACGGGCCATCAGGCTTTGCATCCGTACTTTTTCATACAGGTCGCTGATCAGCGCATCTGAGGAACCTTTACTCAACGCTCCCAGTAATCTTGCGCTCTGTAGACCAACCGAAGTGGAAAGATCCGTTGGATCTACCTGGGCGGGCAGCTGGGTCTTACGCATCCAGCCGCTGATTAAAGACGCTCTGATTTTTCGTTCATCATAGCGGATCAGAAATTCACAGCCTGGATATTGTTCCTTTAAAAAGGAAGAAGCCAGATTCAAGGCTTTCTGTTCCAGCTGGGCCGCCTTTGCCGGGTAGGTAATGCCAAAGCCGCAAAGATCGGCGATTCGAAAGATTGTGTCCAGATAGTCCTGGACAAATGGAATCGATGCTTCTTCCAGCAAGCCTGGATCGAGATGTTCCAGACGGCTTCCCTTCACTTTCTTTGTCACCGCCGCCTGCAGACGGTTATCGACGTCTTTGAGCCGGGAATACGGGCAGGCCAGCAGAAACAACTGTTTCTGATTCCCCTTTTCCGTCTGTGAAAACCAGACGATAACTTGATCTTTACGTAATGCCATGCCCCTCATCCTTTCTGATGGATCGTTGATCCATTCTTATTCTTTATGCTTTCTATTTATTGATCTTATTGATCCGTGACGATCTGTTTTCCTGTGGAATCAGCCAGGCCCCTTTTCCTGCCTGAAAGATCGACGGACTGGATTTATCATTGATCTATTTTTGATTTGAGAATCCTTGAGACAAATCGAGAAGAATTAAATTCCGAATTATTTTTAATTCACATATTTGAAGAAGAGATTCACGAAAACGTCCATTCGCTCCAAAACCTTTATCTTTCAGTTTAGCGTGTAATCTTGAAAAATGTGACGCTTCTTAAATGTTCTCTGGTTAGAATTCTACCTTGTTCAGCCTGTAAGTGAACCAGAAACGGTGAAATATTGGTCTGTGAGTATCAGAAACTGCCAGAATCCGGATGATTTTCTGATCCATCCCCTCTTTTTTGAATAAGACCGGTTCCTGGGAACAACTTCACCTGCTCCAGACCTCATTTCTTACCTGGCCTTCGTGCGTTATTTGAAGTCCTTCCTGAAATTTTCTTTTCCCCTCTCCAGGTGCTTTGAATTTTTTAAGCAATTGAATGACTGAACAGATCCAGCCGATCCATCGGTCAGGCGCGCGGACGATTCTTCACCATACCAGGCCCTATTCAGAAATCAGATTTGAAAAAGGATAAAAACGAGGATTCAAAAGATGGATACTTGTCTGGTGGGTGGTGAAAATTTCTATGGGCAATCATTCCTGTCGTTTTTGCCAGAAACGAAACAACTGTTTTTGAATATCCTTTGTGAACCACATTTCAGACAGGAATCAATAGTTTTCATCCGATTTGGAAAAAGAACAGGCTCATTCGGACAAAATCTTTTGAAAGTTTGGAATTTAACAAGGTGAAGATCCCTATTTTTGTTTTAAAATCTACCAAAATTGGCATCCAGCTTGATGAAACTGCAATCTGTCTTTGTCAAGACTTTGTTTCGTTATATAATGAGTCTGCCCGGGTGACCGGACAAACCTCCTTTCTATTTTTTATGCTGAACCGCCGCTGATCATAAATGGCGGAGAAAGGTCATGAGACCTTTCGGGAAAAGGCACTGTGACGTCCAGTGCCTTTTTTTCTGCCCTTTTTGTCGTTTTTTCTCAGTTTTGATCCTTCAACAATCTCTTTTCGATTCATTTTCAACTTCCAAATTTCTCCCCATTTTCTTTCTTACAACCAGTTTCGGACCGCACGTTTTCTCACCAGACCCTCTGCATTTTTCCGTTTGCGAAAATGTCAACCGCTTTCCTTTTGTAAATCTGCCTCAGCTCTTCTTCCTGCATCTGCCTGCTGGCTAATGGATCTTTGCACAACTTGCAGTCGACCCTTCCCTGGATTTCCAGCCATTTTTCGGGCCGAAAAAATTTTCAAAAAAACTTAGCCGATTGGCAGACAGTTCTTGAAATTCTCCGTATATGAAAATGTCGGGGCTGAAGAAAGAAGGTGCTTGTCAACTGAAAAGAATGACTTCAAGATCCAGCGATCTTTGGTCATTCAAACTGGCTCTGACAATAAAGAAACAGGTATGTGATCCATATTCCCGCACTGCGATCACACCGGTTCATTCAAAATTTGACCAAAGGAGAAAAAGAAATGCCACAAAACATGCGATTGAAAAACTGATCCGCCACAATGACGTTTTTGCGGATATCGTCAACGTTCTTCTGTTCGATGGAAAAGAACGACTCCCCTATCAAGAACTTCAGGATTCAGAGTATAGAACTGAAGGAAGAACTCGTCAGCACGCTGCCCATATCGAAAAGCGATGGTCAGGACTCACATTTCAAATCCACTGTATCGGATACGACGCTGCGTCGATGGAAGATTCAGACCTGCCAGTCAATGACCCCACCCAAACTGCTTCGCAATTTGGATGGGGCTTGAAGATAAGGCTTTAAAACACCTTTATTCAAGCCTGATTGACTAGCCTGAGTCTTAACTGACTACGTTATTTGAGAATTGACCTTTCACAGGTCTAAACAGGCACTCCGGAACGTTCAGCCTAATTCCGGACTCTGCGGATCTGCATTAACCA